>NZ_NRDQ01000355.1 GCF_002878455.1 Janthinobacterium sp. AD80
CGCCGGCGGCGGCAGCAGCGGCAGACACAGCAGCAGCAGCGGGCGAAAGCCAGCGTGGGCACTTCGTGCGCAGCATGGCGGCCTACAGCGCGCAGCACCGCCTCAGTCCCTGGCGCGGCAGTTTCGCCGACTTCATCGACCAGGTCATGCCCGCCAACGCCACGCTGCTGGCGCGCAGCGCCCACCAGTATCTGTGGGACATGATGCGCTGGAATGGCCACACCGACAGCGATGGCCATTTCCGTTGCCGCCTGTTCAACGATGAACTGTTCGGCATCGACGACGCCATCGACCGCGTGGCCGCCTATTTCAAGGCGGCCGCCGCCGGCTCCGAGGTGGGACGGCGCATGCTTCTGCTGCTGGGCCCCCCTTCTGGCGGCAAGTCGACCATGGTGATCCTGCTCAAGCGGGGCCTGGAAGCATACAGCCGCAGCGAGGAAGGCGCGCTGTACGGCATCGCCGGCTGTCCCGTGCATGAATCGCCGCTGCAACTGGTGCCGCACGGCATGCGCGCCGATTTCCGCGCCAGCTACGGCGTCGACATCCATGGCGAACTGTGTCCGCATTGCAGTGCGCGCCTGGAAGAACAATACCAGGGCGACTTCCTGCGCATGCCCGTCGAGCGCATCGCCATCTCGGAAGCGGGCCGCTGCGGCATCGGCACCTATGCGCCGCACGATCCGACCACGGCCGACCTGGCCGACCTGGTGGGTTCCGTCGACCTGTCGAAAGTGGCGCAGTATGGCGATGAAGGCGACCCGCGCGCGTGGTCGTGGTCGGGCGCCGTGTATGCGGCCAGCCGGGGGATGCTGGAAATGATTGAGATCCTCAAGGTCAAGCGCGAATTTCTCTATTTGCTGCTGACCTTGACACAGGAAAAGAATGTCAAGGTATCGCGCTTTCCCCTGATCTACCTCGATGTATCGATCCTCGCCCACACCAACCTGGCGGAATTTCGCAAGTTCCTGCAAGAAAGCGAAAACGAAGCCCTGCTCGACCGCATGGTCATCGTCCAGGTGCCCTACACGCTCAACTACCGCGAAGAAGCGCGCATCTACCGCAAGCTGATCCGCTCGGCGGCGCCCGCCTTCCGCGACGTGCACATCGACCCCCACGCGCTGCATGCCGCGGCAGTGTTCGCCATTCTGAGCCGCATGCCGGACGGCGACGACAAGGAAGCCGACCTCGTCAAGAAGCTGCGCATCTATGCGAATGAAGAGGTGGACGACCTGCATGCGGCCGAGGTCAGGCGCTTGCGCGAGCACGACAGGTCACCCGACGAGGGCCTGGCGGGCGTATCGCCACGCTTTGTCATCAATGCCTTGTCGCACGCCATCATCGGCGCCCAGCGCAACAGCCTGTCGACCATGGATGTGCTGCTGGCCCTGAAGGACGGCATCGAGAGCGACGCGCGCATCGAACCCCGGCGCAAGCGCAAATGGATCGATTACCTGGTGCTGACGCGCAAGGATTTCTACAACCGCTGGGTCAAGGCCGACGTGCACAAGGCGCTGTTCGTCTCTTTTGAGCAAGAGGCGCAAGACTTGCTGAACAAATATCTCGATGAGGTCGAAGCCATGCTGGACAACCGGCAAATCCGCGACCCCATCACCAGCGAAGAACGCCGGCCAGATGAGCGCTTCCTGCGCGCCGTGGAAGAAAAGATCCATATCACCGATTCAGGCAAGCAATCATTCCGCCAGGAAGTAGTGCGCAAGGCCATGGGCGCCTTCAAGCGGGGCGAGACCTTCGGGCTGGCCAGCCATCTGCCCTTGCACGACGCCATCCAGCAGTATCTGTTCGAGCAGCGGCGCGACGTCCTGCGCCTGGTCAGCTCGGCCAAGCGGCCTGATGACGATGTGCGGGCCAAGATATCCGCCGTCGAGCAGCGCCTGGTCGATGAATACGGCTATGACGCCCACAGCGCGCGCGAGGCGCTCAACTACGTCACCACCTTGCTGGCGCAGGAGTAGAAATGTCCACCACGCTGACACCGGAGGGCGGCAGACGGCAAGATAGCCCGTTGGCGAAGGCGCCAGCGGCGGTGCCGGCTGCAGCATCAAACGGGCCGGATGCATCATCGTCAAGCCGGTCTTCGCCGGCTGCATCATCATCGGCTGGATCATCATCGACTCAACCATCGTCGCCCGCGCCATCGGCGACTGGCACAGCGCTGCCTGGCCCGCCCAGGGCGGGGACGCTGCTTTCGGCGACGCCGCAGCCCGAGACGCCCCTGCCTGGGGCGCCGCCTGATAGCACCCACGCCGGTGGCAGGCTGGCCCGGCCCTGGTATGCGCTGTTTTCGCGCGGCGCGCGCGACTGGCTGCGGCATAACCAGAAGGTGCGCGAAGCGGTGCAAGCACACCTGCCCGAGCTGATCGCCAGCCCCGACCTGATCGGCGGGCCGCAGCAGCGCAGTGTCCAGGTGCCCGTGCGCCTGCTCGAACATGCGCATTTCCGCCTGGCCCAGCCCCGCAGCAGCAACGGCGCGGGCCAG
>NZ_NRDQ01000357.1 GCF_002878455.1 Janthinobacterium sp. AD80
ACACGAGTCGGGTTCCAGCGTGCGTGGCAAGCCACGCATGTCGAAGGTCGGCCACAGCTTCCTGCGCAAAGCGCTATACATGCCAGCCATGGTGACCGTGTACCGGACAGCCTGGGGCAAGCGCTTTGGCCAGCGCCTCCGTGCTGCTGGCAAGGCAAAGAAACTGATCATCGGCGCCATGATGCGCAAGCTGGTGCACGTAGCATTCGGCGTGCTCAGGTCGGGCAAAATATTTGATCCGACCCTCCATGCCGCTTGACGGGGATAACAGTATCTACGCCGACCAGCGCCAACCTGCGCCCGGGACGAGGGCAGCGCCGAGTTTGCAAAGGTCGGCACGGAAGCGTCCGGGCGCCAGCGCGGTGTGTGCCGCTGTAGGTCGGATTAGCGGGACATTGTCCCGCGTAATCCGACAATATTGTTGGCTTTGCTAATGCCAGGTGATGTCGGATTACGCTGCGCTAACCCGACCTACAGCCAGTAATGCATGAAGCGCGCGGCCCATTCCTTCATGCGGTCGGCCCAGGGCCGCGATTCCCACTTGGCCTTGGTGATTTCCTCCGAATCGCGCAAGTCTTCCTGGAAGGCATTTTCCATTTCGCGCCCGAAGCTGTCGCCCAGCACCACCACGTTCAGCTCGCTGTTGTGCAGGAAGCTGCGCATGTCGATATTCGTCGAGCCGACGGTCGACCAGGCGCCGTCGATGACGGCAGTCTTGGCGTGCAGCACGGCCAGTTTCAAATGATAGATGCGGATGCCGCCGGCCAGCAACTGGTCGTACAGCGCATGTCCCGCATGAAACACCAGGCCGCTGTCGGACACGCCGGGCAGCACCACTTTCACGTCCACGCCCCGTCTGGCGGCCGCCACCAGCGCATCGACCGTCTGCTGGTCGGGCACGAAATAGGCCGAGGTGATGTGGATGGATTTTTTCGCTTCCTGGATGGCCAGGATATACGCCTTGTAGATTTCAAAGCCGCCGTCCGGTTCGCTGGCCACCACGCGCACGAGTTTGTCGCCCACATCGGGCAGGGCGGGGAAGTAGCTGGCGTCGGGCAGGTCGGCCTGGTCCTGCTGGGCCCAGGTGCGGATGAACAGCCACTGGAAGGCGGCCACGGCCGGGCCTTCCACTTTCACGTGGGTATCGCGCCAGCCCACGTCCTTCTTGTCGGTGGGCTTGGATTTCGAGCGGAACAGCGAGCTCTTGGCGTAGGTGTCGCTGATATTGATGCCGCCCGTAAACGCCGTCTTGCCGTCGACGATCAACACCTTGCGGTGGTCGCGGTTGTTGATCTTCCAGTCTTCGCCCTTCAGCTTGGCCGGGTTGACGGGGTTGAATGCCACCAGGTGGATGCCGGCCGCGCGCATGCGGTCAAAAAACGCCTGCGGCACGCCGATGGTGCCCACGCTGTCATAGATGACGTTGACCGTCACGCCCGCCTGCTGCTTTTCGATCAGCATGTCGGCAAATTTGAGGCCCAGCGGGTCCTGGTCGAAGATATACGTTTCCAGGTTGATGCTGTTCTTCGCTTCGCTGATGGCCTGGAACATGGCGGCCATGGTTTGCGGGCCGTCAAACAGCAGGGTGACCTTGTTGCCCTTGATTAAAGGCACGCCCGTGGCCGCCTCTTCCAGCGCGGCCTGGGTTTTCAAGTCCATGCCGGACTTGGCCCAGCGCTTGTTGAGCAGGGCGGCCCGGCTGTTGACGTTCAGCACGGCGCCTTTGCCGTTGACGACCTTGGGCGAGGCCACGGGTTCTAGCGTGGTATTGAGATTCTTGACGTCGGGCAGCGAAGCGCATGCAGCCAGGGTCCAGCACAGCAGTAGGGCGGTGAGGCAGGGTTGCATGCGCCTGGCGGTCATTTTTGAGCCTTGGTGGTAGGTGACAGGTTAGCCGACTCGTCCACCAGCGCCAGTGGCGGCGGGTTTTTCGAGCCGAAGAAGAAGACGATGGGGGCCTTCAGGAAACGCTTGCCGAGGATCTTCAGCAATTGCATGCCGTGCTTGAAGCGGACCTGGCGCGAGCGCAGCGCCACCCACAGGGCCAGGCCGAAGCTGACCAGCAGGTTGGCCGTGCCGATGGCGAAGATGCCCGACAGCGACTTGACGGCCAGCTGCCAGCTCATGTTGTGGTCGAGTCCTACCAGCGCCGTGGCGAAGTTGGCGGCCGAGAAGGTGATGTGGCGGATATCGATAGGCAAGCCGATCAGGAAACCCAGGGTGCCGATGGAGCCCAGCAGGATACCGAAATAGAAGTTACCCATCAGGCCGCCCAGATTGTTTTCCAGGTACAGGCCCAGGCGCTGCAGGCGCTCCTGGCCGATGACACGGCCCAGGCCGCGCAATTGCGCGATGCGCTGCGCCCAGCGCGTGTACAGCGCCTGGTTGTCGTAGTAGCCGGAAATCAGGCCCGCGACGAACAGGCACACGCCGGCGATCATGGCGTAGAAAATGGCGGGGCTGCCGATGGGATCGATATCGTGCAGCAAGTGCATGGCTTTCTCGGGCGTTACCAGGTTGTGGCCGGTGATCGCCTTGTATCCGAGCGCGATCAGCCACGCCGTGGGGATGGCGGTGGCCAGGTTGCCCAGCACGGCCATGTTTTGCGTGCGGAAGACTTTATTGATCAGCTCGGCCATGCTGTCGAGGTCGATATTCCTGCCATCCTTGCTGTGCAGGCCGGCCGCGATGCGCGACGCCGTCATGGCCGGCTGCTTGGTGGCCACCGTGAAGTGCAGCAGGTGGATGAACATGAAGCCGATCGAGTAATTCATGCTGAACATGAAGGCTTCGACCAGCGGCGCCGAGCGCAGGTAGGACATCAAAATCTTGAACAGTGCCATGAAACCGATGATGATGCCGGCGCCCGCCGACGAGAGGAACATGGCGCCCATTTCGCGGCGGTTTTCAGCGATGTAGTGCTCGCCCGTGCGGCTGGCGTTTTCCGTCACATTGCGTGCCAGCAAGTTGATATTGTCGGAAAACAGGTCGCTGACCTTGTACTTGTTGTTGTGCGCCTCGATCAGTTCCAGCGCCAGCGAGACGGCACCGGCGCGGCGGCGGCTGACCGGTTGCGGGTGCAGCAAATCCTGCGTGGCGTCGACCGTGATGGCGGCGATGTCCACGTTGTTTGATGCAGGCAGTTCGCCGCTGGTGTCGACCAGGAACAGCAGCTTGCGCAGGCGGTCGATGCTTTGCGCCAATGCCACCAGCAGATACGTCAGGGGAATGCTGGTGCCCTGGTACAGCGCCTTCTTGCGGATCTTGGCGATCACGGCGTCGCACTGGTCGAGCATGACCAGCAGGTGGCGCGCATCTTCGATGTGCTCGATATCGCCGTGCAGCAAGTTCGTGTACGCATCCAGGTAGGCGTTTACTTCCGTGTTTTGCACCATGAACGGCGAGTGGAAGACTTCGATTTCGTTGTGAAAACGCGTCAGTTCCGGCTCCAGTCCCATGGCGCAGACGCGGTAGGACAGGGTGCGGATGGCGTCGAGCATGCCTGGCAGCATGATATTGCCGTCGCCGACGGCCAGTTCGATGTCGTCGCTGGTGAGCACGTCGAACAGTTCCAGCCAGTCCGTGGCGGGCACGTTGCTGATCCACAGGTAATCGGTATTCAGGTACAGCACCTGGTCGAGCGCGTCGTTCAGGTATTCATCGCCAAGGGCGGGCGGCAGCATGCGGTAGGCGATGCGGCGTTTCAATTCCGTGAAAAAGCCGCTGTTCGACAGCACGCCGATGTCGGTGTACAGGCTGGCGTGGCGGCGCGCGGACAGCACGCGCAGCACGTATTCGTGCAGGGCGCGGGCTTGCGCGGGGTTACCTTTGAGAAGCTGGCGCAGGGTACGCACGTTGGCGATCGCGGTAGCGCTGTCGTGGGGGCGCTTGGGACGCAGTGAGTTAAACAATTCCACCAGCAAGTCGATATTGCTGGAGTTGGGATCAATGCGTTCGAGGATAGCTAGCATGCAGAAAAAAACGGGCGAGCCGCTGTCGGTAAAACCAGTAGTGTACCGCCTGCGCCGGATCGTGCAATGTTCGCCACCGAACGTTGCTTGTTCGCAGGGCCTGCTTCTGCCGTCATTTTGCGCTAAAAAGCCCGCAGTATGCTCGTTGTTTGCGTGTTGTCAGTGTACGACGCCTTGACGGCGCCTAAGCTGAGGTTTCTGTGGAACAACGCACAGATTGCTGGACAAAAATCGAGGATAAGGTAACACTTAGGTCAGACACACAGCGCATGTCCTGATCGATACCGGGTAGTTTACTTTTCACGTTACCGAGATATTTATCATGAAGACCTCGTTTTTTGCGCTTGCTGTGATAGGGATGGGGCCGATGGCGCTGTACGCGCCGGCCCAGGCTGCCGATGGCGCTGGCAGCGCGGCATCCGGCAATGTTGCCGTGTACGGCGTGCTCGATGCGGGCATCGTCGCCGAGCGCGGTTGCACGGGCAATTGCGCCGGCACCAAGGTGTCGGGCGGCGTCGCTTCCGGCTCGCGCCTGGGCGTGCAGGGCCGCGAGGCGCTGGGCAACGACGTTTCCGCCGTGTTTACCCTGGAAGCGGGTATCCAGAACGACACGGGCCAGTCCGAGGATGGCCGCCTGTTCGGCCGCCAGGCATATGTCGGGCTCGACAGCCGCCTCGGTGCCTTGACCCTGGGGCGCCAGTACAATCCGCAATACCTGACCCTGACCGATGTGGCCGACCCCTTCAAGGGCGGCATGGCCGGCAGCGCCAGCAATCTGGCCGGCTACAGCGTCAAGCGCTACGACAACACCATCAAATATGAAACCCCCGCCTTGCGCGGCGTGACGGCCAGCGCCATCTACAGCTTTGGCGAGTCGCCGTACAGCAGCGCCAACAACCGCGCGTATGGCGCCACCCTGGGCTACTCGGCCGGCGCCGTGAATGTCAGCATTTCGCACCAGCGCAAGAATAGCCTGATCCTCGCCAGCGGCACCTTGCCTGCCATCGACATGTCGGCGCGCAACACCCTGATCGCGGCGAATGTCGACCTGAAAGTGGCCACCGCCTTCGTGGCACTGGGCGTCAACAAGGGCTACGGCAGCTCGCCATGGGACCCCAGTAATGACTACAGCTCGCTGGCCGTGTCGCAATCGTCGTCCGACAGCCGCGACACCCTGCTGGGCCTATCCGTGCCCGTGGGCGGCTTCAAAGTGCTGGCCTCGTATGTGCGCAAGGATGACCGCGACCTGGCCAACCGCGACGCCAGCCAGGTGGCTGTCGGTCTCACGTATTCGCTGTCAAAACGCAGCGACTTCTATGCGTCCTACGCGAAAATCCACAACAGGAACGGCGCCCGCTACACGGTGGGCAATGCCAGCGACAGCGGCCGCGGCGATGCGGCGTTCAACCTGGGCTTCCGTCACGGCTTCTGATCCCGCCGTGTCCGCCATGCGGCCGGAGCAGGATCAGCAGGGCGTTCAAGCCGGGCTGCCGTCACGGCTTCTGAACCGCCGTGGCTGACGGGGCAGGGCAGCTTGCCGCCAGCCACTTGCCTGTACTTGCCACATTCACCTGTTCCGGCGTGCCGCGCGCGCTGGTCGTCACCGCCAGCTGCATGGAAAATGCCTGGTCGCCCGTAAACAGCACCTTGCCTTCGCCGCTCGATTTCGGATTGGCGCAAGTAAATGACACTTGCATGCCGCCCGCGATGTCGGTGTTTTTCGATTTGCAATCGCCGGGCTGGCCCGTGGGAATCTGCTTGCGCGCCGCCATTTCCGGCGTTACGCAGGCTGTCACGCGCACGGCGCCGTCGGCGCCAACGGTGGGCATGGCCATGCCGCGGCTGGCGGCCATGGCTTCAAGTTGCTTGCGTTGATCGGGAGGAAGGTTGCCCAGCTGTTGCAGCACCATGGACATGGCATTGTCGGTGGCGGCGTCGGGCGACGCCATCTTGCTGTCGACTTGCCACAGGCCCGGCTTGATGGTGGCCGATGGCGCGGCGGCTTGGGCGCCGGTCTGGAGGCCGAGGGCGGCGCAGGCCAGCAAGGTCATGCGTAGCAGCGGTAATTTCATTGTCTGGTATCTCCGTATTGGCAGACACCAGCATACGCCAAGGCAAGCGGGGCACGCTTGCCATTGTGTTACAAACTGTGATCGGGCTCGATGCGGCGCACGTCCACGCAGGCGATGCGGCGCTCGTCCGCCTCGATGATTTCATAGCGCAAGCCATCGAGCTCCAGCACTTCGCCCACGGCCGGCATGTTCTCGAAATGCGCCAGCAGGAAGCCGGCCAGCGAGTTGTACTCGCCGTCTTCGCTGACCAGGGTTTCCGTCTCGAACACTTGCTCCAGATAGTGCAAGTCCGTCGCGCCATCGATGCGCCAGTGGCCTGGGCCCAGCACTTCCACGTCCGGCTGCTCGTCCTCGTCGGGGAATTCGCCGGCGATGGCTTCGAGAATATCGATCGGCGTGAGCACGCCTTGCACCGTGCCGAACTCGTCAACCACCAGCACCAGCTGGCCGCGCGAGCGCTTCAGCGTTTCCATGGCTTTCAGCACGCCGGCCGCTTCCGGCACGACGACGGCTTCGCGCATATTGGCCGGGTCGATCTTGCCGTGCGATACCAGATCCTCGATCAGGTCCTTGCTGCGCGCGATGCCGACCACGTTGTCGAGGTCATCATTGCAGACAGGAATCATGCTGTGCGGCGTGTCGCGCAGCAAGGTGAGCATCTTTTCGCTGCTGTCGTTGAGGTTCACCCACGAGACATCGCCGCGCGGCGTCATCACGGAGCGGATCGAACGTTCGGCCAGGGTCAGCACGCCGCTGACCATGTTGCGCTCTTCCACGCCGAAGGCGGAGACGTCGGGCATTTCCTTGACTTCATGTTCCTCGACGGCTTCGCGGCCCTTGCGTCCGCCCAGCAGGCTCAGTACGGCTTGCGCCGTGCGGTCGCGCAGCGGGGCGTTCGATTGCAGCTTGAGGAAGTTGCGGCGCGCCAGTTGATTGAAAAACTCGATGACGATCGAGAAACCGATGGCCGCATACAGATAGCCTTTCGGAATGTGGAAGCCCAGGCCTTCGGCCACCAGCGACAGGCCGATCATCAGCAGGAAGCTCAGGCACAGCACCACGACGGTGGGGTGGGCGTTGACGAAACGCGTGAGCACCTTCGAGGCCAGCATCATGACGACGATGGAAATGATGACGGCTGCCATCATGACATACAGGTTTTCCACCATGCCGACGGCCGTGATGACGGCGTCGAGCGAGAAGACGGCGTCCAGCACGACGATCTGCGCCACCACCAGGCCGAAGCCGGCATAGACTTTCGGCCCCGTCTGCGCGTGGGTGACGCCTTCCAGGCGCTCGTGCAGTTCGCTGGTGGCCTTGAACAGCAGGAACAGGCCGCCCAGGAGCAGGATCAGGTCGCGCCCTGAAAACGAGAATGTCCATATGGAAAACAATGGCGTGGTCAGCGTGACCAGCCAGGAAATCAGCGAGAGCAGGCCCAGGCGCATGACGAGGGCCAGGGTCAGGCCCAGCACGCGTGCCTTGTCGCGCTGGTGCGGCGGCAGTTTCTCGGCCAGGATGGCGATGAAAATCAGGTTGTCGATACCCAGTACGATTTCCAGTACGACCAGCGTCAGCAGGCCGACCCAGATTGTCGGGTCAAATAACCATTCCATGTGTGTAACCTTGTAAAGTCAGTAAGTATCAAGCTTGCCTGGCGGCGCGTGCCCCGGGCGTGAAGGTGATGCTGTGTTCGTCTCAGTGGCGGACGCGCGGCGGCCGTGTGGCCAGCCGCACGTCCGCTTCGGAAAGTGCGCCCGGTCCCGCTTGCCAAATGATGGCGTAAAACGGCACGGCCTGGCGCGAGGTCGGATACAGCGTGATGGGGTCGTTGTCGCATTCTTCGATGCCGCAGCTGTCGCCGGGCATGCCCGCATGCGTGCCGGCATCGTGACAGTCCGCGACAAAGCCGGGCGTGGCGGTAGCGCCGGCCGCGACTGCATGCTGGAATGGGGAAGGGCTGGCGTAGGCCATGCTGGCGAACGCCTGGGGCAAAGCGATGAAAACAAAAAGGCAGAGCAGGACGAGAGCTCGTCTCATATACAGGCAGATAGTTCTGGAACGGTGAAGTATAACACGGCCGCATAACAGCCTGATGACAGGGCTTGCGCAAGTGGCAGGCATGCCGTAAATTACGAAATAGCAATAATTTCACGTGGCGGCGAAGACGCAGCGCCGGCTCCGCGAATATTTTTGCGCTGAGTACGTATTCCATGGCGCTGACCTTGCGCCTTGCCTAATCATGTAGTGTTACCAGGACTCTGCCTTGAAACCGATTACCGCCCTCCTGCTTGCCGCCGGCATTCTGTCGCCTTCGTTCATCCTTGCCGCCACCCCCGTGGAAGCGGCGCCGACCCAGAAAAGCGCGAAAGCCGCACCAAACCGCACCGCCGCCGTCAAGGTCACGTCCGTCGAAGGCATCACCGAGTACCGCCTGGCCAATGGCTTGCGCGTGCTGCTGTTCCCCGACGCCAGCAAACCGACCCTGACCACCAATATCGTGTACCTCGTCGGTTCGCGCCATGAAAACTATGGCGAAACGGGCATGGCCCACTTGCTGGAACACCTGCTGTTCAAGCCCAGCGCCAACTTCGGCGTCAAGAAGGGCACGAAAACCCCGGTCGAGATCCTCAATTCCACGGGTGCCGATTTCAACGGCACCACCTGGTACGACCGTACCAATTACTACGCCACCTTCCCCGCCAACGACGAGAACCTGCGCCAGATGCTGGCCATGGAAGCGGACCGCATGGTCAACGCGGCCATCGACCAGAACGACCTGTGGAATCCGAAGACGCAAAAAGGCGAAATGACCGTGGTGCGCAACGAGTTCGAGATGGGCGAGAGCAACCCGATCGGCGTGACCAGCGAACGCATCCAGGCCGTCGCCTACGATTGGCACAACTACGGCAAGTCGACCATCGGCGCCCGCTCCGACATCGAGCAAGTCAACATCCCCCGCCTGCGCGCGTTTTATCATAAATATTATCAGCCGGACAACGCTGTGCTGATGGTGGCGGGCCGCTTCGATGAAGCCAAGGTCTTGAAGCAGATCAATGAGCTGTTCGGCAAGATCCCGAAACCCACGCGCGTGATCGAACCCACCTACACGGCCGAGCCCGTGCAAGACGGCGAGCGCGCCGTGACGGTGCGCCGCAGCGGCGGCACGCAGTTCGTCGGCGCCGGCTACCACGTGGCGCCATCGGGCAATCCGGACGCCGTGGCCATCGAAGTGCTGGGCCACGTGCTGACCGATGCGCCGGCCGGCCGCCTGCACAAGGCACTGGTGGAAACCAAGCTGGCCAGCAAGATCGAATACAACTCGGTGAGCAACCTGGAGCCGGGCTATAACCTGTTTGGCGCCCTGGTGCCGCTCGATGGCAACCTCGACGCCGCGCAAACGGCCATGCTGAAGGTGCTGGAAGACTTGAAGTCGCAGCCCGTCACGGATGCGGAAGTGGCGCGCGTCAAGCAGCAATTGAACAAGCAGATCGAACTGGCCACTTCGAACACGGCCAGCCTGACGATCGCCCTGACGGAGTCCCTGGCGGCGGGCGACTGGCGCCTGTTCTTCCTGCAGCGCGACCAGCTGGAAAAACTGACGACGGCGCAGGTGCAGGCGGCCGCCGAAAAATACCTGAAGACCTCGAACCGCACGCTGGGCCGCTTCATTCCTACCGATACGCCGGATCGTACCGTCGTGCCTGCCTACGCCGACGTGGCGCCGCAGCTGGCCGGCTACACGGGCCGCGCCGTGGTGGCGCAGGGCGAGGCATTCGACCCGAGCCCCGACAATATCGAAGCGCGCACGCAGCGATTCACCTTGCCCAATGGCTTGCAGGGCGCCTTGCTGCCGAAGAAAACCAAGGGCGGCACCGTCAGCGTGGTGCTGAAACTGCAGCTTGGCAGCGAAGAGAGCCTGCGCGGCAAGGGGCAGGTGGGCAGCTACACGGCCAATCTGCTGGCACGCGGCACGGATAAACTGTCGCGCCAGGAAGTGAAGGACAAGTTCGACCAGCTGGGCACGCAAGCGGTCGTCTCGGGCAGTGCCGAGGGCGTCACGGCCGTGCTGATTGGCAAACGCGAGAACCTGCCTGCCGCCATGGAGCTGCTGGCGCAAGTGCTGCAAAAGCCGGCCCTCAGCGAAACGGAATTCCTGGAACTGCAGCGCGAACGCGTGGGCCGCGCGGAACAGGAATTGCCTGAGCCGCAGCCGCTGGCCGTGAACGCCTTCCGCCGCCTGCTCGACGCCACGCCGGCAGGCCATGTGCGCCATGTCAACAGCCTGCCGGACGAACTGGCGGGCTGGAAGAGCGTCAAGGTGGCGGATCTGAAAGCATTCCACGCTGCCTATTATGGCGCTGCGAACGCCACCTTTGCCGCCGTCGGCGATTTCGACCCTGCCGCGCTGAAGGCGCAAGTGGCCAGCCTGTACGGCAACTGGAAGGCGGCACAGCCGTACGTGCGCATTCCCGACGCCGTCAAGCCTGTCAGCGGCGAAAAAGTCACCCTGGAAACGCCGGACAAGGCCAACAGCGTGCTGTTCGCCATCCAGCCGCTGGCCCTGAAGGATGACGCGGCCGGCTATCCGGCCCTGGTGATCGCCAACCACATGCTCGGTGGCGGTGCCCTGCGCAGCCGCCTGGCCGACCGCATCCGCCAGAAGGAAGGCCTGTCGTATGGCGTCGGTTCGCAAGTGACCGTGCCGGCGCGCGAGCCGGCCGGTTTCTGGATGGCCTACGCCATCAGCGCGCCGCAAAACACGGCCAAGGTGGAAGCGGCGCTGCGCGAGGAACTCGCCAAGGTGCTGGCCGACGGCTTCACGCAAGAGGAGCTGACCGAGGCGAAGAAGGGCTGGCTGCAAGCGGAAGAAGTGGCCCGCACGCAGGACACTGGTCTGGCCAACTACCTGGCCGGCTACCTGACGCAAGGCCGCACCCTGGCCTACGACAAGGACCTGGAAGCCAAGGTTGCCGCATTGACCCTGGCGCAAGTCAACCAGGGCCTGCGCGACTACCTGAAGCCTGCCACCGTGTCGATCGTCACGGCCGGCGACTTTGCCAAGGTGGCCAAGGAAGGTGACAGCGGCGCCAAGGCAACGACGGCGAAGTAAGCTGCAGTAAATAAATAAGCCCGAAATAAGCCCGCTGGCAAGTGACCTTGCCAGCGGGCTTTTCCATTTCAGGACGGTGTCGTTGACGTAAAAGTCACGACACCCGGGCAAACCTCGCAAGCGTCTGCGAATTGTGGCCGAGAAGCGCAACCGTACTTGAGTACGGTGAGCATCGCAGGCCGCAAGTCGCTAAGCGCAGCAGGTTTGCTCAGGTGTTATCCACGCGGCGCCATTTCGGCGACGTAAATTTCGACACGGCGATTGCGTGCACGTCCCGATGCATCGGCATTCGAGGCGATCGGTTCGCGTGCGCCACGGCCTTCGGTGACGATGCGGGTTGGCGAGACGCCGCGCATGGCCAGGTAGTCGCGCGTATGGGCGGCGCGCTCGACCGACAGCGGTTCGTTGATGGAATCGCTGCCCGTGCTGTCCGTGTGGCCGATGATGCTGACCGTGGTGTTCGGGTTTTCATTCAGGGTCGCGGCAAAGCGGTCGAGAATGGGGCGGAAGTTGCCCTTGATGTCGGCGCGGTTGGTATCAAAGGAAATATCGCTCGGAATTTCCATTTTCAGGCGGTTGTCGGCCGTTTGCGTCACTTGCACGCCCGTCCCCTGCGTTGCCTGCTCCATTGCGCGCTTCTGGTTTTCCATGCGGTTCGACCAGATATTGCCCACCACG
>NZ_NRDQ01000358.1 GCF_002878455.1 Janthinobacterium sp. AD80
GCTTGCACCCCATCATTTAATCTTCCAGCACCGGGCAGGCGTCACACCCTATACGTCCACTTTCGTGTTTGCAGAGTGCTGTGTTTTTATTAAACAGTCGCAGCCACCAGTTTATTGCAACCCTTTCACCCTCATGGAGTAAACCAATCAAGCTACCGGGGCGTACCTTTCCCGAAGTTACGGTACCAATTTGCCGAGTTCCTTCTCCCGAGTTCTCTCAAGCGCCTTAGAATACTCATCTCGCCCACCTGTGTCGGTTTGCGGTACGGTCTCGTATGACTGAAGCTTAGAGGCTTTTCTTGGAACCACTTCCGATTGCTTCGTGAACAAGTTCACTCGTCCCATCCCCTTGAATTCCGCGCCCGGATTTGCCTAAGCGCCTTCTATGAGACAGAAACTGACTATTCCAACAGTCAGACAACCTTCCGCGATCCGTCCCCCCATCGCATCATACGACGGTGCAGGAATATTAACCTGCTTCCCATCAGCTACGCATCTCTGCCTCGCCTTAGGGGCCGACTCACCCTGCTCCGATGAACGTTGAACAGGAAACCTTGGGCTTACGGCGTGGAGGCTTTTCACCCCCATTATCGCTACTCATGTCAGCATTCGCACTTCTGATACCTCCAGCATCCTTTACAAGACACCTTCGCAGGCTTACAGAACGCTCTCCTACCATATATATCTGTGATAAATCACAGAACAATATCCGCAGCTTCGGTGACTGGCTTAGCCCCGTTACATCTTCCGCGCAGGACGACTCGATCAGTGAGCTATTACGCTTTCTTTAAATGATGGCTGCTTCTAAGCCAACATCCTGACTGTTTTAGCCTTCCCACTTCGTTTTCCACTTAGCCAATCTTTGGGACCTTAGCTGGCGGTCTGGGTTGTTTCCCTCTTGACGCCGGACGTTAGCACCCGACGTCTGTCTCCCAAGCTCGCACTCATCGGTATTCGGAGTTTGCAATGGTTTGGTAAGTCGCAATGACCCCCTAGCCATAACAGTGCTCTACCCCCGATGGTGATACTTGAGGCACTACCTAAATAGTTTTCGGAGAGAACCAGCTATTTCCAAGTTTGTTTAGCCTTTCACCCCTACCCACAGCTCATCCCCTAATTTTTCAACATTAGTGGGTTCGGACCTCCAGGGCGTGTTACCGCACCTTCATCCTGGCCATGAGTAGATCACTTGGTTTCGGGTCTACACCCAGCGACTGATCGCCCTATTCGGACTCGATTTCTCTACGGCTTCCCTATTCGGTTAACCTTGCCACTGAATGTAAGTCGCTGACCCATTATACAAAAGGTACGCAGTCACGGAACAAGTCCGCTCCTACTGTTTGTATGCACACGGTTTCAGGATCTATTTCACTCCCCTTCCGGGGTTCTTTTCGCCTTTCCCTCACGGTACTGGTTCACTATCGGTCGATTACGAGTATTTAGCCTTGGAGGATGGTCCCCCCATATTCAGACAGGATGTCACGTGTCCCGCCCTACTTGTCGTACGCTTAGTACCACCGGTCCGATTTCACATACGGGGCTATCACCCACTATGGCTCCTAT
>NZ_NRDQ01000359.1 GCF_002878455.1 Janthinobacterium sp. AD80
CGCAGCGATGGCGGACGCGGCTGGCGCGCCCGTTTGCGTATCGTTGCCTGGCGGCGGCGGCACGGAAATCAGCGGCACGGACGGCGTCTGCACGGGCGACAAGTCCTGGCCCGGCTTGATCAGGGTCGTTTCCACGGGACCCACTTCCGCATGCGGCGCTTCTTTTTCGGCATGCGAGGACAGCAGGCTGGCCGGGACATAGCCGAGCTTATACGCGCCAAAGGCGGCAGCCACGACGACCGCCACGGCGCCGGCGATCCAGAGGGGCGTCTGGTTCGACGAGCGCTGCGTCATCGACGGGAAGCGCGATTCGGAAAACGTGGCGGAAATCTCGCGCCGTACGGGCGCGGCCGGGTCTTGCGCCGGCGCCGGATGGACTTCGATCATGGCCACCAGCGGCGCCGCGTCAAGACGCACCACCTTGGCATAGGCGCGCACGAAACCGCGCACCACGGCAACGTTCGGCAAAGCCGCCATGTCGCCCTCTTCCAGCGCGATCACCTGGCGCGGTGCCAGCTTGAGCTGGTCCGCCACCTGTTCCACCGGCCAGCCCAGCGCTTCGCGCTGCGCCTTCAACTGTGCGCCTGCCAACGCAAGATTGCCCTGGGGCTGCTGCTGAGGCGTTTCTGCCCACTCTGAATTCATTGGTATCCCTGTCTCACTCATCAAACGCCCCACTTTGATAAGCAGCATATTCGGACGAGCCGGAATGGTGGTTGCGCAAATGCGCCCCCAGGCCAGCTTCCGCACCCGCATCCCCGAGCTTATGCTGCACCTTGATCCCGAGCCACAGCACATCGGCCGTCTGGCTCTCCATTGTCGCTACTTTACCGAGCCGCTCAAGGTAATGAGCCGCTTGCCGGTAGTCTTGCTGTTCGTAATACACGCGCACCAGGCCGGCATAGGTGATTGCCGCGCCAGGTGCGATGCGCTCCGCCTTGAGCCAGTAGCTGGCGGCGCGCGGGTAATCTTTCATGAGCAGGCTGCACGCCGCCGCATTATGCAGCGCAAGTTCAGGCGTGGCATACGCGGCATCTTGCAATGCGGCATCAAAATACGCCAGCGACTGCGCCGCGCGCCCGGTATGGCATAGAAACAGGCCATAATTATTGCTCAACTCGGGATTGTGGGGCGCCAGGCGCAATGCGTAAAGAAAATCTTTTTCAGCAGCTACAGGCTGGCGCAGGGCGGCAAAGATCAGGGCCCGCATGCCGCGCCCCTGGGCGTTGCCTGGCAGCAGCTGCACCGCCTGCTCCGCCTCTTCCAATGCGACCACGAACTGGTTCTGCATATAATAGGCGCTGGCCAGCTGCAAGCGCAAGGCGGCGCGCTGCTCGACCGATGCAGCTTGCTCCTTGTCCGCGGTGGAAGCACAGCCGGCCAGCAACACGCCCAGGCTGACAGCAGCCACGGCAAGTACGCCAGCATAAGCCGCGCTTCCCCGCATCAGGAGCGGATCTCCACGATCTTGCCGAAATTGGCGCCAAATTTCTGTTGATATTCAGTCATTTTTTCCATGCGTTCCTGCACCCGCGTGCGATCCTTGACTTCGCCGGCCAGCTGGCCGCAGGCCGCATCGATATCGTCGCCGCGCGTCTTGCGCACGGTGGTGATGATGCCGCCATCCATGAGCACCTGGGCAAAGGCCTTGATGCGCGGGTTTTTCGAGCGGAACAGGCCCGACTCAGGGAACGGGTTGAATGGAATCAGGTTGAACTTGCAGTTCACGCCGAACTCGCGGTCTTGCACCAGCGCCAGCAGTTCGCGCGCATGCTCGTCGCTGTCGTTGACGCCGTCCAGCATGCAGTACTCGAAGGTAATGAAGTCGCGCGGGGCGAATTCCAGGTAGCGCTTGCAGGCCGCCATCAATTCCTTCAGCGGGTATTTCTTGTTCAGTGGAATCAAACCATCGCGCAAGGTGTCGTTCGAGGCGTGCAGCGAGACGGCCAGGGCCACCGGTACTTCCTGCGACAGCTTGTCCATCATCGGCACCACGCCCGAGGTCGACAGCGTCACGCGGCGGCGCGACAGGCCGTAGGCGTTGTCGTCGAGCATCAATTTCAAGGCCGTGACGGTCGGCTCAAAGTTCAGCAGAGGCTCGCCCATGCCCATCATCACCACATTGGTGATCTGGCGCTCGCCTTTCGGGCCCGGTTCGATACCCTTGGTGCGGCGCAGTTCGAATTCCGCCATCCACAGCTGGCCGATGATTTCGCCCACGGACAGGTTGCGGTTGAAGCCTTGCTTGCCCGTCGAGCAGAAACGGCAGTTCACGGCGCAGCCGGCCTGGGTCGAGATGCACAAGGTGCCGCGGTTATCTTCCGGAATGAACACGGTTTCCACGGCATTGCCATTGCCTACGTCAACGAGCCACTTGCGCGTGCCATCCGTCGACGTGTGGTCGCTGATGATGGCCGGGGCGCGCACTTCGGCGCGCGTGGCCAGCTTGTCGCGCAGCGACTTGGCCAGGTCCGTCATGGCGTCGAAATCGGAAGCGCCGAACTGGTGTATCCAACGTTGCAATTGTTTCGCACGAAACGGTTTCTCTCCCAACTCGGCGCAGTAGGCGATGAGTTGCGCGGGATCGAGGTCCAGCAAGTTGGTGAGGGTCGTCGTATTCATGATCATGTCTATTCTAAAAATCCGTCCCCGCGCGCATCCGGAGCGAAAACTCCACAGCGCAGCGGGAACAGGGGGTGATAAGTTATTTCACAGATAACGCCAGGAAATAACGTTATCTAAGGCAATTAAGCCTTCAGTTCTGGGAAGAAGTAAGCGATTTCCACTTTGGCAGCTTCGACAGCGTCGGAGCCGTGTACGGCGTTGGCGTCGATCGAATCGGCGAAATCGGCGCGGATCGTGCCTTTTTCTGCTTTCTTCGGATCGGTCGCGCCCATCAGGTCACGGTGGGCCAGAACGGCGTTTTCGCCTTCCAGGGCTTGGATCATGACTGGACCGGAAACCATGAAGTCAACCAGGTCCTTGAAGAAGCCGCGCTCTTTGTGCGCTGCGTAGAAGCCTTCAGCTTGTTCGCGGGTCAGTTGGGTCATGCGCGCAGCGATGATTTTCAAGCCAGCGTTTTCAAAACGGGTGTAGATTTGACCAATTACGTTTTTTGCAACTGCGTCTGGTTTGATGATCGACAGGGTGCGTTCGATTGCCATGTGTGAAAACTCCAATAAAAAGAAAGGTTTAAAACGGTAAATTGAGAACTCAATCAACCTTTGATTTTACCATACTCCACCCCATATCACCCAGACAGGCAGGGGGCACACTTCCCCATTGGCTGCGTTTAATGAAATCTTAAGCTGCTTTTTTTGCAAAATCCGGGGTCCATGCTATCCTTGGGCAAAGTAGTAATTTGAATTGACAACACGGAGGCACTATGAATCAGAACATGCAACGCACCTTTGACCTGTCGGGGGGCATGCAGCAAGTCCGCCACCAGGTCTTGCGCAACACTTACTGGCTGCTGGCACTGTCCATGATACCGACCGTGCTGGGCGCTTTCATCGGCGTGCAAATGCACTTGCCGATGCTGACCGGCGGCATGGGTTTCATCATCTTCATGCTGGTGGCATTCGGTTTCATGTACGCGATTGAAAAAACCAAGAACTCGGGCCTGGGCGTCGCCGTCCTGCTGGGCTTTACCTTCTTCATGGGCCTGATGCTCACGCCTATCCTGACGCGTACGCTCGGCTACTCGAACGGTGGCATGCTGATCATGACCGCGTTCGGCGGCACGGCCACCATCCTGGCCGTGATGGCCACCATCGCCACGGTCTCGAAGCGCGACTTCTCGGCCATGGGCAAATGGCTGTTCGCCGGCGTGATCGTGCTGATCCTGGCATCGGTGGCGAATATTTTCCTGGGCCTGTCGGCACTGTCGATCGTGATCTCCATGGTCGCCATCGCCATCTTCTCGGCCTACATCCTGTATGACGTGCAGCAAATCATCAACGGCGGCGAGACCAACTACATCTCGGCCACCCTGCGCATCTACCTGGACGTGTACAACATCTTCACCAGCCTGTTGTCCCTGCTGGGCTTTGCCGGCGGCAGCCGCGACTAAGCGCTGACGCACGAAAATAAAAGCCGACCCTCGGGTCGGCTTTTTTACGTCTGCGGCATTCACTTCACCTTGTCCGCCACATCCAGCAGGCAGCGGCGGGCACGGTCCAGCGTCGGGTTGTCGCGCTGCGCCGCATACACGGCATAGGCCGAATGCGAGAATTCGGGCGCGTCGCGGACGCGGTGCAGCAGACCCGCATCCAGATACGGCTGGGCCGAACCGATGCGGAAGTAGCTGGCGCCGCCTGCTTCCAGCAAATACACGAGGGCCAGCGGCCCCAGCGAAATCGACACGGGCGGGCTGCTCAGTTCCGGATACGCCGCCTGGTGGTTCGCCGCGAACGCCGGTCCCCAGTCCACATACACATAGCTGTCGGCATGCATCTGCCCGTCGGCGCGCGTGGTGATCATCACGAGTTTTTCCTCGGCCAGCAATTCGCTGACCAGGCCCGGGCGCTGCGGCGGGTTGTACAGCACGGCCAGGTCCAGCGAGCCGTCGTGCACGGCGTCGAGCAGGCGCGCAGGACTGTCGACTTCCGCGCGCAGGGCGATCTCGGGGCAATCCCGGCTCATGCGTATCAGCCAGTCGCCCAGCAGCGGCTGCCACAAGCTCAGTTCGCAGCCGATGCTGATGGCGTCGTCGCGCCCCGGCGGCAAGGCCACCTGGTGGCGCGCTCGCTCCCACACCTGCACCAGGGTGGCCGCGTGGCGCATGAAGCGCTCGCCGGCCGAGGTCAGGCGCGCACCCGCCTTGTTGCGCACGAAGAGCTGGCGCCCCAGCTGCTGCTCCAGGGTGCGGATGCGGGCGCTGACGGCCGTCTGCGTCACGTGCATGCGCTCCGCCGCCATGATGAAACTGCCGCTGGACGCCACTTCCAGGAAGGTACGCGCTTGATTGATATCCATCAAGTCATGATATCAGCTGCCGCACATCTCAACTGATGCGCGCGTAGCCGCCCAGCACGCCCTGCTTCGACAGCACCCATTGCCACAGCTGCAGGTCGCGCGCGCGGAAGGCGCCGGCGCACGACAGCAGATAATACGACCACATGCGGTGGAAGCGCTCGCCCAGCTGGGCGGAAAACCGCGGCCAGGCCTGCTCGAAATTGGCATGCCAGGCCATCAGGGTCTTGTCATAGTCGGCGCCGAAGTTGTGCATGTCCTCGGCCACAAACAGCTCATCCATGGCGTCGCCGATCTGCCCGATCGACGGCAAATCGCCATTCGGGAAGATGTATTTGTCGATCCACCGGTCGCAGCTGGAATGGCGCTTGTTTTTGCCGATGGTGTGCAGCAGGAACAGGCCGTCGTCTTCCAGGCAGCGATGCGCCACTTCCATGAAGGTGCGGTGATTTTTATGCCCCACGTGCTCGAACATGCCGATGCTGACGATGCGGTCGAATTTTTCATCGGTGTCGCGGTAGTCCTGCAGGCGAAAGTCCAGGTGTTCGCCGCCAGGCATGGCGCGCGCATACTCGGCCTGCTCCTTCGAGATCGTCACGCCGACGCACTGCACCTGGTATTTTTCCGCCGCATAGCGCATGAAACTGCCCCAGCCGCAGCCGATGTCGAGCACGCGCATGCCGGGCTCCAGGCGCAGCTTGCGGCACACCAGGTCCAGCTTGGCCTCCTGCGCTTCGGCCAGGCTGCCGGCATCCTTCCAGTAGCCGCAGGTGTAGGTCATGCGCGGATCGAGCATGGCCGCATAGAAGGTGTTGCCCAGGTCATAGTGCTCCTTGCCCACCATCCAGGCGCGCCGCTCCGTCTGCAGGTTGAACAGGCGCGCATACAGCGCGTGGAAAGCCAGACGCATGGGGCGCACGTCGTCGGCCACCCTGGCGCGCAGCAGGTGGCAAAAGAATTCGTCGAGCTGCTGCGCATCCCAGTGGCCGTCCATATAGGCCTCGCCCAGGCCCAGGTTGCCGCTGGCGAAGGCCCGCTCGGGCACGCCGGGCTTGCGCAGCTGCATGTCCCAGGCGGCGCGCCCGTTCAGGTGGATATCGGCCTTGGCCAGCAGTTCGGCCGCTTCGCGCGCCAGCCGCGTGTCGAGGGGGATGTTCGATGCCTGCTGCAACTGCATTGCCTGCAAAGATGCTTGTGTCGTGTGCTGCGTGTTCATGCCCTGCCGCCTCCAGATGGTTGTCGGTGCTGGCGCCGCCGGCATCCCATTCAGGGCCTGGCGGTGCACCAGCCATAAAATTATCCGCCCGCCCAGGCCACCTGGATAATGAAACATCATGGGAATTAATATCAAATATTTTGCGCTTAAATGATTTAAATCAACATTTTATGAGGACGGCGTCAGCGCGTAGCGCGACGTAGCATGAAAAAAGCCGCCTGTTCGGCGGCTGTTTCAAGCATGTTCGCGGCACGGGCCGCCGCGATCAAAAGTCGTGATTTGATGGATACTTGCTGTAAAAATCGTTATCCCATTTGAAGTTGGTGAACGCCACCGTCATGGAAATGTCGAGCGCTTCGACGAAATGCCAGCAGCCGACAGGCAGGAACAGGATCTCGCCCGGCGCCAGCACGCATTCGCGCACCTGCACGTCGGCCATCAGCGGATAGCGCCGCACGTCGATGTCGCGCCCGTCGACGGGCGTAAAACAGTGGCGCTGGTTGTACACGCGCGCCACCTCGCAGGCGGCCATGATGCGCAGCCGCTTGCGCCCCGCCACTTGCGCCATGAAGTTGTTGGTCAGGTCGTGGTGGAATGGCGTGACCGTGCCGGCCGGGCCAAACCACAAAAAGCCCGTGGGGCCGCCATCCTGCTTCAGGTATTCGGGCAGCTGGCCGATATCGTCCCACAGCTCGCGCAGCGCTTGGCGGTTCTGCGAATTGTTATTCGCCGTCATGTAGAAATCGTTGGTCGCGCCGCTGCCTTCGACCAGGCTCGCGTATTCGCCAAAGGCCATCATGCGCTTGTGCGCCACGCTGTTCATCTCGTACTGCTCGTCCGCCTCGCGGCCGAACTGCACCTCCACCTCGCGCTCGGCGAAATGCGCGCGGAAATAGGCGGGATTCCACTTGGCCATGGCCGGCCAGTCGTCCATCATGCCGGTGATGATGACGGGCTGGTTGGTGGTATAGAACTCCGCCAGGAACTCCTGCGCCGTGAGTTTCTCGCGGCGGGGAATCTCGGGACTGCGCAGCTGATTCAGCTTGCGCTGGATATCGATCACCCAGTCGCGCTTGGCCAGCCGGTTCGACAGGCGCACGGCACCGGCCAGGTAGGGGCTTTGCAGCGCCAGCTCGATTTCACGGCGCGCCAGCGGCTCGCTGATGCCGGCCTTTTGCAGCACCGGCATCAGGGCCGAAGGGTGGCTGCCCAGCATGAGGTTTTCCGCGATCCAGCTGCGCCATTCGCGGCTCAAGTCCTGTTCCTGCTGCTGCTCCTGCTGCTTGACTCCGAATGTCGATACCGCCGCCATCGCCGTCTCCTGTATTTTTATATGTTTTACTCAACGGCCGGGCAGCGTGTGCCGCCCGGCCGCATCCTACGCTAGCACACTGTTACCGCACTTTCCACACTTCCGTCGCCAGCACGCCGTTCGCGTCGCCATCGAGTTCCCACGAGAACGCGCCACGCAAGCCCTGGTCCTTGACGTACTTCACCTTGGTGCCGATGACGGTCGGATCGTCATAGCTCCACCACTGGCCGCCCGCACCCGTGTACAGGTACAGCTGCTTGGTCACGGGATGGTAGTAGCGCGTGCCGGCCTTGCCCACCAGGACCTTGTAGTCCTCGATGCCCGACTCGTAGGTGCCCGGTGCCATGCCGGTGGCCGGCTGGTACAGGCCATCGCCATTCGGCCCCGGCGCCACGCCGGTCCAGCCGCGGCCATAGAACGGAATGCCCAGCAACAGCTTGTCGCGCGGCACGCCGGCGGCAATCATGTACTGCACCGCCTTGTCGCCCACGTATTCGCGCGCCATGCCCGTCGACGGATCGGCAGGGTCGGCAAACAGCTGGGCGTTGAAGTTGGTGCTATTTTCCCAGCCGCCGTGGAAGTCGTAGGTCATCAGGTTGATCCAGTCCATGTACTGCGAGTACAGGGCCGGTTCCGTGTTGTCGATCTTGTCCTTGCCGGCACCGACAGCGGCCGTCAACAGGTAGCGCTTGCCGGTGGTCGCGCCCAGCGCATCGAGCTGGGCACGGAATTCCGCCATCAGCAAGGTGAAGTTGCGCTTGTCGTTCGGGCTGACCGTGTTGTACGGCTGGCCACCGCCGACCGGGTATTCCCAGTCGATGTCGATGCCGTCAAAGATATTGGCCGCCGACCCCACGCCGCCACGTCCTTGCGAGACGGGCAGGTTGCCCTTGATGTACAAGTCGATGCAGGAACTGACCATCTGCTTGCGCAGCGCATCGGTGGCCGAACCGACGGAGAAGTTCTTCGACCAGCTCCAGCCGCCCAGGGAAATGAACAGCTTGAGGTTCGGGTGCGCCGCCTTCAGCTTTTTCAGCTGCAGGAAGTTGCCCGACAATGGAGCGTCCCACGGAATGGCCTGGCCATCGACGGTGCGCTTCGGCGTGCGGATGTAGTCGGCCTCGGCATCGCCGCCCGTGCCCGCATCCGGTGCATTCGGATTCGTCGCGCCCGGCTCGGCCTTGGTGATCATGCCGCATTCGTAGCCGCCGTTCTTCGGATAGATGTTGCCGAAGGCGTAGTTGATGAAGGTCAGCTTGTCGGCCACGCCGCTGGTGTGCACGTTCGCCACTTCGTAGTCGCGGCCATACACGCCCCATTGCGCAAAGTAGGAACCGACTTCGCGGCCCGTTGGCGTCGGCGTCGGCGTCGGCGTTGGCGTTGGCGTTGGTGTCGGCGTTGGCGTTGGCGTCGGGGTTGGTGTCGGCGTTGGCGTCGGGGTTGGCGTAGGCGTTGGCGTTATGCTGCACAGTTCCTGGCTGGTCCATGGCTTGCCCGTGCCGGCGGCGCCGTTGTTGCTCGACGGGTTGTCGCCCAGGGTCCAGTAGTTGGCGCGGTAATTGGTGCCGGCGAAGCTGACCACGGCGCCCGCGCTGTAGGCCGTACCCGAGGCCCAGGCCAGCGCGCAGGTGCTGCCGGTTGGCGTCGGTGTCGGGGTTGGCGTAGGCGTGGGATTCGGCGTCGGCGTCGGGGTTGGTGTCGGCGTTGGTGTGGGAGTAGGTGTCGGGGTCGGCGTGGTGCCGCCATCGCAGGCGCCGCCGGCACTCCACAGGCTCGGCGTGGAGACGGGATTCCAGCCCGAACCCACGTGATCGGTCTGCGTCACCAGGGCCGTGTAATTGGCGCCCAGGTAAGTGACCACCGTGCCCGCGTTATACGTGCCGCCCTCTTGCCACGGTATGCAGGCCACCGTGCTGACGGCCAGCAATTGCGAACTGGCCGGCGCGCTGGCATCGCCACCGCCACCGCATGCGGCCAGCACACCACCGCTGGCCAGGCATACCATCATGTTTCTGATTGTTTTTCTGAGTATTAAATTTTCCACGCTGTCTCCTGTTCAGGTTGCGGAAATACCACTCTGCTTCAATAAAAGCTACCCTGTGTTATCGTTTTTTTGCAGTTGCAAGAACAGCATGCTGCTGAAAAAATAGGCGGTCAAGTGGTTTTAAAGTGGCATCAAAGCGATCAATACCACTTCAAGCAGAAAGCGCAAAAGCATATGCTGATGGCGTGTTGTCCTACTGGACAACAAAAAAAACGCAGGGGGAGGACAAGTAAAGACGGCTGACCGGGAAAATACAGACCAGTTTTATAACACGCTGTAAGTGGTATTGCGGTGGCGTGCAGCGGCATCGGCGACGGCTGCCAGAAACGACGCCGGCGGGTGCCTGCCTGGCCACCCGCCGCGTCTTGTTCACCAACTCTCGCGCCACGCGCCTGAAAAACGTTCAGAGCAAGGCGCCTTGCCGAAGACAGTACGAATAGTACGGCTAGGCAAGGCAACGCGGCTATGGACGTTTTTTCCACGTTCAGCGCAAGGCGCCTTGCCAAAGACAGTACGACAGTACGGCTAGGCTAGGCAACGCGGCTATGGACATTTTCTCAGGTGCGCAAGTCAAATACTGCCATCGACTCGACGTGCGAGGTATGCGGGAACATATTCACTACGCCAGCCTTGCTCAGCACGTAGCCCGCTTCCAGCGCCAGGATGCCGGCGTCGCGCGCCAGGGTCGAGGGGCTGCACGAGACATACACGATGCGTTTCGGCAGCAGGTCCGGACGCACTTGCGACAGGCCGACCAGCGCCTGGCACAGGGCCATGGCGCCATCGCGCGGTGGGTCGACGAGGATGCGGTCGAACTTGCCCAGGGCGATCAGGTCGTCCGTCGTCACTTCAAACAGGTTGCGCGTCGAGAACGAGGTTTTCTCCGCCAGGCCATTGGCCAGCGCGTTTTCCAGCGCCCGTTCCGTCAGGGTGGTGCTGCCTTCGATGCCCACCACTTCGCTGCCCTGCGTGGCCAGCGGCAAGGTGAAGTTGCCAAGGCCGCAGAACAGGTCGGCCACGCGGTCAGTCGGCTGCACTTCCAGCAGGCGCAGGGCTTTCGATACCAGTACGCGGTTGATGTGGTGGTTCACCTGGGTGAAGTCGACGGGCTTGAACGGCATCTTGACGCCGAATTCCGGCAGCAGGTAGTGCAGTTGCTTGTCCAGCGGATAGAACGGCACGGCCGTTTCCGGGCCCTTCACCTGCAGCCACCATTGCACGCCGTATTCGTCGGCAAAGGCTTTCAGTTTCGTTTCGTCGTCCGCCGTCAACGGCGCCATGATGCGCAAGACCATGGCGGTGACGTCTTCGCCCACGGCCAGCTCGATCTGCGGCATCTGGTCGAAGATGGACAGCGAGGCGATCAAGCCGCGCAGCGGAAGCAGCATGGCGGAAATGTGCGGCGGCAGGATTTCGCAGCTATCCATGTCGGCCACGAAGGCCGATTTCTTTTCATGGAAACCCACCAGCACGGCGTCTTTCTTTTTCACGTGGCGCACCGACAGGCGCGCGCGGTAGCGGTAGCCCCAGGTCGGGCCATACATGGGGCGCATGATGCTTTGCGGGCGCACCTTGCCGATATGCCACAGATTGTCTTCCAGCACGCGCTGCTTGATCGCCACCTGCGCCGACGGTTCCAGGTGCTGCATGGAGCAGCCGCCGCAATTGTCGAAATGCTTGCACTTGGGCGTCACGCGCATGGCCGATTCGCGGTGCAGCGCCGTCATGCGGGCCATTTCCCAGTTCTTCTTTTTCTTGTACGTCACGAAGCTGACGCGCTCGCCCGGCAACGCGCCTTCGACAAACACGACCTTGCCCGGCGAGCCGTCTTCGTTCTCGATATGGCCAACGCCGCGGGCGTCCATGTCGAGCGATTTGATTTCAATGATATTTTCTTGCATAGCGATCAATAGGTAAGAGTGGGCCAGGACGCAGGGCCGCGCTGGAACTTGCAAACAATGGGGAAAAGTCAGGCGCCGCGAGCGGGGCGTATGATAGCAGATGCGGCCTAGCTTAAGTCCGCAGCGCAGCTGCGCCGATTCAGCGTGCCTGAGAAAATGTGCAGGGCAAGGCGCATTGCCGAAGACAGTACGCTAGTACGGCGAGGCATTGCAACGCCGCCATGTGCGTTTTATCGGGCACGCTACAAAAGGGAGTCGCGCACGACGCCGCGCGCCGCCATCGCGCGTTTTAATTTGATCAAGGCTTCCTGCTGGATCTGCCGCACGCGTTCGCGCGTCACGCCCATTTCCTCGGCCAGGGTTTCCAGGGTGGCGGGGTCGTCGTTGTCGAGGCCGAAACGGCGCATGATCACCACGCGCTGCTTGTCGGGCAGCTTGGTCAGCCAGTCGCGCACCAGCACCGTCATTTCATGGTGTTCGGCGCGCGCGTCCGGGCCGTCCTCGCTGGCGCCGGGCAGCATGTCCATCAGGGACGATTGCGGGTCGTTGTCGAGCGGCGCGTCGAGCGAGGTGGCGTGCTCGGACAGGGCCAGGATATCCTGCACCTCTTCCACGGGACGTCCCACCAGGTGGGCGATATCTTCCGCGGTGGCATCCTTGCCGTCGTGATGCTGGGCTTCCAGGTGGTATTTGCCGCGCAGGATCTGGTTCAGTTCGCGCACCATGTGCACCGGCAGGCGCACCGTGCGGGCCTGGTTCATGATGGCCCGTTCGATGCTCTGGCGTATCCACCAGGTGGCGTAGGTGGAAAAGCGGAAACCGCGCTCCGGCTCGAACTTGTCGATGGCGCGCATCAGGCCGATGTTGCCTTCCTCGATCATGTCGAGCAGCACCACGCCGCGGTTGATGTAATGCTTGGCGATCGACACGACCAGGCGCAGGTTGTGCTCGATCATGGTTTGCCGGGCTTCAAAATTGCCCTGCTTGGCCAGGGTGGCGTAATGCACTTCCTGCGCCACCGTCAGCAGGGGCCGCGTACCGATCTGGTTCAGGTAATGCTGCGTGGTATCGGTCGACAGCTCGGCCGCCAGCACTTTTTTCAGTTCATCGACACTTTCGACCAGCACGCTGACGCTGGCCACTTCGCCGCCCTCGCCCGCCTCGACGGCGTCGATGCCGTCGAGTTCGCCGGCATCGTCCATCACGACTTCGTCCGCCCCGTCGTCCGGCGGTTCCGGTTCATCGTCCAGCTGGTCGTGCGGCGCGTGTGTCATTGCTTTACCTAACGGTTAGGCAGGAATTTCGAAGGATCGACAGGTTTGCCTTGTTGACGGATTTCAAAGTGCAGCTTCACGCGGTCGGCATCGGAATCGCCCATTTCGGCGATGGCCTGGCCTTTGTTGACGTTTTGCCCTTCCTTCACCAGGATGCTGCGGTTATGCGCATACGCCGACAACAAGCTATTACTGTGCTTCACGATAACAAGATTACCATAACCACGGATTCCGCTCCCGGCATACATGACTTTTCCCGCGCCGGCCGCCACCACCTGCTGGCCCGCCTTGCCGGCGATGTCGACGCCCTTGTTCTTGCCCTCGTCAAAAGTACCGATGACCTTGCCTTCGGATGGCCACATCCAGCTGATCTTGTCGTCGCCAGCCGCCTGCGCTGCAGGGGCGGCC
>NZ_NRDQ01000036.1 GCF_002878455.1 Janthinobacterium sp. AD80
TGAGGTCTTGCGATCCCCCACTTTCATCCTTAGATCGTATGCGGTATTAGCGTAACTTTCGCTACGTTATCCCCCACTCCAGGGTACGTTCCGATATATTACTCACCCGTTCGCCACTCGCCACCAGAGCAAGCTCCGTGCTGCCGTTCGACTTGCATGTGTAAGGCATGCCGCCAGCGTTCAATCTGAGCCAGGATCAAACTCTTCAGTTTAATCTCTGTTACTTTGCCATTTTATTGGCACCGTCATTGCTGACGGGTCGCTCACTCAAAAAACTGACAGGCTACTTCCGAAGAAGTATCCTATTCATTATTTCTTGTGAACATTTGATATTTTAAGTTAGACGCCAATCCGAAGATTGACGCTGCACTTACATCAAATGCCCACACTTATCGACTGTTAATTGTTAAAGAACTGTATTCGGTTACTGCTTTCGCGCTATCGACAAAGCGTTGTGTTTGTCAGCTGCGAAGAAGGAAGAGTATGAAGCATTTCGCTAAATCCGTCAACACCTTCTTTTTACTACCCAGCCCCTGAAGGCTGTCCCGTTTGTGCCGCAAACTAGTGCGCCTCATCGGGGAGGCGAACTATAGCCAAGTCCTGGCCAGGAAGCAAGCTTTATCCTGAGAAATCCTCATGTGCAGCGTAAAATGGCTGTTTTCCCTCGATCTCTGCCGTCATGACCATCCTGCTCTCCACCTTGAACGCCCGCTACACCCACGCTTCGCTGGGATTGCGCTATCTGCTGGCCAATATGGGCCCGCTGCAGGCGCAAACGCGGTTGCAGGAATTCGTCATCGGCACCAAGACCACGGAACTGGTCGAGCGCATCCTGGCGAACAAGCCGCGCATCATCGGTTTTGGCGTATATATATGGAACGTCGAGGAAACCACGAAATTGGTGGCAATGCTCAAGCGCGTGGCGCCCGAGGTGATCATCGTGCTGGGCGGGCCGGAAGTGTCGCATGAGGCGGGCGAGCAGGAAATCGTCAGGCTGGCCGACTATCTGATTACCGGCTGGGGCGACGTCACCTTCCCCAAACTGTGCGGCGAGATTCTCAACGGCCCGAAACCGCTGATGAAGATCCACGCGGGCGTGCAAGCGCCGCTGGCCGAATTGCAGCTGCCCTACTCTCTCTATACAGACGACGATATCCGCCACCGCACGATTTACGTGGAAGCGTCGCGCGGCTGCCCGTTCAAATGCGAATTCTGCCTGTCGGCGCTGGACAAGACGGCCTGGCCCTTTGCGCTGGAGAACTTCCTGGCAGAAATGGAATCGCTGCATGCGCGCGGCGCGCGCCTGTTCAAGTTCGTCGACCGCACTTTCAACCTGAATATCAAGACCAGTTTGAAAATCATGCAGTTCTTCCTCGACAAGATCGAGGCAAATCCCGATGATCCGATCTACGCCCACTTCGAGCTGGTGCCCGACCACCTTCCCGACGCCTTGAAGGAAGGCATCAGCAAGTTCCCGCCCGGCGCGCTGCAGTTCGAGATCGGCATCCAGAGTTTCAATCCGCACGTGCAAGCGCTGGTCAGCCGCAAGCAGGACAATCAAAAGGCGGCAGATAACATCCGCTGGCTGTGCGAGGAGTCGAACGCCCACTTGCACGTGGACTTGATCGCCGGCTTGCCGGGCGAGGATGAAGCCAGCTTTGCAGTCGGCTTTAACAAGCTGGTGGCCTTGAAACCGCATGAAATCCAGTTCGGCATCTTAAAACGGCTGCGCGGCACGCCCATCATCCGCCACACGGAGAACTTCGGCATGGTGTTCGATCCGCACCCGCCCTACACCATCCTGGCGAACAAGCAGCTCGATTTCATGAGCATGCAGCGCCTGGTGCGCTTTGCCCGCTACTGGGATCTTGTCGCCAACTCGGGCCGCTTTGCCAACACGGTGCAATGGATGCTGGGCGACGCGCCGTTTGAAAACTTCATGGATTTTTCGAACTGGCTGTACGCGCACACGGACGCCACCCACCGCATCGCCATGGAACGCCTGGCCAAGCTGGTGGCGCAATGGCTGCAGACGCGCGGCATGAGCGCTGCGGAAGCAAACGCTCTCGTGGCCAGCGACTATGCAGGCGGCGCGCAGGCGGCGGCCCATGCCAAGCCTGCCGAAGTGAGCACTGGCAACGCCAAGGTGCGCCCGGACGTCGCCCTGCCGCAGCGGCAGGCGCGCCACCTGGCCTCCTGACGGGCCGGCGATTGAACATCGGTGGCGGTCTGCGCCATTCTCCCTTAAACTGACACGATGCCGACTGTACAATCGCCGAAACTGACCCTCTCCCAGACCAGCTCCCAACAGGGAGCCACCGTGACCGCCAGCGGCACCTGGCAAGTGCACGCCCTAGCGCATGACAATGCGATCAAGGCCATCGAGGCCCAGCTCAAGCCGCTGCAGGGCGATGCCGGCACGCACTGGGACCTGTCGCAGATCGACAGCATGGACCATATCGGCGCCCAGTTGTTCTGGAATGCCTGGGGCAAGCAGCGCCCCGCGCAGCTGACCCTGGCACCATCGCTGGAAGAGTTTTTCCGGCGTATCGAAGAAACGGGGCCTTTGGAAACGCCGCCCTCGCGCGCCAACCGCCTCACGCCCGTGATGAAACTGGGCATGGCCATCCTGCTGTTTTTCGAGCATTTAAAAGGTTTTATCGCCCTGGTGGGCCAGGTGACGCAGGATATCGGCCGCTTCGCGCGCCATCCCATGCGCGGACCGTGGCGTGAAATTTCCGCCAATATCTTCCATGCGGGCTTCCAGGCGCTGGGCATTACGGCCCTGGTCGGCTTTTTGATCGGCGTGGTGCTGTCATATTTGTCCGCGCAGCAACTGCGCGCCTTTGGCGGCGACATTTATCTGGTCAACCTGCTGGGCATGAGCATCATCCGCGAACTCGGCCCCCTGCTGGCGGCCATCCTGGTGGCCGGCCGCTCCGGCTCGTCCATCACGGCGCAGCTGGGCGTCATGCGCGTCACGGAAGAGCTCGACGCCATGCTGGTGATGGGTATTTCACACGGTTTCCGCCTGATCATGCCGAAAGTGCTGGCCCTGGCCATTTCCATGCCCCTGCTCGTCATCTGGACGGACACGGCCGCGCTGATCGGCGGCATGGTGGCGGCCAAGGTGGAACTGAATCTGTCGGCACGCTACTTCATCCAGAAGCTGCCCGACGCCGTGCCGCTGGCCAACTACATGATCGGCCTGGGCAAGGGCGTGATCTTCGGCATGCTGATCGCCCTCGTCTCCTGCCACTTCGGCCTGCGCATCAAGGCCAACACGGAAAGCCTGGGGCGCGGCACCACCACGGCCGTCGTCACGGCCATCACCGTGGTGATCCTGGCCGACGCCGTGTTCGCCATCGTCTTTAATGGAGTGGGCTACTGATGGCGGACAACGATATCGCTTGCAGCACCAGCCAGGAAGGCCAGTTCAACCTGCATGGCAGCGCGCCCGTGGTGGAAATCACCAATCTGTGGACCAAGTTCGGCCGCACTGTCGTGCACCAGGACTTGAACCTGGAAATCGAACGGGGCGAGATTCTCTCCATCGTCGGCGGCTCCGGCACCGGCAAGACCGTGCTGCTGCGCCAGATGCTGGGCCTGGAACATCCGGCGCGCGGCTGCGTTAAAGTCTTTGGCGAAGATATCAACCAGGCAAGTTCCGACCAGCTGCAGCAATTGCGCAACCACTGGGGCATGCTGTTCCAGCAGGGCGCGCTGTATTCCGCCCTGACCGTGTTCGACAATGTAGCGCAACCGATGCGCGAATTGCGCGTGCTGCCCGAAGCGCTGATACACGACGCGGTATTATTAAAGATGAACATGGTGGGGCTGGGCCCGGAACATGCGCTGAAGATGCCATCGGACTTGTCCGGCGGCATGATCAAGCGCGTGGCCCTGGCGCGCGCCCTGGCGCTGGAACCGAAGCTGCTTTTCCTCGACGAGCCGACGGCGGGCCTGGACCCGGATTTATCGGAAAGCTTTGTCGCCCTGATCCAGTCGCTGCACCGCGAGCTGGGCTTGACGGTGGTCATGGTCACGCATGACCTCGACACGCTGTTCGCCCTGTCCACGCGCATCGCCGTGCTGGCGGCCAAGCACGTGATCGCCATCGGTCCCACGCGCGAGGTGATCGAAGTCGACCACCCGTTCATCAAGCAATTTTTCCTCGGCGACCGCGGCAAGCGCGCACTGGCCGTGCTGGACGAAAAACAGGCGGCAGACGCGGCCGCACAGCCAGGCGACAGCGCCGGCACAGACAAGAAAGCGGAGAAGTAATGGAAAACAGATCACATGCCCTGATGACGGGATTCTTTACCCTTACCCTGCTGGTGGCGGCCATTCTGTTCGGCGTCTGGTTCAACCGCGACCGCGTGGAACGGGTGCCATACCTGCTGGCCACCACCCTTTCCGTGCCGGGCCTGAACCCGCAAGCCACCGTGCGCTACCGTGGCCTGGAAGTGGGCAAGGTCGACGCCATCGATTTCGATACGCAGAAAGCGGGGCAAATCCTCGTGCATATCAGTGTTGCGCCCGATACGCCCGTCACCAACACCACCTTTGCCACTCTCGGCTACCAGGGCGTGACGGGCATCGCCTACATCCAGCTCGATGACGAGCACGTAGGCTCGAAGCTGCTGGGCACCAGCAAGGACAGGCCGGCCCTGATCCCCCTGCGCGCCGGCTTGCTGGACCAGCTGGAAAAGCGCGGCAAGCGCATCCTCGACCAGGCCGAGCAGATCACCAACAAGGTGAATAACCTGCTCAGCCCCGACAACCAGGCAGCCATGCTGGGCGCCTTCAACGAAGTGGGCAAGGCCGCCAAGGCCTTTGGCGAGATTCCGAAACAGCTGGAACCGACCCTGGCGCAATTGCCGCAGCTGACCGATGAAACACGCAAGAGCCTGGCCGCCGTCAAGGAAGCGAGCAACAACGTGACGCAACTATCGCAAACCTGGAAAAAGCTGGGCAACGATATCCAGGCGCCCGGTGGCGTGCTCGACAAGGTCAATGGCACGGTCGACAAAGTGGGTAGCTCGGTGGAAACGGTCGCCAATGGCGTCTCGCTGGAAGTCTTGCCACAGGTAATCGAGCTGAGCGGCGAAGCGCGTTCCTCGATGCGCGCCCTGAAAACCACCATGAGCACGCTCAATGAACAGCCGCAGAGCATCTTGTTCGGCGCCCCAGACATCCCGCCCGGCCCGGGCGAGCCCGGTTTTTCGGCGCCAGGCAAATAAGGAGAACACCGCATGCCTATCCCACGCAATCTCACCGTACTCATGCTGGCCAGCGCTTTCCTGCTGGGCGGCTGCGCCAGCCGCGGCCCCGTGCCCACCTTTTATGATTTTGGCCCGGCGGCGCCCATGGCGGCTGCACCGGCGGCCACGCCGGCCGTGCCCGTGCTGGTGATCGCCGAGGCGAATGGCCCGTCCTGGCTGGACAGCCAGCGCATGTATTACCGTTTGCTGTACGCCGATGCGCAGCAATCGCGGCCCTACGCCTACAACCGCTGGAACACGCCACCGCTGCAACTGCTGAGCCAACGCCTGAAGACGCGCGTGGCGCAAAGCGGCGTGAAGGTACTCTCGACCACGGACGCGGCCGCCGGCGTGCCCCTGCTGCGCATCGACGTCGATGATTTCTCGCAAAATTTCGATACGCAGAGCCGCAGCAGCGGCCATGTGTCGCTGCGCGCCTCGCTGTTCCACGGCCACCGCCTGATCGACCAGAAAACCTTCAGCCGCAGCGGACCGGCCGGCAGCGCCGATGCGCAAGGCGGCGCGCAGGCGCTGGCGGCCGCCTCGGATGCCATCGCCGCCGACCTGCTCACCTGGCTGGGCACGCTGAATCTGCCGAAAGAGTGACCGCAGCACGATGAGCGACCCCGTAGCCCCCGCCAGCCCGCCAGCACCGCTGCCGCCGCCGCGTTCTTCCCCCGTCTCGCGCGCGACCCTGCTCGCCTACGTTTTCCTGATCGTGTATGCCAGCTGGTTTCCGTTCACAGGCTGGCACAGCAATGGGCTGTCGCCGCTGACCTTCCTGGAAAACACGCGCATGCCCCGCTACTGGACGGGCTTTGACGTCGGCATCAACGTCGTCGGCTACATCCCGCTGGGCGCGCTGATCGTGTATTCGCTGTTCCCACGCATCACGGGTTTCTTTGCCGTCATTGTTGCCAGCGTGTGCGGCATGTTGATTTCCGGCAGCATGGAAGCCGTGCAAACCTATCTGCCCAGCCGGGTTTCATCCAATCTCGACTTTTACACGAATTCGGCCGGCGGCTGCATCGGCGCCATCATCGGCGCCCTGACTGCGCGCAAGCTGCTCGACCATAGCCATCTGTACCGCTTGCGCCAGCGCTGGTTTGCCCAGCATGCCAGCCAGGGCCTGGTACTGGTGGCCCTGTGGCCGCTGGCGCAAATCTATCCGCAAGGCTATCTGTTCGGCCTGGGCCAGCTGCTGCCCATCCTGTCGGACTGGGCTTCCACCCTGATGGGCATGGAAATCGACCTGGCCGCCTATCTGCGGCCCGATGCCATATTGACGGTCGAACAATACTGGCTATCGGAAACCATCATCACGGCCTGCGGCATGACAGGCGCCGTCCTCACCTTGCTGTGCCTGCTGCGCCGCGCCGCGCCCCGCGCCGTGCTGATGCTGGCCCTGGTCGCGGCCGCCCTGATCGTGCGCTCGATGGCCAGCGCACTGCTGTTCTCGCCGCAAAATGCCTTCGTCTGGATCACGCCGGGCGCCCAGGGCGGCTTCCTGATCGGCCTGATCATGCTCGGCGGCCTGGCGTTCGCGCCACACGTGGCGCAGCGGCGCATCGCCGCCGCCACTTTGCTGCTGAGCCTGGTGATGGTGAATACGACGCCGATCAATCCCTATTTCATGTCGACCCTGCAAGGCTGGGTACAAGGCAAGTTCCTGAATTTTAATGGCGCGGCGCAATTTTTGGCACTGCTGTGGCCCTTCATGGCCCTGTGGTTCCTGTGCCTGCCATCGCACCGCCTGAACCGGCAGGATGATGTGCCGCGCCAGCGTCGCGAAGACCATCCATAAGCGCTATCATGGCGCATTAATGTCTTGAACAGCAGGAGAGCAGCATGAGCGACGCACCCTATTTTGAACGCCACGTTTTTTTCTGCATGAATAAACGTGAAGACGGCCGCAACAGCTGCGGCGACCATGGCGCGGAAGCGGCGCAAAAGCATTGCAAGCGCCGCATCAAGGAACTCGACATGAATGGCGCGGGCAAGATCCGCATCAACCAGGCCGGCTGCATGGACCGCTGCGACGAAGGCCCGCTGCTGGTGATCTACCCGGAAGCGACTTGGTACACCTATGTCGACACCAGCGATATCGACGAAATCATCGATACGCACCTGGTCGGCGGCAAGGTGGTCGAACGCCTCAAGATTTAAGCCGCATCGTTAATCTCAACGCTTTAACCTCAAATTAAGCCTAAGCCACCAGTATGAGCATCATGAACAGAAACTCGGAAAAATTTACCCTCGCCGGCCATGCAGGCAGCATGGAAGGCTTGCTCGATTTCCCGGCAGACACCCCGCGCGGCATCGCCCTCGTTGCCCATCCGCATCCGCTGTATGGCGGCACGATGGACAACAAGGTCACGCAAACCCTGGCGCGCGCATTTGTCGCGCTCGGTTATGTGGTGGCGCGCATCAACTTCCGCGGCGTCGGCGCCTCGGAAGGCGTACACGACCATGGCGTGGGCGAGACGGATGACATGCAGCTGCTGTACGAACACATGCGCAGCCTGTACCCGGGCTTGCCCGTCGCCTTGTCCGGTTTCTCGTTCGGCACCTTTGTCCAATCGAAATTGCAGGAGCGCCTGGCTGCCGCCGGCACGCCCGTCGAGCGCCTGGCGCTGATCGGCAGCGCGGCGGGCAAATGGGCCATGGCCGACATTCCGGCCGACACCATCTTGATCCACGGCGAACTGGACGACACCATTCCCCTGTCCGCCGTCTTTGACTGGGCCCGTCCACAAGACATTCCCGTGATCGTCATCCCCGGCGCCGACCACTTTTTCCACCGCAAGCTCAATCACATCAAGAACCTCGTGATTGCGCTGTGGCATGGTGACAAACCCGCAATTGCAGCAGATGATCATTGAAGTGTGGGCTTACTAGCGCCTCCACGGCTATAATTGATCCGTTTTTTCCACGCGGCCATGCATGCAGCAACGGCATGGCCCTCAGCCTTCATCTTTTTCTCGCAGACCAGCCTCCATGAAAAAACTTTTAGCGGCACTGGCCTCCAGTGTATTTTTCTTTTCCGCCGCCTTCGCCCAGAGCGTTCCAGCACCAACCATCGCCGCCAAATCCTGGCTGCTGCTTGACGCCACCAGTGGCCAGATCATTGCTTCGCAAGATCCGGACGCACGCATCGAACCGGCATCGTTGACCAAAATCATGACGGCTTACCTGACGTTTGCCGCCATCCGTGAAAAGAAACTGGCGCTGGATCAAAAAGTGAATGTCTCCGTGCGCGCATGGAAAGTCGATTCGAGCAGCTCGAAAATGTTCATCGACCCGGCCACGCCCGTCTCGATCGACGACTTGCTGCATGGCTTGATGATTCAGTCGGGTAACGACGCGGCCGTGGCACTGGCAGAAGCCGTTGCCGGCGATGAAGGCACGTTTGTCGTGCTGATGAACCGCGAAGCCCAGCGCATGGGTCTGAAAAACACGCGTTTTGGCAATCCGCATGGCTTGCCTAGCCCGGATAACTATTCCACGGCGCAAGATTTGTCCGTGCTGGCGCAGCGCGTGATCGCCGACTATCCGGAATTCTACAAAATCGATTCCATCAAGAGTTTTACGTACAACAAGATTACCCAGCCTAACCGCAACCGCCTGCTGTGGCTGGACCCAACCGTGGACGGCATGAAAACGGGCCACACGGAAGCGGCCGGCTATTGCATGATCGCCTCGGCCCGCCGTCCGGGCGGCTCCGGCGAGCGCCGCCTGATCTCCGTGGTGCTGGGCACCTCGTCCGACCAGGCACGTACGCAGGAAAGCCAGAAGCTGCTGAACTGGGGCTTCCAGAACTTCGATACGGTCAAGCTGTACTCGAAAGGCCAGGCCGTGGCCACGCCGGAAGTGTGGAAAGGCTCGAAAGGCACCGTGAAAATCGGTTTCGCCCGCGATGTGCTCGTCACCGTACCAAAAGGCACGGCCGCGAAAATGAAACCTGTGCTGGAACGCAAGGACCCGCTGGTCGCACCGCTGGCTGAAAACGCACCTGTTGGCAAACTGAAAATGGTTGTCGACGGCAAGACCCTGCTGGAACTGCCGGTCGTGGCCCTGGAAACCATCAACCAGGCCACCATCTTCGGCCGCGCGTGGGATTCCATGCGCCTGTGGATGAAATAAGCAGTCAGCGTACCTGTAAAAAATGCCCGCAGTTGCTGCGGGCATTTTTTTCGCCTGCCGCTTTACCGCGCTGGCGCATGCCGCAGAAGTCCCGCCGCCGCTTTCTCCGCAGCATGCTCCGGCACTGGCTATAATCGTGGCGTCTTCCTCCACATACCACCAGAAAGCCAGCCCATGAGCCATGTGTTTCCCGCCAGCCTGCAAGCGCCGCGCAGCCGTTTAAGCGCCAACGGTCCCGAACTGTCGCGCATCGTCGCCGGCATGTGGCGCATCGGCGAATGGAATATGTCGGCGCAGCAGCGCCTGGCGTTCATCGAGCAGTGCCTGGCGCTGGGCGTGTCGAGCTTTGACCACGCCGATATCTATGGCGACTACAGCGCGGAAGGCTTGTTCGGCGAAGCGCTGGCCCTGCAGCCAGGCTTGCGCGACAAGATGGAGCTGGTCAGCAAGTGCGGCATCAAGCTGCTCTCGCCGCACCGTCCCGGCCACGCCATCCAGCATTACGACACGAGCGCGGCGCACATCACCAGTTCCGTGGAACACACCTTGCGCCAGCTGCAGACGGACCGCCTGGACTTGCTGCTGATCCACCGTCCCGATCCGCTGATGGATTTCGACGAGATCGCCGGCGCCTTCACGCAATTGAAAGCGGCGGGCAAGGTGCTGCACTTCGGCGTGTCGAACTTTAGCCGCCACCAGTTCGAGTGCCTGCACCGCCGCTTCCCGCTGGTGACGAACCAGGTCGAGTTTTCTCCGCTGCACGTGGCGCCCCTGTTCGACGAAACCTTCGACGGCTTGCAGGACGTGGGGGTGGCGCCAATGATCTGGTCGCCGCTGGCCGGCGGCCGGCTGTTCCAGGGCGGCGATGCGAATGTGGAGAATTTGCGCAATGTCATCAAGCAGATCGCCGACCAGCTGCAGCGTCCGTTCGCCAGCGTGGTATTTGCGTGGATCATGCAATTGCCTTGCCGGCCCCTGCCGCTAACGGGCACGGGCCGCATCGAAGCCGTGGGCGTGGCCGTGGAAGGCACGCAATTTTCGCTCAGCCGCAGCGACTGGTTCGCCATCCTGCGCGCCGCGCGCGGGCACGAGGTGGCTTAGTCGATCTCGTCCGGATCGTTGAATACCTGTGGCAAGGCAATTCCACGCCAGCCCAGGTACCACGCCAGGTTGAGCAGCAGGGTGACGGCGATGTAGACGGCGAAGAACAGCGCAAAGAAACTGGTCTTCAGCCATACCAGCAAGGCGATGGCGACGATCAGCACCAGCAGCGCGGCCAGGCTTTTCTTTTGCTTGGAGCTGGGGAAGCGCAAAGTCGACACCATCAGGCTGCCCACGCCGACGAGCAGCAGCATCAGCAGATAGCTGTGCAGCATCGAGTCGATGGGTGCCGGCCAGGCCACCACCACGGCCGCCACGCAGGCGGCCCCGGCCGTGATCGGCATGCCGACGAAGTACAGCGGGTCGGTGCGCCCGACATTCACATTGAAACGGGCCAGGCGCATGGCGCCGCAGGCAACAAAGAAGAAGCTGGCCATGCCGCCAAAGCGCAGCAACAGCGGATCGTGTACGCCCATCTGCACGAAACCATAGCAATACAACAATACCGCCGGCGCGCAGCCGAAATTCATCACGTCGGCGATGGAGTCAAGCTGCACGCCGAACTGCGAGCTGGTGCCCGTCAGCCGCGCCACATAGCCGTCCAGCGCGTCAAACACGCCGGCCAGGACCAGCAGCGCGGCGGCCAGGCGGTACGCGTCGGCGTCGCCAACCGTGGCGTTATCGACAGCAATGACGATGCTGGCAAAGCCGCAAGCGATCGACATCAAGGTCACCATGCTGGGCAAGGCGTATTTGGCGCGCTGCAGGCGCGACTTGGGCAAGGTGTTCAAATTATCGGCAATCAAAGAAATCGGGAATAAAACAGCGCGGCGGCAAACGATGCACTATCCTCATTCTACCCTGTACGGCGGCGGCACCGTCCACGCACGAGCGCAGCACTTATCTTTTCAATGATGCTCTACAGCATATAAAAATGCCTTAGAATCGCTGACAGGGCGGTATGGCGGCCCCAACAACTTTATACAGGAGTCAGCTTGATTGCCTCGTCCTTGCGTTGGAAACACTACCTCCCCGCCCTTCTGATCACTGCATTGCTGAGCGCCTGCGGCGGTGGCGGCAGTGATAACGGCAACAGCAATGCGTCCAATACCTCGACACCCGCCGGGCAACTGACCCAGGAACCGGGCGCACCCGTCCTCAGCAACAATATCGCCACGGATGGCTTCAACTGGTTCAATTACCGGCGCAGCCAGATCGGCCTGTCGGCCATGGCGCGCAATAGCCTGATCGATAACGCGGCGCTCGGCCATTCCAACTATCTGAACAGCAATAATACGGTGGCGCACGAGCAAGTGCTGGGCAAGCCCGGCTTTACGGGCGTCAAGCTGGGCGACCGCATGGCCAAGGCCGGCTATGTCGTCACCTCGCTGCAGGGCGAAGTCATCGCCGGCGCGGCGAACACCTCGGGCTTCTATCTGGCCGAAGAGCTGATCACGGCCATCTACCACCGCTTCGTCATTTTCGAGCCGCTGTTCAAGGAGGGCGGCGCGGGCGCGGCCGTCAATGGCAGCGGCTATGCCTATTTCACCACCGACCTGGCCGGCAACAGCAGCTATGGCCCCGCATTGCCTGCCGGACAACTCGTCACCTATCCCTTCAGCGGGCAGGTCAAGGTCGCCACCAGCTTTTCCAGCAACAACGAATCGCCCGATCCCGTGCCGAACCAGGACGTGGTCGGCTACCCGATCAGCGTGCATGCCAATTACGGCACGACCATCAGCGTGACGGCCTTCAGCGTGCGCCAGCGCGGCGCCGGCACGGACCTGACGGTACGCCTGCTCAAAAGCGACAACGATGTGCACACGCCCGTGTCTGCCGCATCGATCATTCCGCTGGCGACCTTGAACCCGGGCACCACCTATGACGTGAGTTTCATCGGCAAAGTCAATGGCGCCGACGTCACGCGCACCTGGTCATTCACGACGCGCTAGACGGGCAAGGCATGGCAAGCGGGCGCGGCATCGAAGAAGACTGGATGTAAAATAACTGTTCCTGCTTGACTGCCATTGACACGTTTTAGGACCTCGCGATACCAGGCATGATGAAACCACACGCCACTTGCGATGATGACGCCGCCGTCGCGGCATCCGACATGGTCCGTATTCTCGACGTCGAGAACGGACTGGGCCGCATCATGGGCGACCGCATCCTGTACCTGAAAATCCTGCGCCGTTTCCTGCACGACCACGGCACCACGCCGTGCCAGATCCGCGCCGAGTTCGACACCGGCAACTATGCATCCGCGCGCCTGAAGGCGCACACCCTGAAAGGCGCGGCCGGCATGATCGGCGCGCGCCATGTGCATCACTTGTCGGCAACCCTGGAAGCGGCACTGCGCGCGCAAGCGTCCGACCTGGCGCAGCAAATGCTTCAGCTGGAACTGGCCCAGGATCAATTGCTCGGCGCGGTCAGCAGCATGCTGGGCACGCCGGAAGAAACCCATACCGCCGCGCAGGACATGGCGCCCGATCCGGCCGCTCCCGCCATCCAGCTGCTGCTGGCGCGCCTGGCCAGCCATTTGCGCGAAGGCGACGGTGCCGCCATCGACATCCTGGAAAATTCGGCCAGCCTGCTGGCCGCCAGCCTGGGCGTGAATGTCTACCAGGAAGTAGCGGCCGCCGCGCATGAATTCGATTTCGACGGCGCCCTGGCAGCACTGCTGCGGCGCCGCTGATACCAAGCTCAGGAGTTGTAGTGCGCCTCTTCCGCATAGGCCATGCCGCAACTCTTGCCGCAAAAGCGGCGCACGGCGTCGAGGGGCTTATCGCAATACCAACACGCACCCTTGGGCGGCAAGGAGGCGATCAATTCCGGCATGGCCGGCAATGGCCGCGCCACCACCTCTGTCCCGCCCTCCACGACATCCGGCTGTTTGCTGTCCATGGCGCTTCCTTTCCAAGCGGCACTTCAAGGCCGCTCAGCAAGATTACGTCAGCGCAGTTTGGACTCCATGACATTTCTCAACCACGCGGAGGCTAGCGGGACTTGCGGTAGCTGCGCACCGCATCGTTGGCGTGCTCATCGATGATTTTTTGCAGCCGCGGCTGCTTGGCATACCTGGCGGCCAGGCGCTTCCATTGCCGCTGCGCCTGGCCGCAGGAATCGTCCACGGCGGCGATGATCTCGCGCTGGCGCGCCTTGTCGTTGTCATCCCATTCGCCCGCGAAATGCTCGCACATTTGCGCATGCTCAATGAACTTTGCCACGTCGGGCGGCAGCTTTTCCTGGGCCGGAGCCAGCAGGGGAAGGCCACTGAACAGCAGAGCAAGCAGCAGCTTCATCGAACCTCCTTATTTGCCGATGCAGAAACGGCTGAAGATCACGCCCAGCAGATCATCGGGCGAGAATTCCCCCGTGATGCTCGACAGTTGCACTTGCGCCAGGCGCAGCTCTTCGGCGAACAGGTCCAGCGACTGGTCGTCCTGGGCCGCATGCTGGGCGGCGATGTCAAGGTGCTTGCCGGCCGATTTCAAGGCGATCAAATGGCGTTCGCGCGCCAGGTACAGCGATTCACCCGTCTGCTGCCAGCCGGCGATGCGCAACAGTTCGGCGCGCAGCAAGTCGATGCCGATATGCTCGTGGGCCGACAGGTAGACGTGGGTCGCGTCCGGCAAGCTGTCAACACTGGGCTTGTGGCCGGACAAGTCAATCTTGTTCCACACGCGCACCACCGGCACGCCCTCGGGGAAGGCGGCGACGATGGTTTCGTCGGCCAGGGTCGGGCCGTGGTCGGCGTCGAGCAGGTGCAGGATCACGTCGGCCTTGCCGATTTCGCCCCAGGTGCGTTCGATGCCGATGCGCTCGACGGCATCGATGGTGTCGCCCGCGCTGCGGATGCCGGCCGTGTCGATGATGTTGAGCGGAATGCCTTCGATCTGGATGGTTTCGCTGACCTTGTCACGCGTGGTACCGGCGATCGGCGTGACGATGGCCACGTCGGCGCCGGCCAGCGCGTTCAGCAGCGACGATTTACCCACGTTCGGCTGGCCTGCCAGCACGACATTGAGGCCTTCGCGCAGCAGCGCGCCCTGCGCCGCCTGCGCAAACACTTTGTTTAACGCTTCGATGACGGCTTTTAACTGACCGCGCGCATTCGATTTTTCCAGGAAATCGATTTCTTCTTCCGGGAAATCCAGGGTCGCTTCGACCAGCATGCGCAGCCCCGTCACCTGCTCCACCAGCGCGTGGATGGTATTGGAAAACGCGCCCGACAGCGACTGCGAGGCGGACTTGGCCGCCGCTTCCGTCGAGGCGTCGATCAGGTCGGCCACGGCTTCCGCTTGCGCCAGGTCCAGCTTGTCGTTCAAGAAGGCGCGGCGCGTGAATTCGCCCGGCTCGGCCAGGCGCAAGCCGCTGTCACGGCCCGCTTCGAGCACGCGCGCCAGCAGCAGTTGCAGCACCACGGGGCCGCCATGGCCCTGCAGTTCCAGCACGTCCTCGCCCGTGTACGAGTGCGGACCCTTGAAATGGATGGCGATGCCCTGGTCGATGATGGCGCCATCGGCTTCCGTAAATGGCAGGTAGGTGGCGTGGCGCGGTTTCAGTTGCTGCGCGCCGAACAGGGCCGTCATCAGCGGAGCGAGATTTTTGCCGGAGGCGCGTACCACGCCGATGCCGCCGCGTCCTGGTGCGGTGGCGATGGCGGCGATAGGGGAAGAGTCGAGTTTCATGGAGATATTGTAATAGGTACGGCAAGGGAAGGTGCAGCAACGTACGTCGGCTTAGCGCGCAGCGCGTAAGCCGACGCAGCACACGCTGGCGATAGTGCCAGGTGAGGCGTGGCCTTGCCACGCTAATGCGACCTACAAGAATTAAAAAGCCCGCGCGAGGCGGGCTTTCTGGTCGCTGGCCGGACTTACTTGACGGCAGGCGCGTATTTCTTGGTGATCACCCATTGCTGGCCGATCGACAGGACGTTGTTGACGACCCAGTAGAGTACCAAGCCCGACGGGAAGAAGAAGAACATCACCGAAAATGCCAGTGGCATGAACAGCATCATCTTCGCTTGCATCGGATCGGCCGGGGCCGGGTTCAGCTTGGTCGTGATGTACATCGAGATCGCGTACAGCACGGGCAGGATGCACCATGGGTCATGCTGGGCCAGGTCGGTGATCCAGCCAATCCATGGCGCGCCGCGGATTTCCACGGAGGCGTTCAGCACCCAGTACAGGGCGATAAAGACCGGCATCTGGATCAGGATCGGCAGACAGCCGCCCAGCGGATTGATTTTTTCCGTCTTGTACAGCTCCATCGTGGCCTGGTTCATCTTTTGCGGATCGCCCTTGAAGCGTTCGCGGATGGCTTGCATCTTCGGCGTGACCAGCTTCATCTTGGCCATGCTGCGGTAGCCGGCGGCCGACAGCGGGAAGAACAGCAGCTTGATCAGGATCGTGAAGGCGATGATGGTCCAGCCCCAGTTGCCCAGTACGCTGTGGATCTGTTCCATGACCCAGAACATCGGCTTGGCGATGATGGTCAGCCAGCCGTAATCCTTCACCAGTTCCAGGCCAGGCGAGACGTTTTCCAGCAGGTGCGCGATTTGCGGACCCGAGTACAGCTTGCTGTCCATGCTGGCCGAAGCGCCTGGCGCCAGGGTAGGCAATGGCAGCACGTTGCCGATGGCGTACAGATTGGTGCCGACCTTCTTCGTGAAGATGTCGCGCTTGGCGTTTTCAGGCGGAACGAAAGCCGAGACGAAGAAGTGTTGCGAGATGGCGAACCAGCCGCCATTGGCCGTCTGCGGATGCAGCGCCTTCATGGCATTGTCGTTGCCCTTCTTCTCGTCTTCCACGGCGGCTTTTTCGATTTTCTCGAACGTCAGCTTCTGGTACTTGTCCTGTGGCGTGTACAGGGTCGGACCGGTGAAGCTGCTGTTGAAGAAGGAATCGCCGACCGGCTTGTTGCCGTCATGCGTCAGCTGCAGATACAGCTGCGGCGTGACAGGGGCCGCGCCCACGTTGGCCACGTCATGGCGCACGTCGATCACATAGTCGCCGCGCTTGAAGGTAAACGTCTTGGTCAGCTTGACGCCGCCTTCGACCGCTTCCATTACCAGTTGCACTTGCTTGCCGTCGCCCAGGGTGCGTACGCCAGGCTGTACCGTGAAGCCGCTTGCGTGCGTCGGGAAAGGACCGCCGACCAGCCCAGACTGCGCCAGGTAGGTGTGGTTCGCGCCTTCGTCGAACAGCACTTCATTTTGCTTGCCGTCATCGGGCTGGCACCATTTGAACAGGCCGAAGCAGCCGCCAAACCAGCCCGGATTGCCAGCACCCTTGAATTTCAGCAATTCCAGACGCTTGACCTGGCCGCCCAGGGTGTCGATATCGACCTTGATGACGTCGGTGGTGATGGTGATCACTTCGCGCTTGAAGGCGGCGGGATCGGCAGCATCACCGGGCACGGCAGGCACGCCCGCTGCGCCATTCGCCGCCAGGGCAGCCGTCTTGGCCGGGGTCGCAGGCGCCTTGGCGGTTTGTTCCGTGTTCGCGGAGAACATCGACGGCTTGCCGTTCGAGATCATCCATTCGTTCCAGAGAATTACCAGCGAGACGGAAAACACGATCCACAGGATGGTACGTTTATTGATATCCATTAGGGTATTTGTCAGGAGTGGTTGCAACCGCAAGCGGTCGTTGAAGATTGTTTAGCATCGGCCGGCGGTACCGGGTCGACGCCCCCTTCATTCCAGGGGTGGCAGCGGCACACGCGCTTGGCAGCCAGCAGGCTGCCCTTGGCGGCGCCGTGCACGCGCAACGCTTCCATCGCGTAATGCGAACAGCTCGGATAGAAGCGGCAATTCTGTCCCAGCACGGGGCTGATCAGCAACTGATAAGCACGCAACAGTAACAGCAGCAGGGTTTTCATGGCGCAGATGGTGGCTGTGGAGCAACAGAACGGGCCTGCGCGGCGATTTGCCCCGCGAACAGGCGGCTCAATTCTTCACGCAGCTCGGCTTTGAGCCTGCTCGTGGTGGCCGGACCATCCTTGCTGTTGACGGCGCGCGACAGGCGCACCACACAGTCGACCGGCGGCAGCGCGCTGTTGCGAAACAGCTCGCGCGTCACGCGCTTGATCGTGTTGCGGGTCGCCGCGCGCGGCGCGAAACGCTTGGCCACAACGACGCCCAGCCGCGCATGCGGCAATTGATTGTGTCGGGTGTACAGCACAAAATGCGCTGTTTTTTGCGAAGGGCGCAAACGAAAAACGGATGAAAATTCATCCGTTTTAACGATACGCCGAAAGCGCGCGAAGTCGTGTGAACCTTCGCGTTGATTGCCGACTGGAGTACAGCTAGCCACGCGATCAGCTGTCAACGACAAGCCTAGACGGCCAGACGTTTGCGGCCTTTTGCGCGACGTGCGTTGAGCACATCACGGCCACCACGGGTAGCCATACGAGCGCGGAAGCCGTGCGTACGCTTGCGGCGAACGACGGAAGGTTGGTAAGTACGTTTCATGTTGGTCTCGCTAAAAACAAAAAAAATGCAAAATCGGGTCTGACGTCCCGTCAGTTTTTGGTGCCAATGACAATCGCGCACTTATGCCAAGGCACAAGCTGGCCAATCTCATCGCCCGCTTGAACGCGTACCAAATCTACTACGCGGAGCGATTTGCGGCCTACGGTGCTCACTGTGCATTCGCACAGTTGCGCGCCTCAGCCACAACTCGTCACCGCTCGCTACGATTTGGTACTGCGTCGTTAATCCACGCTTAGTCCATATTGTCGTTCCAAATGAATAAACACGGAATACGGGCGGGGAACCCTGAATTATTCAGCATATGCCCCCCTCTTGTCAAGGATTGCCGTGATCGCCTGGAAATTTGCGCAGCGCGCCCCATCTGCCTGCAAGGCCCCGCCACAAGCCGCGCCAGCACTGCCTGCAACGGGATAACCGGGGGATAAGTCGCCTCTTATGCACATGGCGCCCCACCCCGCCACAGAAAAATAAGCGTCGTGCCTGTGGATAACTTTGCCAGTCGGGAGTAGAATAGCGCGTTACGTGTGGCGAGCCCTCGCGCGACGCCGGCCTTGCAACACGGTGAACGCAGGGCAGAATCGATACGCCCTCCCACACCTTTTCACATAGACATTCATGGATAATTTCTGGCAGGCCTGTTCCGCGCAATTGGAACTGGAGCTGACACCGCAACAATTCAGTGCGTGGATCAAACCGCTTATCCCTCTCGACTACGAAGAGGGCAAGCTGCGCATTGCTGCGCCCAATCGCTTCAAGCTCGATTGGGTCAAGACCCAGTTCGCCAGCCGCATCACCGCGCTGGCCATACAATATTTCGAAGCGCCCACGGAAGTGCAGTTCGTGCTCGACCCGCGTCTGGCCCTGCCGAAGAAGCCCGTGACCACCAGCACCCCGGCCAGCGACCCGAATGGCGGCGCGCCCAGCGCGCGTACCGCCGCGGAGCCGCAACCGAGCGTGCCGGAACTGAGCATCGGCGCGGCGCCGCGCCGCGAGCAGAGCCGCATCAACACCGACCTGACCTTCGACAGTTTCGTGACGGGTAAAGCCAACCAATTGGCGCGCGCCGCCGCCATCCAGGTGGCCAACAACCCGGGCGTGTCATATAACCCGCTGTTCTTCTACGGCGGCGTCGGCCTCGGTAAAACCCACTTGATCCACGCCATCGGCAACCAGGTGATGGCCGACAACCCGGGCGCGAAGATTCGCTACATCCACGCGGAACAGTACGTCCGCGACGTAGTGACCGCTTACCAGCGCAAGGGTTTCGACGACTTCAAGCATTACTATCACTCGCTCGACATGCTGCTGATCGATGATATCCAGTTCTTTGGCGGCAAGAGCCGCACGCAGGAAGAGTTTTTCTATGCATTCGAGGCATTGATTGCCGCTAAGAAACAGATCATCATCACCTCGGATACCTATCCGAAGGAAATCACGGGCATGGACGACCGCCTGATCTCGCGTTTTGACTCGGGCCTGACGGTGGCCATCGAACCGCCGGAACTGGAAATGCGCGTGGCGATTCTGCTGAAAAAAGCCAAACAGGAAGGCGTCACCTTCTCCGACGACGTGGCCTTCTTTGTCGCCAAGCACTTGCGCTCGAACGTGCGCGAGCTCGAAGGCGCGCTGCGCAAGATCCTCGCGTACTCGCGTTTCCATGGCAAAGACATCACCATCGATATCGTCAAGGAAGCGCTGAAGGACTTGCTGTCGGTGCAGAACCGCCAGATTTCCGTGGAAAACATCCAGAAAACAGTGGCCGACTTCTTCAATATCAAGGTTGCCGACATGTATTCGAAGCGCCGGCCCGCGAATATCGCCCGGCCGCGCCAGATCGCCATGTACCTGGCCAAGGAACTGACACAGAAGAGTCTACCGGAGATCGGCGAGCTGTTTGGCGGCCGCGACCACACCACGGTGCTGCATGCCGTGCGCAAGATCGCGCTGGACCGCACCAAGAACCCGGAATGCAACCATGAGTTGCATGTACTGGAGCAAACGTTGAAGGGCTAAGCACACCTGTGGCAAGACTGGCTCAAAACGTGCTTTACCCTTATTATCTGGGAGGGCACCGCAGCCGGTCTGTCGGGGCTCCCTATGGCAACAATTGTTAAATTAATACGTTAAACGTCGTACTGTTCAACCTATACATTGAGGATAAATATGCAATTGGTCAAAACCACCCGAGATACCCTTCTCCGGCCACTGCAGATCGTGAGCGGTATTGTCGAGCGTCGGCACACTATGCCGATTCTGGCCAATATCCTCATCCGCAAAGACGGTGAAAATGTCTCCTTCCTGTCGACCGACACCGAAGTGCAGATCACCACGCACGCGGAAATCGGCTCCGGCGCGGACGTCACCGGCACCACCGTGGCCGCGCGCAAGCTGCTGGACATTTTGCGCGCGCTGCCCGAATCGGGCGACGTCACGATGACCCTGCTGAACAAGCGCCTGACCGTGCAAACGGGCAAGTCGCGCTTCGCCCTGCAAACCCTGGCGGCGGAAGAGTTTCCAACCGTGCAACAGGCGGAAAGCTACAACGCCAGCGTCACCCTGCCCCAGAAAACCCTGAAGCACCTGTTCAACATGGTGCATTTCTCGATGGCGCAGCAAGACATCCGCTATTACCTGAACGGCTTGCTGCTGGTGCTGGATGGCAATAATGTCATCGCCGTGGCCACCGACGGCCACCGTCTGGCGTTTTGCCAGGTGGCCACCGAGCAGACTTTCGCGCGCCAGGAAGTGATTATTCCGCGCAAGACCATCATCGAACTGCAGCGCCTGCTGGAAGAGAACGATGAGCCGGTGCAGCTGGACATCGCCGCCAACCAGGTGAAACTGACCTTTGCCGACATCGAGCTGATCTCGAAGCTGGTGGAAGGCAAGTTTCCCGACTACACGCGCGTGATTCCAAAAGGCTACAAAAACGACTTCACGATCGGCCGCGATGAACTGCTGCGCTCGCTGCAACGTGCCGCCATCATGACCAGCGACAAGTTCAAGGGCGTGCGCTGCATCATCACCCCGGGCAGCATGAAGATCAGCTCGACCAACGCCGACCAGGAAGAAGCCGTCGAAGAGCTGGAAATCGACTACGGCGGCGACTCGGTCGACATCGGCTTCAACGTGACGTATCTGCTCGACGTGCTGAATAACCTGAAGTGCGAATACGTCAACATCGCCCTGGGCGATTCGAACTCGTCCGCCCTGATCTCCATCCCTGACAATGCCGACTTCAAGTATGTCGTCATGCCGATGCGGATCTAAAGACCACAGCAGTGACGTAGGTCGATTAGCGCAGCGTAATCCGACATGCTGAATTGCCGTCTGTCGGGTTACGCCGTTCCGGCTAACCCGACCTACGGTCATCAGCCAGCAGCCCCGAATCAATCAGCAATCGTTATTTGAGAAAGCAGTCCATGTCCGAGAATCCACAAGACACCCCGATCCAGGCCAAAACGGAAGAATACGGCGCCTCCTCCATCCAGATCCTGGAAGGCCTGGAAGCCGTACGCAAACGCCCGGGCATGTACATTGGCGACACCTCGGACGGCACCGGTTTGCACCATCTGGTGTTCGAAGTGCTGGACAATTCGATCGATGAGTCGCTGGCCGGCCATTGCACGGAAATCCACGTCACCATCCACAGCGACAATTCGATCTCGATCACCGACAATGGCCGCGGCGTGCCGACCGGCCTGAAAATGGACGACAAGCACGATCCGAAGCGTTCGGCGGCGGAAATCGTCATGACCGAATTGCACGCGGGCGGCAAGTTCGACCAGAACTCGTATAAAGTCTCGGGCGGCCTGCACGGCGTGGGCGTGTCCTGCGTCAATGGCCTGTCGAAACTGCTGAAACTGACCATCCGCCGCGACGGCAAAGTGCATCACATGGAATTCGTACGCGGCGTGCCGCAGGACCGCCAGATCGTCATGGTCGGCGACATCGCCACCTCGCCGATCAAGGTCATCGGCGAAACCGACAAACGCGGTACCGACGTGCATTTCTGGGCTGACGAAGAGATTTTCACGCACGTGGAATTCCACTATGAAATCCTGGCCAAGCGCATCCGCGAACTGTCCTTCCTGAACAATGGCGTCAACATCAAGCTGTCGGACCAGCGCACGGGCAAGGAAGAAGTGTTTGCCTTCGAAGGCGGCACGCGCGGCTTCGTCGAGTACATCAACAAGGCCAAGTCGGTCTTGCACCCGACCATTTTCCAGGCCACCGGCGAGCGTATGTCGGACCAGGGCACCAATATCTCCGTCGACGTGTCGATGCAGTGGAACGATGCCTACAATGAACAGGTGCTGTGCTTCACGAACAACATCCCGCAACGCGATGGCGGCACCCACCTGACGGGCTTGCGCGCGGCGATGACGCGCGTCATCAACAAGTACATCGATGAACACGAGTTCGCCAAAAAGGCGAAAGTGGAAATCAACGGCGACGACATGCGCGAAGGCCTGACCTGCGTGCTGTCCGTGAAAGTGCCGGAACCGAAATTCTCGTCGCAGACGAAAGACAAGCTGGTGTCGTCGGAAGTGCGCGGCCCGGTCGAAGAGATCGTCGCCAAGACCCTGGCTGATTACCTGCAAGAAAAACCGAACGACGCCAAGATCATTTGCGGCAAGATCGTCGAAGCGGCGCGCGCGCGCGAAGCGGCCCGCAAGGCCCGCGACCTGACCCGCCGCAAAGGCATCATGGACGGCCTGGGCCTGTCGGCCAAGCTGGCCGACTGCCAGGAAAAAGACCCCGCCCTGTGCGAACTGTACATCGTCGAGGGTGACTCGGCGGGTGGCTCGGCCAAGCAAGGACGCGACCGCAAGTTCCAGGCCATCTTGCCGCTGCGCGGTAAAGTGCTGAACGTGGAAAAAGCCCGTTTCGAGAAAATGCTGTCGTCGGAGCAGATCACCACGCTGATCGCCACCCTGGGCACCTCGATCGGACCGGACGAATTCAACGTCGAAAAACTGCGCTACCACCGCATCATCATCATGACCGATGCGGACGTCGACGGCGCCCACATCCGTACCCTGCTGCTGACCCTGTTCTACCGCCAGATGCCGCAACTGGTCGAGCGCGGCCACATCTACATCGCGCAACCGCCGCTGTACAAGGTCAAGGCCGGCCGCGACGAGCGCTATCTGAAAGATGACGCCGAAGAAGCCAGCTACATGATGACGGTGGCCCTGAACACGGCCGTACTGGTGCCAAAGGAAGGCGCGGAAGGCATTTCCGGCGACACCCTGGCCGAACTGGTGCGCAAGTTCAACCTGTCGAACAGCATCATGACGCGTCTGACGCGCGTCATCGACCGCGCCGCCCTGACGGCCATCATGACGGGCGTGCAGCTCGACCTGTCGACCCTGGAACTGGCGGAAAAATCGGCGCTGGCCCTGCAAACGGCCATCAACGACAGCGCCGTGAAAGTGCACGTGCGTTCCGACGACCTGTCGGAAAAACACATGCTGCGCATTGAACGCATGTACCACGGCAACGTGAAAGTCAGCGCCATCGACGCCGACTTCGTGCAAGGCCCGGATTACGCCGTGCTGAGCAACGGCGCCGCCACTTTCGAAGGCTTGATCGGCGAAGGCGCCTTCGTGCGCCGCGGCGAAGGCGAACGCATGAAGGAAATCGCCGTGGTCGACTTCCACCAGGCCATGCAATGGCTGCGCGACGAAGCCGAACGCACCGTCTCGAAACAGCGCTATAAAGGGCTGGGCGAAATGAACCCGGATCAGCTGTGGGAAACCACGATGGACCCGACCGTGCGCCGCTTGCTGAAGGTGCAGATCGAAGACGCGATTGCGGCGGATCAGATCTTCACGACACTGATGGGCGACGACGTGGAACCACGCCGCAACTTCATCGAAGCGAACGCACTGCGCGCGGGCAATATCGACGTGTAAACCAGCGTCATTGCTGACAGCAAGTCCCCAGGCGGCCCCCTTGCAGGGCCGCTTTTTTATGTGCCTCAGGGCGACAGCTGGCGATCGCCGCTGCGCCAGACCGCCTTGTCATCGTTGCCGGGGCAGACGAGTCGCGCATTGACGACCAGGCCGGTCACCGGCTTGTGGAGGAAGCAGCGCATGATGGCTTTGGCAAGCACTTGATCAGCGAGGTGTTGGTGCTGACGCAGCCGTGATGCCGCGCCTAATCGCCCTGCTTGCCAGCGGTTTTGGCGAGCCGCTGTGGCGGCGGCAGGACAGCGGCCACGCCTTTCCACACGCAAGTCACCATTTCCACCAGGAAAGTATTACACTAGTTCCTGAGCGCAACTAATTCGCGCGCATGCCATGCCGACGCTTGCCGCCGGCAGGCCCCCCTGCCGCAAGGCCTGTTGTCTGTCTGGACGAATGCAATGTTCACTTCGCGCAACCTGTCTCCTGCCTTGTATTACCTGTTCTTTTCAGGAGAACCGGCGCAGCAGCAGCGCTTTTTCAAGGAACTGCATTTCATTTCGATAGCGATCCTGACGTTTGGCCTGGCTTGCTGGCTGGTCACGTTCAGCCTGACGGTACCGCGCGCTTCGCTCGACCATGCACAGGCAGCGCTGGGCGTGACGGGCATGCTGGTCGGGCTGGTGCTGACCGTGTATGCCAGGTCGCTGCAGGCGATCATCGCCAGCGGCACCATCAGCGTGCTGTTCATTGCATTCAGCTTTCGCGTGCTGATGCTGGGCACGCAAGACCCCGCTTTCTGGGTGTTGCCGCTGGGCGTGATGATCACCCTGACGACGGCGCCCATCTTCAGCGGCATCGCGTATTACCTGGGCGTGTCGCTGGGCGTGTGGGCCATCCTGGGATTGGGGCAGTTTCCCGTGCATGCAGGCCAGGCCGACCAGCACTGGCCCGTGCTGGCCGTCACCATCAGCGTGATCATCGGCCTGGCGCTGAATATCTATTTTCTCGTCTTGCGCATTCACAATTATCGGGCCCAGCGCGACCTGGCGACGATGGCCTACAAGGATGGCTTGACCGGGCTCAACAATCGCCGCATGTTCACGCAAAGCGCGCGCGCCCTGCAGCGGCCCGGGCTGGCAACCGCGTATTTCCTGATGATCGATATCGATGACTTCAAGAAAATCAACGACGTGCATGGCCACGATGTGGGTGATGAAGTATTGAAAAAAATCGCCGGCGTGATCGCGGCACTGGCCGGTGAGCACCTGTGCGGCCGGCTGGGTGGTGAAGAGTTCGCCGTCATCTATCAGGGCGAAAAAACCGCGGCCTGCGCCTTTGCCGCCCAACTGGTCGATGCTGTCGAGGCAGCCTTCGTGCCAGAACGCAAAGTGTCCGTCAGCATCGGCATCGCGGAACTGGTCAAGGAAGCGGATTTGTCACACAGCTACCGGCGCGCCGATGAATCGCTGTACCTGGCCAAGAAGAACGGCAAGAACCGTTACGTGCTCAACGCTGCTTGAGAAAACGCCATTTCTTCACAGAATGCTAAGATCGCGGCCCGCGCATGCCGGCATCCGGACCGGCATGGCGCCTCGACAAGGATCGCCATTGCATACCCCCATCCGTTCCATATTGTCCCTGCTGTCGCTATGCGCTGTCCTGGGCGCGCCCCTGCATGCGCAAACGCTCGATGACGCCGCCTTCGCGGCTGCCACCGTGCCCGTGCCCTCGCCACCGCTGGCCCTGAGCGCGCATCCGGAGATCCGCGCCGACATCTTCAAGCTGCTCGGCTATGCGCACGGCAGCTATACGCAGGGCAATGCCCTGATCGCGCGCCAGGTGCTCGACAGCATGCGTTCACCCGATCACATCACGCGCACCATGCTGCCCGACGGACGCTCGGTGCTGGCCTCCATCGATGCCGGCACGCACGGTGCATGGCGCGCCGCCATGCTGTTCGACCCGCAACGCAAGCTGTTGGCACTGGGCCTCGTCAACGGCCATTGCCAGGCCGTCACCAGCGACACCGCTCCAGCCTGCCTGCCGTCCACACACGCCGTGCTGACCCTGTTCCAGCCACCGGACGCGGAAGATGAGACGGCCGCGCCGCTGCTCGTCTGGGCGCGGCAGTTGCCGGCCATGCTGGCACAGGCTGCGCAGGAACAGCGGCAAAGCATTGCCGCTGTGGAATACGTCACGACCCGCCCCGGCCAGCCCGGCTGGCAGCCGCGCGACGTACCGCCCGGCTTTCCCGTCAGCCTGCTGCACCTGCTGCTGCCAGCGGCCGAGTTGAACGGCAGTGCCAGCGATGGCAAGATCATCCACCCCGCGCGCCTGGCGGGGTTGCCGATGTACACGCCAGCGCAAGCGGCCGAGGCCGGCGGCGAGCCTCTGCCCGACGCTGCCGTCACCCTGCGTAGCTATGCCGATTTTCACTGGGTGCTCAATACCTACGCCAAGCTGGCCAAGGACGCGCAAGTGAAGGGGCACGACGACAAAGTGGTCTTCAGCGGGCGCGACACCAGCGGACGCTACACAGTTACCTTGCGCGAGCCGGACAAGGAAAATGGCGTGTTCATCACCGTGGCCAGCTGGCTGGATAAGTAGGCAACAGACGGCGCGGACAGGGGAAAGCATTGCCATCGCGCACAGGAACATGGCATTTTGGCATTTTGCGGTATGATTTCCGATCGTGCGGCGCTGCCCGGTCCCTGCCTTGCCCACCCCTTCCCTCAAGCAAAACCACGCTTGACTAGCATTCTGTCCTAAGGAACTCCTATGTTCGGTTTTAACTTGCGCGTCGCCAAGATGGTGTGGACGGCCTTCCTGATCGTCTTCCTGCTGTTCCTCACATATCAAGTCTCGTCGACCCTGATCGTGGTGGTGTTTGCGATTTTCTTCAGCTACCTCGTGTATCCCCTGATCGAGCTGCTGGAACGCCATGGCCCGAAGCGCTTGCCGCGCACGGCCGCCATCGGCATCGTGTTTCTGGTGGTGGTGCTGCTGGTTGCCATCCTGGGTTCGATCTTTGGCGCGCGCATCGAAGAGGAAGCCACCAAGCTCAGCGCGCAATTGCCGACCCTGCTAAAAGGCAATAATTTTGCCGAGCGCATTCCGCTGCCCGAGTTCATGGAGCCATTGCGCGCGCGTATTTTGTCTTTCATGCAGGAACAGCTGAGCAGCGGCACGGGCCAAGCCATGCCGCTGGCGAAGGAAATCAGCCTGGGCGTGATGCACGCGGCCAGCAACCTGATCTATCTGGTGCTGGTGCCGGTGCTGAGCTTTTTGCTGATCAAGGAAGGTCCGGACATGCGCGACGGCTTGCTATCCCTGCTGAACCGTCCGAACAAGAAACTCTGGGGCGCCATCATCGACGACCTCGACATCCTGCTGTCGCGCTATGTGCGCGCCCTGCTGCTGTTGTCGATCGCCACCTTTGTGTCCTACAGCATCGCCTTTTCCCTGATGGGCGTGCCCTACGGCCTGCTGCTGGCCGGTGCCGCCGCCCTGCTGGAGTTCATCCCGTTTGCCGGCCCGCTGGCAGCCGCCATCATCGCCGTGGTGGTGGCCGGCTTCAGCGGCTTCGACCACGTCTTCTGGCTGATCGGCTTTATCGCCGCCTACCGCTTGTTCCAGGATTACGTGGTCAACCCGTACTTGATGAGCGAAGGCGTGGAAGTGAGTCCGCTGATGGTGATCGTCGGCTTGCTGGCCGGCGACCAGCTCGGCGGCGTGGTGGGCATCTTCCTGTCCGTGCCCGTGATGGCTGCCATCAAGATCGTCTTCGTGCGCGCCCGCGCAGCATTGCAGGCGCGTCACGATGCTTTGGAGAAAGCGGAACAGGCGGCGGAAGAAGCGCGCGCCCAGGCCCTGGCCGAGGCGGCGCGCTTACAGGAAGAGGGCAGCAAGGTGGCCCTGGAAGCGCCGTAACTTAAAACTCTTCCCACTCGCCGCTATTGTCAGCCATCGGTTTGGCTGGGCGCGGCTTGGCGGCGGCCGGTGCAGCGGCAACACGGGCCGTCGCCAGGCGCGGCGCCGGGCGTTTCAAGGCGCTGGTAGCGGCGGCGACGACAGGCTTGCGCAAGGCAGGCTTGGCCGGTGCCGGGCCGCTGTGGGCGGCATCGAGCTTGAAGATGCTGACCATTTCGGCCAGCGCCGCCGCCTGTTCCTGCATCGATTCCGAGGCGGCTGCCGCTTCTTCCACCAGTGCCGCGTTTTGCTGCGTCACGGTATCCATTTCCGCCACGGCTTGATTGATCTGGCCGATACCCAGTTCCTGCTCGCGGCCGGCGGCGCTGATTTCACCCATGATGTCGGTGACGCGGCGGATGCTGGAAACGATCTCGTCCATCGTCGTCCCCGTCTGGCTGACCAGTTCGCTACCGGCGCCCACGTTTCGCACCGACGCTTCGATGAGCACCTTGATATCCTTGGCGGCGCTGGCCGAGCGGTGCGCCAGGTTGCGCACTTCCGTGGCAACGACGGCAAAGCCACGGCCCTGCTCGCCCGCGCGCGCCGCTTCCACGGCCGCGTTCAAGGCCAGGATATTCGTCTGGAATGCGATGCCATCGATGACGCCGATGATGTCGGCAATCTTTTTCGACGATTCGCTGATGGTGCCCATGGTATCGACCACTTGCGCCACCAGCGCGCCGCCCTTGACGGCCACGTCCGAAGCGGAGACGGCCAGCTGGTTGGCCTGGCGCGCATTGTCGGAATTCTGCTTGACGGTCGAAGTCAGTTCTTCCAGCGACGAGGCGGTTTCTTCCAGGCTCGACGCCTGCTGTTCCGTGCGGCTCGACAGGTCCAGGTTGCCGGAGGCAATTTCATTGCTGGCCGTGGCGATGGCGCCGCTGCCGTCGCGCACGCCACGCACGGTGGTCGACAGGCGCTCCTGCATTTTCTGCAAGCCCGTCAGCAAGGCACCCATTTCATCGTTGCGCGTGATGACGATGTCGTTGGCCAGGTTGCCGTCGGAAATGGCGCCGAAATGACGCAGGGCCTGGTCCAGCGGGCCGAAGATGGCGCGCAGCAGCAAAATGCTGGAAATGATGATCAGCAAGCCCCCCACCACGATGCCGGTGATGGCCATCGTCACTTGCGTGCGGTAGCTGGCCTGGCTGTCGGCATACATCTTGGCCGCGCCGCTCACCTGAAACTGCGTCAAGGTTTCCGCTGCCTGGTCGAGCGAGCGATACAGCGGCGTCAGTCCCTTCATCATCAAGCTATCGGCTTGCTCGACATTTCCTTCTCGTAAGGCCTTGCTCATGAGCAGCACGCCGTTGTTGATGTAATCGCTGCGCTTCTTGTCCATGTCGTCGGACAGGCGTTTTTCTTCCACGCTTTGCGGCAAGCCCAAATACACTTTCCAGGCCTTGCTCGATGACTCCAGGAATTGCTCGGCACGCGCCAAGGTATCCTTGGCGTCGGCCGCATCGGGATGGACCATCACGCGATCCATGGTGAAGCGGGCGCGGCCCAGGAAAATCTGCGACTCGCCGATGGCTTGCGTCGAAGCCAGCTGGTTGCTGTAGACCTCGTTGAGACTGTTGTTGGCTGATTTCAGCCCGATCATGCTCATGGCGCCCAAGACGGCGATCAGCAAGCCCAGCACACTCATGGTGGCGATCAGGCGCATTCTTATTGTTATGTTCGATAGCATGCAATTTCCTTGGTAGGGCGCAACCATGCCTGCGCTTGCCGACGGAAATCGCGACAAATGCCAGATGGGCGGGTCAATTCTGAATTGTTCAGGACAAAGTTCGGTCGATGGCGCGTTAACAGCGGCTGGGGGGATGGCGGCCCGCGCATATCGTCAGGAGTAAAATACAGGTCAACAGGGTTGAGGTTTCCGGTATTTTTAATTTCCTGACTGCAAGATACAGGGAAAGATTCCTAGTGGCAATATCCAGCATGGATTTTCACGCTTTGTCACAAACAAGTGATGTTTTTTGCGCAGAACTGGCATTCCCTTGCCGCACGCGCACGCGCCGGAATGCCAGCCGTGTTAATAAACGGTTTCTTCGATCAGTTGGCCATCGTCGCGGAAAGATTGAAAACGGCCCGTTTTCTTGCCCATGTCATAACTGCTGATGTGCTTCAGCATGCCATTCTGAAAATGCTCGATATTGACGCCGTGTGGCACGCCCTTGCGCCAGTTGCGGTGAAATTGCGGTACGTCGCCATCCGGATAAAACAGGATCTCCTCCCCGTCGCGCTTGCCATTCGCAAACGTCCCCTGGTAACGTCGCTTGCCATCCGGATAGAAGCTTTCCATCGGCCCATCAAGCTCGCCCAGGCGGTAGTGCTCGATGAGTTCCAGCTGGCCATTGCCTGCATATTGTTCCAGCCTACCATCGGGCTTGCCGTCAACCATCGTCAACACTTGCCAGCCGCCGTCCGGTGTCGCCTTCTTCCACGGCCCCTGCTTCACATCATTGACGTAGTTGCCGCCACCGCCGGGTTCAAGCCACTGGCCCTGCTTCTTGCCATTCACATACTGTCCCCGCCAATGCACGACGTCGCCGACGCGGCGCTCGCTGGGTCCATCCAGCCTGTCCTTGAGGTAGGTATCGAAGCCCTGGTAGTTGCCCTTGCCTTCGTCGCGCCATTCGTCCACGCCCGGGTTCACTTCCCAGCGGCCCGTGCGCTGGCCCCGCTGCATCATGCCCGTCGTCGTTTCCTCGCCGCTTGCATACGTCCATGGCCCTTCGGCCTTGTCGTCGACAAACGCGCCAACCGAGCGGATGGTGAGCGGCTCTTCATAGTGCCACTGTCCCGTGCGCTTGCCCTGTGCATACTGGCCGCGGGCAAACACGCTGCCCCTGCAGCAATTCACGTCGTACTCGATGAATAGCCCGTCCTGGCCGGCGGCAAAGCGCTGCGGTTGCGTTTCCCAGGTGATCCACTTGATGTGATAACTGGGCACACGACCGCCTTCCCAACCCTTGCCCAGCAAATAAGTCACCGTAAGGAAATGGCCATCGTTTTCCTGGAAAGTTTTTTTATAGGCAAATGCCGGCGCATCCGCCGGCTTGCCAGGCAGTAAGTCACCGTCGATGTTGAAATAGCCGACTAGGCTGCCATGGCCATGCTCAATGGCATCAAAGTCGGCGATGCCCGTGCGCGCATAATCGATGCTGTAATCGATCAGTTGCAGCGACGCCAGCGCGGCGCGCACCTTTGCCTCGTCCATGCTGCCTGCGCCGCGCACGATGGCGTCCAGGGTCGGCTGCAGGGCGGCGACCTTGAACATGCGGCCGCCGCCGCGCTCGTAGCGGTAGGCATGCAAGCCATAGGCCGTCCCATTGCGGCTGAGCACGAAGGTGGTTTCTCCTTCGCTGTCGAGGTCCGCATGAAATACGGCGGCAATGCTGGCCTTGCCATACTTGTCCAGGTTCATGCGCTTGCCGCTGTCCCCGTTGCACTGGCAATAGTAACCGTTGACTTCGCCGTTTTCCCGCAAGAAGGCCAGCACCACGCCGCCATCGCGGCGCTCGACGGCGCTGGCATAGGCCATGGCCTTGCCTTCATAAAAGCGCGCTGCCGCCTGCGCTGGCGCCACACTTCCCAGCGCCAGCAGCACTGCCAGCGTGTTCTTTAAAATTGAGTGCCGCATGCCAACTCCACTGCCCAAAACCGCCATTATGCATGGCCATTCAGGCAAGCCCGGATACGCTTGCGCGCCGGCCAAACAAGGGCCGCTGCACCGTCTGCGCCAGCAGCACGCCCAGCAGTGAGATGCCGCCGCCGATCAGGTGATACGCATGCATGCTTTCGTGCAGCCAGACGATAGCCAGCAAGGCCGTCAATATCGGCAGCAAGTTGACATAGATGCTGCAGCGGTTCGGCCCCAGCAGCTTTACCCCTTCGATCCACAGGTAGGACAGGACGATGGACGAACCGATGCCCGCATAGCCGATCAGGGGCAAGGTCGTGGCATCGAGCCGGGCGCTGCCGGGCGGCAGCAGCAGGAAAAACGGCAGCATGCAGGCCAGCGCCGCCAGGGCCTGGCAATAGATGGCTTGCCAGGCGGGAATGGACAGACGCCAGCGGCGCAGCAGCACGCCATACAGGGCAAAGCTCAGGCAGGCCAGCAGCATCAGCGCGTCGCCCGCATGCACGCCCTGGTGCAGCAGGGCCAGCACGTCGCCGCGCCCCACCAGGTACAGCAAGCCGCCAAACGACAGCACGCCGCCGGCCGCCATGCCCACCGTCAGGCGTTCGCCCAGCAGCAGCACGCTGAGGATCGCCGTCATCAGGGGCGCCAGCGCCGTGACGATGGCCATGTTGGTTGCGGTGGTCGATTCCGCGGCGCGGTAGGACAGGCTCTGGAACAGCGCCATGGACATCAGGCCGCACAGCGCCAGCTGCCACCACTGGCGTCGCAGCGCCGCGCGATTGCGCCACAGGGGCCGGGCGATAAACGGCGTCATCACCAGCAGCACCAGCACCAGGCGGTAAAAAGTGATGGCCGTGGGGGCGATGCTAGACGCGGCCAGCTTGGATACGACAACGTTGCCGGCCCACAGCAGCATGGCCAGAAACGGATACAGATAAGCGCGCACAGGCATGCGTAACTCCATAGATTATTGCGGGAAACCATCATGCCGCAGGCACGCCGCGCCTTCTCGCGCTAAGATGTCCAAACCTATTCCAAAACTGACGCTTATTCACATGGATTGCTCCAGCCCCGCCTTCCAGCAACTGTTGCCCGTCACGGCGCGCGCCATGGCGCTGGCCGTTGACTATGCGCATGGCCACGTGATTTCCGCGCACTGCCACACGCATGCCCAGTTGCTGTATGCCATCGAGGGCGTGATGACCATCGAGACGCAGGGCGGGCGCTGGGTGGTGCCGCCCACGCGCGGCGTGTGGCTGCAGGCGGGCGTGGCGCACCAGGTGCGCATGAGCGGCGCCGTGAAAATGCGCACGGTGTTCGTCAACTGCGCCAACTCGCCCTTGCTGCCAAGCCACAGTTGCGTGCTCGACATCAGTCCCCTGCTGCGCCAGCTGATCGTCGCGGCCGTGGATATCGCGCCCGACTTTACAGAAGGCAGCCGCGACTGGCATCTGCTGCAACTGCTGCTGCATGAACTCGACAGCCTGCCCGTGCTGCCCTTGTATCTGCCCTTGCCTGCGGACAAGCGCCTGCGCGGCATCTGCGCCCAGCTGATGGCGCAACCGGGAGAACAGCTGACGGTGGCGCACTGGGCGCAGGAACTGGCGATCACCGAGCGCAGCCTGCACCGCCTGTTCCAGAAACAGACGGGCATGCGCTTTGGCCATTGGCGCCAGCAGGCGCGACTGCTGCGGGCGCTGGAGCAATTGGCGCGCGGCGGCAAGGTCATCGACGTGGCCATGGACAACGGCTACACGAGCCAGAGCGCCTTCACCGCCATGTTCAGGAAACACTTCGGCACCACACCGACGGCGTTTTACCAGGCAAAAGTCATCGCGGCGTAAAAAAAATGCTGCTATGCATCAATAATCATGGGCGATAGTCGCCGCTCTTGTTATCATCGCAAGCCTTATCGCACCGCGCCCATCCTGGCGGCGGTGTTGACCTCATCTCCACACCACCATGACACAGAATTTCTTCCAGACTTTTATCCTGCTCTTGCTCGTCACTGATCCATTTGGCAACGTTTCCCTGTTCGTCAATGCCCTGAAGCGTGTCCCCATCGAGCGGCGCTGGAAAGTCGTGGTGCGCGAGTGCCTGATCGCCTTCGGCATCTTGCTCATATTCATGTTCTTTGGCCGGCATTTCCTGAACGCCTTGCATCTGTCGGAAATCGCCCTGCGCATCGGCGGCGGCGTGATCCTGTTCCTGATCGCCATGCGCATGGTGTTTCCGCAACCAAACGCCGGCAATAGCGACCATGAGATGGGCGGCGAGCCGTTCATCGTGCCGCTGGCCATCCCCGCGCTGGCCGGCCCGTCGGCGCTGGCGACCGTGCTGCTGTTTTCCTCGCATGAAATGAACGAAGTCATTGCCCACGTGGCAGGCTTGACGGCCGTGGCAGTCGTCTGGCTGGCGGTCTTCCTGTGCGCCGAACGCTTGCAGCGGGCGCTGGGGCCGCGGGTCATGACGGCCTTCGAACGCCTGATGGGCTTGATCCTGACGGCAATGGCCATCGAAATGCTGCTGGCCGGCATACGCGCGTTCCTGAAGTCCGTTTAATATAGAACACTCATACACTGGAGGAATCACCATGAGCCGTTGCGCCCACATTTGCCTGATGGCCGATTACAACCAGTGGATGAATGCGAAGGTGTACGCGGCGGCCGCCAGCCTGCCGCCGGAAGAACTGCAACGCGAGCAGGGCGCTTTTTTCGGCTCCCTGCTGGGCACCCTGAACCACGTGATGGTGGGCGATACCTTGTGGCTGCAGCGCTATGCGAAGCATCCGGCCGGCTTTCCCTTGCTCGATCCCATCCGCGCCATCACGCCGCCCGCCTCGCTCACCCACCCGCTGTTCGCGGCCGAAGACTTTGCCGCCATGCATGCGCACCGGCAATGGCTGGACCAGCTCATCATCGACTGGGCCGCCGCCATCACGGAAGCCGACCTCGATCACCTGCTCGACTACCGCAACAGCAAGGGCCCGAACCGGCGCGCATTTTTCAGCCTGCTCATGCATTTCTTCAACCACCAGACGCATCATCGTGGCCAGGCCAGCACCCTGCTGTCGCAAGCGGGCGTGGACCTCGGCGACACGGATCTACTGTTTCGCATCCCCAACCATATCGAGCACTGAGGGCTGGCGGTACAGCCACGCCTTGAGCGCGATGACGGCCAGCGCCCCCAGCAGCGCGCCGCAGGCCAGCCCCTCGGCTTGCCGTCCATGCTGAACTGCAATAATGTCGACACCTTGCTGCACTTCGCCGGAAGCGGCCTGGGCATTGCAGCCCTGCCCGACTTTGCCGTGCGCGCGGCACTGGCCGCGAACCATTTGCAACCGATACTGGAAACCCACCGCCAGCACCAGGGCGCCTTTCGCATCCTGTGGCCCAGCAGCCGCCACCTGACGCCAAAACTGCGCGCCTTCATCGATTTCCTGGCTACCCACGTGTTTCCGGAACACTGAGTCCGCATCCAACGTCGCGCTCGTTGTTTCCACACGACAACTTAGTTAAGTTGCTACCAAATTTTTAACTTTTCTCGGACTTGATACAAGTTTTTGTATTGCAGTGCGGAATTTTGAGGAACAATTACAGTCTGGCCGCCTCTACGTATAAACCCGTAGCCCTGGCCTGTCGACGTTTTCCTTCACTTCCGCAACACGAAAGCAATCATGTCACTCACACAATTCAAAATCGGCACCCGGCTCGGGATCGGGTTTGCTGTCGTCCTCGGCCTGCTGGTCGCTGTCTTGCTCGTTGGCCTGTATTCCATGGCACAGCTGAGCGCGCGCACGCACGACATCGTGGCCGATAAGAACGTCAAAATGGCGGCCGCCAATACCATGAGCGACAACGTGCGCACCATTACCCTGGCCATTACCAGCGTGGTCGTGGCGCCGACGGAAGCGCTGGTGCAGGCGGAGCTGGCGAAGATCGTCGAAGCGCGCAAAAAATACGGCGCCGCCAAGGAAACCTTGCAAAAGAAAATTGCGACGGACAAGGAAACGGCCTTGATGGCCGAGCTGGACGCCGCCCTGAAGGCGGGTGCGCCGCTGAACAACAAGGTCATCGAGCTGCGCAATGCCGGCCAGACGGAAGAAGCGATCGCCGCGCTGACACAGCAGGCGGCACCGAGCCTGAAGCGCGTGCTGACGGCGCTCGACAGCCTGGTCGCGCTGGAAGGCGAACTGGCGGCGCAGGCGGCCAGCGATGCCGAGGCGCTGAGCAGCAGCGCGCGCACCTCCATGATCATCCTGGGCAGCCTGGCCGTGCTGCTGGGCGCCTTCGTGGCGTGGATCATCACGCGCTCGATCACCCGTCCCATCAATGCCGCCGTCGGCGTGGCCGAAACCGTCGCATCGGGCGATTTGTCCTCGCACATCGTGGTCGATTCCAGTGATGAAACGGGCCGCCTGCTGGGTGCATTGAAAGCCATGAACACCAGCCTGCTGGGCGTGGTGGCGCAAGTGCGCCACGGCACGGATGCGATCTCCACAGCATCGAGCGAAATTGCCGCCGGCAACCTCGACCTGTCGTCACGCACGGAAGAGCAAGCCAGCTCGCTGGAAGAAACAGCGTCGGCCATGGAAGAGCTGACCTCGACCGTGAAACAGAATGCGGACAATGCGCGCCAGGCCAACCAGCTGGCGAAAAGCGCGTCCGAAGTGGCCGTGCGCGGCGGCAGCATCGTCTCGCAAGTGGTCGACACCATGGGCACCATCAACGCATCGTCGAAGAAGATAGTCGACATCATCGGCGTCATCGACGGCATCGCCTTCCAGACGAATATCCTGGCCTTGAACGCGGCCGTGGAAGCGGCACGCGCGGGCGAACAGGGCCGTGGCTTCGCCGTCGTCGCCACGGAAGTGCGCAATCTTGCGCAACGATCGGCTGGCGCAGCGAAAGAAATCAAGGAACTGATCGCCGCTTCCGTCGCCAACGTGGACACGGGTTCGCGCCTCGTCAATGAAGCGGGCCAGACCATGGGCGACATCGTCGACAGCATCGTGCGCGTGACCGACATCATGGGCGAGATCACGTCCGCCACGCATGAGCAAACCATCGGCATCGAACAGATCAACATGGCCATTGCCCAGATGGATGAAGTGACGCAACAAAACGCGGCCCTGGTGGAAGAAGCGGCGGCCGCCTCGCAAAGCATGCAGGAGCAGGCGGGCGAACTGGCCCATGTGGTGGGTTTCTTTAAAACCGGCAACCATGTGGCCAGCGTTTCAAAGCTGAGCCCCGTGCGCAAGGCACCGGCAGCGGCGGCAACCATCGCGCGCCCCGCAGCCCGCCCGGCGCCAGCGCGCAAGGCCGTGGCAGCCGCGCCGGCACGCCGCGACAATGCCGCCGCCGAAAGCGAATGGGAAGAGTTTTAACGAATAGCAACATCCTTCCCATGGGAAAGCCAGGCAGGAAGTTGCTGCCTGGCTTTTTTTTCGTCCATGCGCCGCCCTTTTTTTGCGGCAAAGCGCGCGCAATAGGCAAAAGTGCAAAACATGCGCCGCGCATACCCTTTACAATCCTCGCTCGCTTTACAAAATATTGGTCATCATGAATCAGGCAGAACAGCAGCGCCTCCTGGCTATCCTGGAGTATTGGCACAAGATCGAATTCTTTATCCCGTTTGACCTGAATCAAATCACGGACGTTGAAGACCCGTCCAGCGTGCGCCTCCTGCACCGTGAACAGCTGGCGCAATTGCCGCCGCAGTTCGCCACGCAGTGGCAGGTGCCCTCCGACCGCGAAATCGACGGCTTTGCATTATTCCTCGGCGTCTTCGACAAGGCGGAAATCAACAAGGCTTGCCCTGCCCCCAGCGGTCCGGAAAGCCTGGCCGAAGCGGAAAAAACAGAGCTGCTGGGACGCTCGTGCTTTGCCCGCATCAATCTGAATGCGCTGGGCGAACCGCAATTTGACCCGGTGTCCGTGTCCACCTTGCCGTGGGCGCTGGGCCGCGCCCGCACGCCGGACTGGTCCGGCCTGAGCCTGGACGCTTTCAGCGACAGCCAGCTGGCCCTGCAAGACCGTTTGCGCAACTTCGCGGCAAGTCGCGTATCACCGCAAATAACGGACGAGGCCGGCAATGTGTCTTCGCCCCTGTCCGGCATGGAGATCGCCGCGCTGGCCGACCTGCTGATGGACTGGGCGAATTTCCGCCCGTCCGGCGCGCAGCCGCTGGCCGTGCTGGAAGTGCGCACGCGCAAGAAACGCGCCGCCGTGGCGGACGCCGATACGCCTGAGTCCAGCCAGAACCGCAGCCTGGATTTTGGCGATGCGGTGGAACCCGCTGTCGATATTCTCAACAGTTTTTACCTGGATGACCTGGAACAGATCATCCGTGCCTTGCGTGGCGGCAAGTTGCCCGCGACGGTGGCCGCCTACCTGACGCCGCTGGCGCAGGATGAACGCATCGACCTGTACAGCCCGGCAGGACGCCAGGCGCTGGCCGCCATGCTCAATCCGGCCAACATGCACCGCGGCCACTGGCTGGAAGACGCCAGCTACGCCATGAGCCTGATGCAGCAGTTCGCCATCCACGGCGCACGCACGGGCTTGCACGAGCGGGGCATTTTTTCCGTCAACGGCCCGCCGGGCACGGGCAAGACCACCTTGCTGCGCGAATTGTTCGCCGACAACATCGTGCGCCGCGCCAGCGTGCTGTCCTGCCTGGATCGCGCCGGCGACGCCTTCATCGGCAAGGTGGCCGTGGCCTTCGAAGGCGTGCGCGACCCGATTACCATCGCGCGCCTGCGCCCGGAACTGACGGGCTTTGAAATGGTCGTCGCCTCGTCGAATAACGCGGCGGTGGAAAATATTTCCGGCGACCTGCCCAAACCGAAGCAGCTGGGCAAGGAATGGGCGCGCACGCGCTATTTTGAAAGCGTGGCGCGCAGGGTGGTGGCCGATGGCAATGGCGCCAACCGCGCCTTGGGCGACACGGAAGCGCCATGGGGCTTGATGTCCTGTGCGCTGGGCAACAGCGCCAACCGCCGTCGCTTCGTCAGCAATTTCTATGACGACGACTGGGATAAAACGACGCCTCGCAAGACGCCGAACGCGCAGAATATCCGCCAGTGGCTGGCCAGCTACCAGGGCGTCAGCTTCGCCCAGGCGGCGCGCGAATTCCGCGAAACGGAGCACGTGGTGGAAAAAGCCCTGGCCGAGCACGCCCAGTACGCGGCCCTGTGGCAAGCCGTGGGCACCTGCACGGAAGGAGACTTCATGCAGGCCAGCCAGCAGGCGCTGATTGCTGCCGAGCAGGAAATGGATGCTGCGAATGGCGCCCTGACGGACGCTCTGGCGCAGCAGGACACCCTGCTCGCCAGCAAGAAGGAATTGCTGGAAGAGGAACGCCTGGTGGCGCTGACGCAACCGGGCTTCTTTGCCCGCCTGTTCCGCACGGCACCGGCGCGTGCCTACAAGGACGCCGTCGTCGCCAATGCGGAAGCGCAACGCCAGGCCGCGCGCGACGTGTCCGCCATCAAGCTGCTGCTGAAAGGCGAGCTGGAGCCGCGCTGCGAACGCGCCCGCAACAGCCTGCACATCGCCCTGCGCACGGCGCAATCGCGCCAGCGCGAATGGGATGACAGCACGGAACTGCTGCGCCGCGCGCGCATGCGCTTCCCCACCATCATCGCGCCGGCCACCCTGGACGAGCTGGACGGCGACGCCCTGCAAATTGGCGGCCTGTGGCATGAACCGGCCCTGGCGCGCCTGCGCTCGCGCCTGTTCGCCAAGGCCCTGGCCCTGCATGAAGCGTGGCTGGCGGAAGTGGCAAAGAAAGGCGGCCCCGGCTTTGGCGGCAACTTGCTGGCCGTCTCCAAATTACTGAAGAACAAGCGCGCCTACGATCAGTCGCACATCGCCATGGTCTGGCACAGCCTGTTCATGGTCGTGCCGGTCGTGTCGACCACGTTTGCCTCGTTCGCGCGCCAGTTCCAGGGCATGGGTCCTGAATCGCTGGGCTGGCTGTTCATCGATGAGGCGGGCCAGGCCGTGCCGCAGGCGGCGCTGGGCAGCCTGTGGCGCGCCAAGCGCGCTGTCGTCGTCGGCGACCCGCTGCAGATCGAACCTGTGTTCACCGTGCCCGGACGCCTGGTGCAAACCTTGTCGGCCCTGTCGCCGCACACGCAGGATGGCAGCTATGCGCCAAGCTCCGTGTCCGTGCAGACCCTGGCGGACAAGGCCAACCGCTATGGCGCAACTGTCGGCGCCAATAGCGCGCAGCCCCTGTGGATCGGCAGCCCCCTGCGCGTGCACCGCCGCTGCGTGGAACCGATGTTCTCGCTGGCCAACAGCATCGCCTACGAAGACAAGATGGTCTACGGACTCGCCGACCGCACGCCGCCGGCCAGCGCCCGGGGCCTGACGCGTGGCCCGAGCCGCTGGATCGACGCCGTCGGTGCCGTCAGCTACAAGCAGGTGGTGCCGGTGCAGCTCGATTTCGTGCTGGAAGTGCTGCTCAAGCTGTACCGCCGCGACGGCAAGCTGCCCGACATGTATGTGATTACCCCCTTCAAGGCCGTGCGCAACGAATTGCGTTCGCGCATCATGGACCTGGACTGGGACCGCCGCCTCGGCTACGGCAAGGCGCCCACGGCACGCGAACTGCGCCAGTGGAGCAGCCAGATGGTGGGCACCGTGCACACCTTCCAGGGCAAGGAGCAAAGCGTGGTGATGCTGGTCCTCGGCGCGGATGAGAGCACGACGGGCGCCGCGCAGTGGGCAGCCACTACGCCGAACCTGCTCAACGTTGCCCTGACGCGCGCACAACACTATGTGTACATCGTCGGCAACCCGCTGCTGTGGGGCCAGTTGCCGCATTTCGCCCCCGCGTGCGCGCAGTTGGCGCATACGGGCATGCATGAGTTTTTGGTGGAGATGGGGTAGGTCGGATTAGCGGGGGCCGCCGAGGCTGCAAACGCGTAATCCGACAACATTGTTGGCGGCACTTGTCGGATTAGCGGGGCCGCCGAGGCGTAGCGTAATCCGACACCACCCCAGTCAATTACGCCGGGAAAACGAGGGTAAACGTCGTGGCGGCCGCGTCCGACGCCACCGTCGCGCTGCCGCCATGCAATTGCATGATGGCCGTGACGATGGCCAAGCCTAAGCCGGTGGAGGCGGCCGAATCGCTGCGGGCAGGATCGGCGCGGTAGAAGCGCTCGAACAGGTGCGGCAAATGGCGCGCGGGGATGGCGGGGCCGAGGTTGCTCACGCTCAATTCCACGCCCTCATTCGTCGCATGCGAACGCAACAAAATCGTGCTGCCGGGCGCCGCGTGGCGGATGGCGTTCGACAACAAATTGCCCAAGGCGCGGCGCAGCAGTTGCGGCTCGGCAGTGACCGTGCCGCTGCCGTGACAAGCCAGCGCCAGCTCGCGCTCTTCGGCCAAGCCTTCAAAGAAATCGGCCAGCCGCAAAAACTCGTCCTGCACCCGCAAGACCTGCTTGACGAGCACCATTTCCTCCTGCTGGGCGCGCGCCAGAAACAGCATGCTGTCGATCATGCGCGACAGCCGTTCCAGCTCTTCCACATTCGACGACACCAGCTGTTCATACTCGTGCGCGCTGCGCGGGCGGGCCAGCATGACCTGGCTTTGTCCCAGCAGATTGGTGACGGGCGTGCGGAATTCATGCGCCAGGTCGGCGGAAAATTGCGACAGCCGCGCATAGCCTTCCTGCAGCCGCGCCAGCATGGCGTTCAGGGCGTGTATCAGCGGCAGCAATTCCGTCGGCGCATCGCGCGCCTCGAGCTGCTGTCCCAGCTTGCCGGGCCGCACCAGGGCAGCATGCGCGGCGATATTGCGCAGCGGCCGCAGGCCGCGCAGCAGCATCAAGCTCGCCAGCAGGGCCGCCACCAGCGCACTGACAGCAACAGACACGACGATCTGCCAGCGGTAGGCGGCAAACATGGCCGTGCGGTCGCCATATACGCGGGCCACGGAAATATCGGCCATCTGCGCCGGGTCGCCGATGCGCGCGCTGGCCGCCACGACCCTGGCCGGATAACCGTCGCGGCTGGTCCAGCTGACAATGTCGCTGTTTGTCACGGGCGCATCGACGGCCACGGGCACAGGATGCGCCACCATCTCGCCGTTCGGATTGACATCGATCAAGCGCGTGCCATCGGCACGCACGATGCGCACGAGTGAATTCTCCTGGCCGCTCATGGTGTCGCGGAAATACTGGGGCCGCTCGCGGATGATATCGAGGGTGCCGGCATTACCCAGCAACTGCTGGATCTGCCGCAACTTACCCAGCAACAAAATGTCATCGCGGCGCTCGATTTCCGCCACGAACGAGCGGTACAAATGCATGCCCAGCCCGGCCGAGACAAGGGCCACGATCAGCACGAACACGAGCGTGACGCGCAGGGTCAGCGAACGGCGAAGCTGCGCCAGCTTCATGCAGGTGCCCCCGTATCAGGCACAACAGGCGCGGCCGGCGCGCGCAATTCGCAGACATAGCCCATGCCGCGCAAGGTGTGGATCAGCTTGGGCTCGAAAGGGTCGTCGAGCTTGCTGCGCAGGCGGCGGATGGCGGCGTCGATGACGTTGGTGTCGCTCTCGAAATTGATGTCCCACACTTGCGAGGCGATGATGGAGCGCGACAAGACTTCGCCCTGGCGCCGCGCCAATAAATGCAGCAAGCCGAACTCCTTCGCCGTCAAGGTGATGCGCTGGCCTTGGCGGCTGACCTTGCGCTTCATTACGTCGATTTCCATGTCGCCGATGCGAATCACGTCGTCCTCGCGCGGCGGCCCGCGCCGCAACAGCGTGCGGATGCGCGCCACCAGTTCGGCAAAGGCGAAAGGTTTCACCAGGTAATCGTCGGCGCCCAGCTCCAGGCCCTTGACGCGGTCCTGCACCTCGTCGCGCGCCGTGAGAAAGATCACGGGCACGTCGGCGCCGCCGGGCAACAGGCGCAGGGCGCGCAGCACTTGCCAGCCATCCATGATGGGCAGCATGACGTCAAGCACGATCAAGTCCGGCGTGTCCGTGCTGGCCATGTGCAGGCCGTCGCGGCCATTGCGCGCCAGGTTCACCGTAAAGCCGGACTCGGCCAGGCCGCGCAACAGGTAGTCACCCGTCTTCGGTTCGTCTTCGATTACCAGGATGCGCATGGGTGGGGGCTTTCTTGTGGGAAGTTAAACCATTCTACGCCGCAGGCACGGTGCCGCGGATGATAAAAATGTCATGCGGCCATCATCTTCTCGTAGGGCAAGACTGGCCATACTGGCGTCACTTGATTCTCTGGATGCCACATGAAAGCCCTACTTTTCGGTACTACCCTGCTGTGCCTGCTGGCCAGCCCGGCCCAAGCCCAGTTGCGCAAGGTCAATGACATTTCGCTGGCGGCAGCCAGCAAACTGGCTGATACGGCCATGGCCGCCTGCCAGGCGCAAGGCCGGCATATCGTCGTCACCGTGCTCGACCGAGGCGGCAATATCGTGGCCGTGCAGCGCGCCGATGGCGTAGGTCCGCACAACACGGATGCGAGCCGGCGCAAGGCCTACACGGCCCTGTCGACGAAGAACGATACCCAGGCGCTGGCCGTGGCCGCGCGTGACAATCCCGACATGGCCAATTTGACCACCGTGCCGGAACTGCTGCTGCTGGGCGGCGGCCTGCCCTTGCGCGCCAAGGGAGACATCGTCGGCGCCATCGGCGTGGCCGGCGGCGGCGGCGCGCAGCAAGACCGCGCCTGCGCCCTGGCCGCCCTGGCCGCCATTCCTGAACTCGATTCCCCTACCCTGTAAAGAAAGACACGACAATGACCACACTGAAACAAATCACCGCCGCCCTGGCCTTCGCCAGCCTCTCCAGCCTGGCCCTGGCCGCCAATCCCTTGAGCGTGCATATCCTCGACCTGCAAAGTGGCCAGCCAACGGCCGGCGTGACGGTGACCCTGGAGCAAAAGCAGGGCAAGGGGCAGGACAATGACTGGAAACAACTGGCCAGCGGCGTGACGAATGCGCAGGGGCGCATCACGGAAATGTATCCGGCGAATACGCCCATGCAGGCGGGCGACTACCGCATCGTGTTTAAAACAGGCGAACACTATGCACGGCTGAAACAGGAAACGTTTTTCCCGGAAATCCCCGTGCAGTTTCACGTGGAAAAGACTGACCAGCATTACCACATTCCGCTGCTGCTCAGCCCTTTCGGCTTTTCAACATATCGCGGCAACTGACCGTTGATCAGGCTACCGTCTTCGCCGTCTGCCCGAACAGCACGCTTTTCGCGTCGCCGCTGACGGTCGGCTGCACATTGATCTCAGCTGCGCGTGCATACGCACGCACGGTGGCGGGGCGCGCGGCGACGGCCGCGAACCAGCGCGCCAGATGCGGAAAATCTTCCAGCTTCTGGCGCTGGCGCTGGTGCGGCACGATCCACGGATAGATCGCCATGTCGGCGATGGAATACGTGTCGCCGGCAACGAATTGACGGTCGGCCAGGCGCTTGTTCAGCACGCCATACAGGCGGTTCGTTTCGTTGACGTAGCGCGTGATGGCGTAATCGATCGGTTCGGGCGCGTATTGCACGAAATGGTGGTTTTGCCCGGCCATCGGGCCCAGGCCGCCCATTTGCCAGAACAGCCATTGCATGACTTCGGCGCGCCCGCGCACATCGGCCGGCAGGAATTGCCCGCTTTTCTCGGCCAGGTACTGCAGAATCGCTCCCGACTCGAACAGGGGCAAGGGTGCACCGCCATCAGCCGGCGCCTGGTCGACGATGGCGGGGATACGGTTGTTCGGCGCGATGGCGAGAAACTCGGGCTTGAACTGGTCGCCCTTGCCGATATGCACGGGAATGATGTTGTAGGGGATGCCCGCTTCTTCCAGGAACATCGTCACTTTGTGCCCGTTGGGCGTGGTCCAGTAATACAGGTCGATCATCGTGGTCTTTCCAGCTGAATAGGGAGGGCGGGCGGCGCGCGCGTGGATATTGTCGCGCCGCAACTGGTGTGCATGGATATAATGCCACGTCAGCGAAAAACAAGATGGCGCGCAGGCAGGGTAAGCACCCGCTAGCGCTGTCACGCAGGCATTCCGACATTTCCAAGCACAATCCAGAGCACAAACCAAGAAAGCCGACCATGCGCAAACTCCTGATCGTCATGCTGTCCGTCCTGCTGTCAGGCTGTGTCCAGGACTTCGCCATCTATATGTTCGACGGCCAGGATCATTCCCTGACCGTGCGCCGCCAGCAACGTTATTTTTGGCAAGATACCGTGGAAGTGCAGCTGATGGCCACCAATCTGCCGCAATGCCAGCGCCTGCACAGCCTGTCGACGGATGCGCCGGCCGACATCACGGTCGAGCTGTTTGCCGCAGGCGATGGTATCTGGAATATTCGCATGGGCAAGCAGTTGTGGCAGGCGGAAACGAATACCTGTAATGAGCTGACGGAAATGGAAAACGACCCGAAAGCCGACCTGGGCCAGCCAATCGGGCAATTCGTCGTCGTCGATGACAAGCTGACATTCGAGCCGGCGCCGCCAGCGGCAGCGCCAGCCCAATAGCAGAACCTTAGCGCGCCGCCAGGCTGCGCGCCGGCTTTTTCGCCACGGCGCGCGGCGCGCCAGCCGATGTGGCCGCCAAGCGCGGCGCCGTGCCTGACTCCTGCGCCGACAGTTTGAAGCGCGCCACCAGCTGCGCCAGCACGGCCGCCTGGTCCTGCATGCTCGACGCCGCTGCCGCCGCCTCCTCCACCAGTGCCGCATTTTGCTGCGTCACGCTGTCCATCTCCGTGATCGCCTGGTTGACGTGGCCGATGCCCGTGCTTTGCTCGTGCGAAGCGGCCGTGATGTCGGCCATGATGTCCGTCACGCGCGAAACGCTGGCCACCACCTGGTCCATAGTCGTGCCCGCCTGCGCCACCAGGGTGCTGCCGGCCGCGATGCTGTCGACGGAGGCGCCGATCAGTTCCTTGATTTCCTTCGCCGCGCCCGCGGAACGTTGCGCCAGGTTGCGCACTTCCGATGCCACCACGGCGAAGCCGCGCCCCTGCTCGCCGGCGCGCGCCGCTTCCACGGCCGCGTTCAGGGCCAGGATGTTCGTCTGGAAGGCGATGCCGTCGATCACGCCGATGATGTCGACGATCTTGCGCGACGAGGCGTTGATGGTATCCATGGTGCCGATCACTTGCGCCACCACGGCGCCGCCCTGGCGCGCCACGGCCGAGGCCGATTGTGCCAGCTCGTTGGCTTGCACGGCGTTGCCCGCATTCTGCGTCACGGTCGAGGTCAGTTCCTCCATCGAGGCGGCCGTTTCTTCCAGCGAACTGGCCTGCATTTCCGTGCGTGCCGACAGGTCCATATTGCCGCTGGCAATCTCGCTCGATGCCGTGGCGATCGTCTCGGCGCTATGGCGGATTTCGCTGATCGCATCGACCAGGTTCGTCTGCATGGTTTTCATCGCGTACAGCACGCTGTGGCGGTCATTCGCATGCGTGCGCACGACGCCGCTCAAGTCGTTATTGGCGATCTTTTCCGCCACGTCGGCCGCATACTCGGGGTCGCCGCCCAGCGCATGGCGCAGGCTGCGGTTGATGGCCACGACGACGGCCGCCAGCAAGGCGCACACCAGCAGCAGCACGCCCAGCGAGGTGATCAGCGACTGGCGGAAAGCGGCGTCGATATCGTCCATGTACACGCCCACAACGAGGGTCCAGGCCCACGGCTTGTAGGCGACCACGCGGCTCATCTTCGGTTCGGGATTCTTCTGGCCCGGGCGCGGGAAATAATAGTGGACGAAGCCCTTGCCCGTGTCGCTCTTGCCGACGGCGACGATGTCGCGGTACAGATAAGTGCCGTTGGCATCCTTGAAATCCGACATGTTCTTGCCGTTGGTTTGCGGCGCGGCGGGATTCATCACGACAACGGCGTCAAGATTGATGATGGACAGATAGCCGGTCTCGCCAAAACGCATGCTCTTGATGACGGCGGTGGCCTGCTTTTGCGCCTCTTCCTTCGTCAGGGCACCACTGGCGGCCAGGTCGCCGAACATCTTGACGGCGCCCAGGCCCAGGTCGGCCGCATTGCTCAGGTCGGCGCTGCGCTCCTCGATGCGGATTTTGCGAATTTCCAGGGCGTTGTAGACAAAAATAACGGTGATGCACAACAAGCTGCAAATCAGGGGTATCCATAACTTCTGCTGGAACGTCAATTTCTTCATGTGGCTGTCTCCAACTGTGTGTGCGGCAAAGGGGCAAGTCCGCATCCGGCTCTGCGGCCAGTAATGCGGCGGCGACGGTGCTCTGGCGGCACCGTTCTGACGTCTCCAGCATACGCTCGAACGACCGATATTTACAATGCCGGGAAGCAATGATTTTTGCCCGGTGTTGTTAATGCGTTGCGACAATTGATGAGAATTGATGCTGCATTGCAGTAAAAAAGCCTGCAGATAGGGGCCGGGAAGGCAGGCGGGGCAGCGCGCGTGTGTCAAAATGCGCTCCGGATACACGAAGAATCACGACGAATCACGAAAGCACAGCATGACCAAGAATGAAGCCATGAAACGCATCAACGACCGCCTGGGCAAACCCACCCTGACGGAGAAGAACACGCACTTTGCCAGCGTCGCCAGCTATGGCACGGACGAAGGCTGGTGGCTGAAGATCCCCTTCCTGACTTTCAAGCAGGAATTGCACTTCATCCTCAACAACGAGAAAACGAAAAGCTTCCAGCACCTGAAGATCGGCGCCAACCAGATCCTCAGCCCCGGCATGAAGTTCCGCAGCACGGGCGGCGCCGCCGACGCCTTCATGTCGGCCTCGGCACCGAAGCGCCTGGTCGACTTGCTCGACGGCGGCAGCAAGTACAACTTCACCAAGCATTTCGTCAACGATTATCGCTATTAGGAACACCTGACCAAAGCTGCTGCGCGTCGGTTTTGTCAGGCGCTCTTCATGTCGTTAGTCTTCCCTTGGCGGCAGCCACGCGTGCAGCAAATGCCGGGCGATGTCGAGCGCGTCGTCGCGGCTGCTGCCAAAATGCAGGGGATAGCCCCAGAACTTGCCAAACATCACGGCAAAGGCCTTGCCGGCCAGGCGCTTGGCGGCGCTCGGCTCGACCAGCACCATGCCCTGGATATACGCACGGATGGCTGCCTTGTTGCGCTTCATCCAGAGTGAAGCCCGCTTGCGCTCTTCCTGCGGGTGAGCATGTCCCTCCTCGTCAAAACCTTCCTCGCTGAGAATGACAAAGGCCTGGCGGCGCGCCAGCAGCGCGTCAAACTGGGCAAACAGAATATCGGACTGGACAGGCGCGGCCTCGCGGCGCATCCAGACGAGGGGAAAAGTGGATAGATCAAGTTGCATGATGGTGACTCCTTCGGGGGGTTGCCGTTCCTCCTCACCTTCATCAGAACACTGGCGGCGGCGGTTGCCGTTGAAGCGGGGCTGCGGATGCACACACGATACCGGTGGCGGCGCTGCGTGTCATTGCATAAAATAGCCACGATATTATTCAATCCAGCCAAAATATTGTCATGCCCCACGCCCTCTTTCCCAGCCTGCTGACGGTCCACCTGGGCCTGGACGACGACGCCTCCATCCTCGATTTCGACGTCGATGGCGTGCTGCGTCCCTTGCTGGCCGTGGGCCTGGCCAGCGTGCCCGAAGATGCGGAGCAGGCGCCGCACCAGCACCGCAAGGGGCAGCTGCTGTATGCCACGCGCGGCGTGATGCATTGCGAGGTGGACAGCGGGGTATGGATCGTGCCGCCCCAGTGCGCCGTGTGGATACCGGGCGGCCTGATGCATGCGGCGCAGGGCGTCGGCGAGGCGCAGTGTTATTGCCTGTTTGTCGAGCCAGCCATGGCGCCCGCCTTGCCTGCCGTTTGCTGCACCCTGGCCATCTCGCCCCTGCTGCGCGAACTCATCGCCAAGGCGGCCGGCTTTCCCACCCTGGCCGCCTTGCATGGCGCGCAGGAACGCCTGGTGGCCACCCTGCTTGATGAATTGGCGGCCGCACCCGTGGAAGACCTGCATTTGCCGATGCCGCGCGATGCGCGCCTGCGCCACCTGGCGGCCCTGCTGCTGGCGCAGCCTGCCGATAAAAGCACCTTGGCCGAATGGGCCAGCCGCATCGGCATGAGCGAACGCAGCATGACCCGCCAGTCATTGGAAGAATTGGGCATGAGCGTGGGCCGCTGGCGCCGGCAATTGCACGTCATCCTTGCCCTGCAGCGCCTGGCCATCGGCCACAGCGTGAAGGCCGTGGCGCTGGAACTCGGTTATGAAAACACCAGCGGTTTCGTCACCATGTTCCGCAAGGCCACGGGCAAGCCGCCGGCACGCTACCTGGCGGAACGGGAAGCCAGGAAAATATAAGCGCACATAAAAAAAGGCGGCATCGCGCCGCCTTCGTCCTGCATTTTCGCCGAAAATCAGACTTCGCGTGCCAGCGCCAGGAATTCCGTGCGCAGCGCCAGGTTTGGCTGCATCTCGCCCAGCATGGCCGAGGTGATGGTCTCTTCGCCCGGCGTGCGGATGCCGCGGCTTTCCATGCACAGGTGACGGCAGCGTACGACGACGCCCACCGATTTCGGTTCCAGCACTTCCATCAGCGCGTTGGCGATCTGCATCGTCATGCGTTCCTGCACTTGCAGGCGCTTGGAGAAGCAGTCGACCAGGCGCGTCAGTTTCGACAGGCCGACGATCTTGCCGTTTGGCACGTAGCCGATGGTAGCCTTGCCGAAGAACGGCGCCAGGTGGTGTTCGCAATGGCTGTAGACGGGGATGCCGCGTACGACGATCAGCTCGTTGTACTGTTCCGCACCGTCCTCAAAAGCTTTCAGCAAGTCGACCGGGTCCTGGCCATAGCCGGAAGTCCAGTGTTTCCAGGCTTTCGCCACGCGCGCCGGCGTTTCCAGCAGGCCAGGGCGCTGCGGATCTTCGCCAAAGCTGCTGATCAGCCGGCGCCAGTCGTTTTCGGAGAATTCTTCTTGAGACATGCTACACCACCCTAAAATTTGCAATTGCCGCCAGTATATAGAAAATGTGACAGGCTGCCCCGGCCGGCCTTGCTTTGCCTATGCCAGCGGCGGACGGTGCGCGCGCACCAGCAGCGCCGAAATCGACACGCTGGAACTCGCTTCCGGCCAGTCGTCGCTGGGGCCGAACCAGCGCGCCTCGGCGATCTCGTTCTCATCCAGGCGGATCTCGCCATCGAGATAAACGGCCGTAAACGCGATCATCAGCGAATGGGGAAACGGCCACGACTGGCTCATGAAATACTGCAGATTGTGCACGCGCAAGCCCACTTCTTCCATCACTTCGCGGTGCACGGCTTCCTCGATGGATTCCCCCGCTTCCAGGAAACCGGCCAGCGGACTGAAACGCTGCGACGGCGAGTGCTTGTGCATGGCCAGCAACACCTGGTCGCCCTTGCGGATCAGCACCATCATGGCCGGCGAAATGCGCGGATACGCCAGCATGCCGCAGGCCTCGCACTTGAAGCAGCGCTCGCCCTGTGCGCGCCGCATGGGCGTGGCGCACACGCCGCAATAGCGGTGCGTGCGCGCCCATTCGGCCAGTTGCACGGCACGGCTGGCCAGGCCCAGGAAGCCATCGTCGACGGCATTGAAGAGCGCACGCAGGCTGTGATAGGCCAGGCCCGCATCCGCAGGCAAGGCCTCGTCATCGCTCCAGACCGTCTGGCAATAGCGGCCCTGCCACAGGCCCACGGGCTGGACGCGGCCCGGGTCGCTCACGTCGATACCGAGAGCGGCCACCTGCTCCGGCGCCGGCAGGGCCAGGTCCGCCGTTCGCAGCAGCAAGCGCCCGCGGTGAAAGATAAAGGTCAGGGTGTCGGCGGCGGCGGGCGCAGGTGTGGGCACATCGATCAGGGGCAGGAAAGCGTCGGGAGTCTGGAGCATTGCTTGACGGGAATTTGTAAAGGTTGCTCATCATACTCCCGCTCCACGACGCTTGCGCGCATACCAGCCGCTGGGCCGCAAAGCAAGCATTCATGCGGCGTGACAGTGTTTTTTTCCCGGCACGGCAAAAGCGTTGCGTAAACGAGACTGATAACGATTCTCATTTACGAATAAGCGCCCAATTATTACAATGTCACTCAACCCGTTTCCACCGCCAGCCACTTGCCCGCGTGCGATTGCACCGCCGTGCAGCGCCAGCCAGGAGCCAACCCACGACCCTATCGAAAGAGCAAGATGGCAATCAAGAGCCGCAAACACGCCCCCACCCGTTTCAACCAGCACCTCGGCGCCGCCCTGGCCGTCATGCTGCTGCCCGTCGCCGCCCAGGCGGCGGACCCGGCAGGCCAGAGCGCCGCCGCGTCGCAGCAAACCCTGAACGAAGTCAAGGTCGTGGGTTCCAAGGAAAATGATTTCAAGGCCGAAAAAGCCTCGTCGCCGAAGTACACGGAAGAACTGGTCAACACGCCGCAAACCATCGTCGTGATCAAGAAGGAATTGATCGAACAGCAAGGCGCGCTGACCTTGACGGAAGCGCTGCGCAACACGCCCGGCGTCGGCACCTTCTTTCTCGGTGAAAACGGCAACACCAATACGGGCGACGCCGTCTACATGCGCGGTTTCGATTCGTCCGGCAGCATCTATGTCGATGGCGTGCGCGACGTCGGTTCCATCTCGCGCGACGTCTTCAACATCGAACAGATCGATGTACTGAAGGGCCCGGCGGGCACGGACAGCGGCCGCGGTTCGCCCACCGGTTCGATCAATCTGGTCAGCAAGACGGCGACCATGGAAAACAAATTCAATTCCCTGCTGACGGCCGGCAGCGGCAAGCAGAAGCGCGCCACGGCCGACTGGAACCGCGTCCTCGACAGCGATTCCGGCACGGCGCTGCGCCTGAACCTGATGACGCAGGATAGCGGCGATCCGGCGCGCGATGAAGTCAAGAACAAGCGCTGGGCCTTCGCCCCCACCGTCACCTTCGGCATCGGCAAGCCGACGCGCATCACGGCCAGCTACCTGCACGTGGACCAGGACAACGTGCCGGACGGCGGCGTGCCGACCATCGGCTTGCCTGGCTACTCGACGCCGGACGTCGCCACCAAGGAAAAACCGATCATCCGCAGCTATTTGAACAGCGCCGCCAAGGTCGATCCGAAGAATTTCTACGGCTCCACTTCGGACTACAACAAGGTCAAGGCCGACATGGGCACCTTGCGCATCGACCATGATTTCTCGCCGAATGTACAAATCCAGAATACCACGCGCTACGGCAAGACCAAGCAGGACTACCTGCTGACAGCCTTCATGGGCAACACCGCCAACCTGAATACGGAAACGGACGGAGTGAGACGCGATCCTTCGACCTGGACCCTGGCGCGCTCGCTGCGCACCGTGAAGGACCAGGAAAACACGATCCTGACCAACCAGACCGTGGTCAGCGCGCAATTCGACACGGGCGTGCTAAAGCACTCCCTGGTGGCCGGCGCCGAGTTCACCAGCGAAAAGCAGACCAACTACAGCTACGTGCCAGCCACCCTGGGCACCTTGCCACCTGCCAACCTGTACAACCCGAACCCGCGCGACCCCGTCACCGGCTACAACCCCGTGCGCAGCGGCGCCTTCACGGAAGGCGAAGTCAACACGCAAAGCCTGTACGTCTTCGATACCGTCAAGTTCGGCGACAAGTGGCTGTTCAATGGCGGCGTGCGCTTCGACCATTTCAACACCACGTATGACGCCGTCACCCTGCAAACGGCCGTGGCCCAGGGCCAGGTGCAAAAACTGCCGGTCGGCACGCCGATTCCTACCCACCTGACCTTGAGCGACACCTTGGCCAACGGCAAGATCTCGGCCATGTACAAGCCGACGCCGGACAGCAGCGTGTATGCCTTGCTGGCCACCTCGAAAGCGCCACCGGGCGTGAACTTCGCCCTGAGCACGGGTGCCAGCAGCGCGCAAAACCCGAACTACGACCCGCAGGAAACCCTGACCAAGGAAATCGGCACCAAGTGGGACTTCCTGAAACAAAAACTGTCGTTCTCGGCCGCCGTCTACCAGACCACCGTCAAGAATGAAGTGGAGCAAGACCCGGTTGTCCCGACCATCTACTACCAGACCGGCAAGAAGCGCGTGGAAGGCCTGGAACTGGGCGTGGTGGGCGAGATCATGCCTAACTGGCTGGTCAGCGCCGGCTATACCCGCATGAATACCAAGGTCGAATCGGGCAAGGTCGTCACGGCCAGCGGCGTCAACAACCTCAGCTACACGCCAAAACAGGCGTTCACCAGCTGGACCTCGTACACGCTGCCGTTCGGCCTGAAGATCGGCGGCGGCGCCCGCTACGTCGGCGAAATGCTGCGCGGCACCGACGGCGCCGTCGGCACCCCGGCCCGCGTCGATGCCTACTGGGTCTTCGACGCCATGGCAACGTATCCGGTCAACAAGAACCTCGACCTGCAGCTGAACGCCTACAACCTGGCCGACAAGACCTATGTGGCGGCCATCAACAAGTCCGGCTTCCGCTACACGCCTAGCCAGCCCCGTTCGTTCAGCCTGACGGCAAATATCAAGTTCTAACATCAAAAGTACGCGCATTGCGCCACATCGGGCCCCTCTTCGGAGGGGCTTTTTTATTGTCCTGATAATCTTGCCTTTTTCACGCGCCTGCGCCTGCCATGACTAGCGTATGAAAAGTCATACAGCGATCGCCTTCCCCGTCCAATATTTCGCGCAGCGCGGCAATCCAACAACATTTTTGAAATTAAATAAGTCTCTTAAATCAATAACTTAAGAAAGTGTCTGTTGAAAAACCATTTCAGGCATATCCTTTGCTATGTACAGGTTTTGCTGCAAATAATCGCCAGCACGCAAGGGCTTGTTTTTGAGAAATATTGACTCCAAGCTTGAGTTGCTAGCAATCAATAATCCGCTCACAGCGGCGCTTCATTTGGAGGAGTCAAAATGAAAAAGAAACGGCCATTAACCCTGTACATCCTGATTGCCATGATTCTCGGCATCGCCGTCGGTTATGGATGCAACACCGCCTTCCCGGATACCGCAGTCAGCGCGCAAATTGCGAGCAATATCTCCATCGTCACCGACGTCTTCCTGCGCCTGATCAAGATGATCATCGCGCTGCTGGTGTTCTCCACCTTGACGGTCGGCATCGCCCACATGGGCGACGGCAAGACGGCGGGGCGCATCGGCCTGAAAGCCATGTGCTGGTTCGTGCTCGCCTCGCTGGTCTCGCTGGCGCTGGGCATGGTGCTGTCGAACCTGATGCAGCTGGGTACCAACCTGGGCTTGCCATTGCCGGACGTGCATGCGTCGACCAACCTGAAGACGGCGGCCTTCACCTTGAAGGATTTCTTCACGCATCTGGTGCCGAAATCGCCGATCGAGGCCATGGCCAACAATGAAATCCTGCAAGTGCTGGTGTTCTCCATCTTCTTTGGCGGCGCCCTGGCCGGCCTGGGCGAGTCGGGCAAGACCCTGACGGCCGTGGTCGATCAACTGGCGCAAGTCATGCTGCGCATCACCGGCACCATCATGAACCTGGCGCCGCTGGCCGTGTTTGCCGCCATGGCTTCCGTCATCACCACCCACGGCCTGGGCGTGCTGGTCACGTTTGCCAAGTTCATGGGCGGTTTCTACGTGGGCCTGCTGTGCCTGTGGGCACTGCTGATCGGCGCCGGCTTCGTCGTCATCGGTCCGCGCATCTTCAAGCTTGTCAGCCTGATCCGCGAACCATTCCTGCTGGCATTCTCGACGGCCAGCTCGGAAGCGGCCTATCCAAAACTGCTGACGGCGCTTGACCAGTTCGGCGTGGACCGCAAGATTTCCAGCTTCGTGCTGCCGATGGGCTACTCCTTCAACCTGGACGGCTCGATGATGTACTGCACCTTTGCCGTGCTGTTCATCGCGCAAGCCTACGGTATCGACCTGTCGATCGGCACGCAGATCACCATGCTGCTGTTGCTGATGCTGACCTCGAAAGGCATGGCCGGCGTGCCGCGCGCCTCGCTGGTGGTGATCGCCGCCACCCTGAACCAGTTCAATATTCCGGAAGCGGGCCTGCTGCTGCTGATGGGTGTCGACCAGTTCCTCGACATGGGCCGTTCGGCCACCAACGCGGTCGGCAATGCCGTCGCCACGGCCGTCGTCGCCAAGTGGGAAGGTGGCCTGGCCACCGAAGAAGAAGCGGCGGCCGCCAACGCGGCCAACCAGAACACGGAAAGCCACTGGGGCGAAGCGGACCACGCTAGCAAAGCCTAAGGCACCATGGCCCGCCACAAGCGGGCCATTTATTTGTTTTCATTGTTGATTAACAAGCAGTCAGGTAGTGCGATCAGTAGTTATCCCCCTTACTAGAGAGATTCTCATGAAAAAAGTCCTGTTTACCCTGCTGGCCCTCGGCGCAGCTTCCGGCGGCGCGCTGGCCCAATCGAGCGTCACCATCTACGGCGTGGCCGACGCCGGCCTGGTATTCGACAAGGATGCGGCGGGCGACCGCCTCAACCGGGTCGCTTCCGGCGTCGCTTCCGGCTCGCGCATCGGCTTCAAGGGCAAGGAAGACCTGGGCGGCGGCATGTACGCCAATTTCGTGCTGGAGAGCGGTTTCAATATCGACACGGGCACCTCGGGCCAGGGCGGCTTGCTGTTCGGCCGCCAGGCATATGTCGGCCTGTCCGGCAGCGCCGGCGCCATCACCCTGGGCCGCCAGTACTCGCCGTACTACCTGGCCCTGCGCGACGTGGCCGACCCGTTCGTCATCGGCCTGGCCGGCACGGCATCGAACCTGATGGCGACGAATATCCGCGTCGACAACATGGTGCAATACACCACGCCAACGTATAGCCACCTGTCGGCCGACCTGGCCTACGGTTTCGGCGAAGTGGCCGGCGATAACTCGAAAAACCGCAGCATGGGCGGCGCCGTGCACTACATCGACGGCCCGCTGAACGTGACCCTGACGCACCACCGCAAGGAAAATGCGCTGGCGACCCAGCAGACCCGCAATACCCTGCTGGCCACGCGCTACGACTTCGGCGTAGTGCAAGGCAACTTCGGCTACGCGGACAACCGCGCCCTCGACGACAGCAAGAGCAATGACATCCTGCTGGGCTTCAGCGCCCCGTTCGGCGCCACCAAGCTGGTTGCCTCGTACATCCGCCACAACGACAAGAGCAACCTGAACCGTGATGCCCAGCAGTGGGCCATCGGCGCGTTCTACGCCCTGTCCAAGCGCAGCGACCTGTACACGGGTTACGGCCACATCAGCAACAAGAATGGCGCCACCTTCGTTGTCGGCAACGCCACGGACAATGGCACCGGCAACAGCGGTTTCAACCTGGGCATGCGCCACACGTTCTAAAATCTGCTGCGCGGCGCGCTTTGCGGCCGGCGATGCCCACCGTACCAGCGTACGGTTGCGCTTCTCGGCCGCAAATCGCTGCCGTTCGCTAGGATTTTGCCGGACGTCGAGATGTCCGTGAAATAGATGCACAGGCCGCCGGGTAGATATCCGGCGGCTTTTTCTTTTTGCGCAATATTAAAATGCGATACTGTGGGCTCTTGCAAGCATCACCTGATTATGAATAGCAGCAGCAAACCACCTCTTTCCTGGCGCCAGCGCCTGTCGCAACGGTCGGGCCGCGAGGCGCTGGCCTGGGGCGTGGTGCTGGCCGCCTGCCTGGCCACCGTGTGGCTCGTGTATTTCTGGACCGAACGCATCGCCATCGGCAAGCTGCAGGCCAGCGGCGCGCAGCGCCTCGAGGTGTATGTCAGCAGCCTGGAAAACGCGCTGGAAAAATACGATTTCCTGCCCAAGACACTGGAACTGAACCGCGACGTCATCCGCCTGCTGCAGCACCCGGAAGACCCGGTGCTGGTCGACACGGTCAACCATTACCTGGAGCAGATGAATGCCCAGGCGAAATCGTCGACCATCTTCATCAGCAACCTGGACGGCAACACGCGGGCCGCCAGCAACTGGCAGCAGCCCGACAGTTTTATCGGCGACAACATTTCGTTCCGCCCATATGCCCAGGATGCGCTGCGCGGCACGCCGGGCCGCTTCTATGGCGTCGGCACGACGCGGCTGGAACCGGGCTACTTCTTTGCCCACGGCATCTACCAGAATGGTCGCATGCTGGGCCTGGCAACGGTCAAGGTGAACCTGGAAAACCTGGAAAAACGCTGGGTGCAGGGCGCGGACAAGGTCATGCTGGCCGACGAGCACGGCGTGATCTTCCTCAGTTCCATGCCGGACTGGAAATACCGCACCCTGGCGCCCCTGTCGCCGTCCATCGTCGAGGAACTCAACCGCACGCGCCAGTATTACTCGAAGCAGCTCGAACCGATCCCCTTTGTTTCCGACCGCCAGCTGGGCAATGGCGCGCGCGTGATCAGCGTGCGCGAACAGGAACGTGCCGATGCGCCGCCAAAGACCAGCTCCAGCGTCATGACGCAAATCAAGCTCAAGTCGCCGCAAGGCTGGACCTTCATTTATCTGTCCGACCTGGCGCAGGCGAAGGCCAGCGCGCGCGCCGCGGCTGCCTTCTCGTGCGTGCTGCTGGGCTTTTTCATGCTGCTGTTCTTTTACCTGCGCCAGCGGCGCGCCGCAGTGGCGCAGAAACTGCGCGCCCGCGAAGACTTGCAGCACGCCTATGACAACCTGGAAACCATGGTCGAGGAACGCACCTCGGAACTCAACGCCATGACGCAAAGCCTGAGCCAGGAAATCGAGGTGCGCAGCAAGGCCGAGCAAAAACTGCACATCACGCAAAACGAACTGTTTCAAGCAGGCAAGATGGCCGTGCTGGGACAGATGTCGGCCAGCATCACGCATGAACTCAACCAGCCGCTGACGGCCCTGCGCACCATGTCCGACAATGCCGTCATTTTGCTGGAGCGCGGCCGGCTCGACGATGCGCGGCGCAATCTGGCGAAGATATCGCAAATTGCGGCCAGGATGGGGACGATTACCGGACAATTGAAGATCTTTGCGCGCAAGTCGACCACCAGCCTGACATCCGTCTCGATTCCCACGGCGATCAGCAACGCCCTGTTCCTGGTCGAGCGCCGCCTGCAGGTTGAAAATGTGCGTTTCAGCCTGCATCTGCCGCCCGAAGACATCTTCGCCATGTGCGAAAGCAACCGCCTGGAGCAGGTGCTGGTCAACCTGTATGCGAATGCGCTGGACGCCATGAATGGCAGCGACGTGCGCAGCCTGCGCGTGTCCGTCGAATGCACGCGGGAACACGTGCTGATCCACGTGGCCGACACGGGACCCGGCCTGTCGACGGAAGTCTACGAACACCTGTTCGAACCCTTCTTCACGACCAAGCCGCAAGGCCTGGGACTGGGACTGGGCCTGGCCATTTCCGAACAGATCACGCGCCAGTTCGGCGGCGTGCTGCGCGCCGACAACGCCCCCGGCGGCGGCGCCGTCTTCACCATCGAACTACAGATTGCAACGCAGGAGGAAAAACATGTTTGAGGGCTTGAAGGTCTTGCTGGTCGAGGACGACCCCACCGTACGCGAAGGCAGCGAGCAGGCACTGCAGCTGGCAGGCCTGGACGTACTGGCCTTCCACTCGGCCGAGCTGGCCTACAAGCTGCTGACACCGGACTTTCCCGGCATCGTCGTCAGCGACGTGCGCCTGCCCGGCATGAGCGGCCTGGAGCTGCTGCAAGCGGTGAAAACGCTGGACCCGCACCTGCCCGTCATCCTCGTCACGGGCCACGGCGACATCACCATGGCCGTGCACGCCATGCGCACGGGCGCCTACGATTTCATTGAAAAGCCGTATTCGTCCGACCAGCTGGTCGACGTCATCCTGCGCGCGCTGGAAACGCGCAGATTGATGCTGGAAGTACACAGCCTGCGGCGCCAGCTGGAAGACGGCGGCGGCATCGAATCGCGTTTGCTGGGCAATTCCGTGGCGATGCGCGACATACGGCGTTTGATCCTCGACGTAGCCGATGAACCGGCCGACGTGCTGATCTATGGCGACACGGGCACGGGCAAGGAAATGGTGGCCCGCTGCCTGCATGACTTCAGCCATCGCCGCAAGCACAACTTCGTTGCCGTCAACTGCGGCGCGATACCCGAAAGCATCTTTGAAAGTGAAGTCTTCGGCCACGAACCGGGGGCTTTCACGGGCGCGGCCAAGCGGCAGGTGGGCAAGATCGAGCACGCGGACCACGGCACCTTCTTCCTCGATGAAATCGAATCGTTGCCCCTGTCGCTGCAAGTAAAATTGCTGCGCGTGCTGCAGGAACGCTATATCGAGCGCCTGGGTTCGAACGTGCCCACGCCCGTCGACGTGCGCGTCATCGCAGCGGCCAAGCTGGACCTGGAAGACTTGTCGCAGCAGCAGAAGTTCCGCAGCGACCTGTACTACCGCCTGAACCTGATCGTACTGCACTTGCCACCCCTGCGCGAACGGCGCGAAGACATACCTATTTTGTTCGAGCATTTCGTGCTGGCCGCCGCCGCCCGCTACAACCGTGCCGCCCCCGTGGTGTCGACGGCGCAGATGCGCAACCTGATGGCGCATGCCTGGCCCGGCAACGTGCGCGAACTGCGCAATATCGCCGACCGCTTCGTGCTGGGCATCGCCGGCGGCGCATCGAGCCTGCTGGCCGCCGGCCTGGCCAGCCCCCTGTCGCTGGCGGAACAGGTAAATGGCTTTGAACGCGCGCTGATCGAGCAGGAACTGCGCGCATATTCCGGCAACGTCAGCGAAGTCAGTGCCGTGCTGGGCTTGCCGAAACAGACCTTGTATCACAAGATGCAGAAATATAACCTGGTGGCGGAAGAGTTCCGTTAAGGGAAACACGCTGGCCGGCTTGTCAAAAAGAACAACACAATATTGCCATATGGTATAGTTTGTTTCTTTTTGATAATTTTTAATTCACAATGAAAAACCCTGCCGTCTTGTTGTCCCTGTTGCTGTGCAGCTCCAGTTTTGCCCAGGAAGCCGCCCCCACCGAGGCGCCCGCGCCTGCCGCCGCCGTTGAAACATCGGCCAGCACGCCGGCCGCGCCGGCCACCTCCACCATCAGCCGCCTGCGCCTGTTTGGCCAGAATGGCGCCACCGCCTTTTTGTACCGCGACAGCAGTTGCATCCGCGGCATGTTCAGCGACGGTGTGGAAAAGGCCAGCGGCAGCATGGGTTCCGCCTTCGGCTCCCTGATTGGCAGCGTCAGCAATACCAGCCTGGGCATCCCGGAGACGGAAACGTCCAAAAACCTGGCGCGCAAGGACGGCTTTTTTTCGAAAGCCTATTTTCGCGAGTATGAAGTGCCCGCCGACAAGCCCAGCAGCCTGCGCATAGGCTTCCAGGACGTGTCCTCGTTTTACGTGGCCAACGGGATGCGCTATGAAAACGTCTCGCCCAGCTGCAGTGGCGACGTCACCTTTACGCCGCGCGCCGGCGAGGATTACGAAGCGGCGTTTTCGTGGGAAGGCAAGCGCTGCAGCATCAGCATCAACCAGGTGATCGCCAAGGAAGGCAAGACGGAGCTCGTGCCCGTTCCCGTCACCCGCGCCCCCAGCTGCTAGACACTATCGGGCGGCCCCACGCGGCCCGCGCGCAACGGCCTGATCCAGTCGGGCCGGCCATTCGCCAGCGCCAGCTTGGCCGCCTGTTCCCAGTCGTAATCCACCGCATGAAACTGCGCCGTCCACGCGCCATCGGCCCCCTGTTCGACGATGGCGTAGCGCGCGTGCGGCGTGCCGTTTTCCATCACATGCGGATAGCCGTGCTCGTCGTCATACGCCTGCAAGCCCACGCTGCCCGGGTTGACGATCAGCCGCCCATCGGCCAGGCGCACCTGGCGCGGCATGTGCGTGTGGCCGCACAGGATCAGGGCCGCGTCGGCGTCGCCCGCGCGTTCGGCCACTTCCATCGGCGTGGCGGCGCGGCTGCCCTGCGGCGTGACACTGTCGAGAAAATACACCAGGTCGCTGGCGGGCGTGCCATGCACGAGCAGCACGTCGTGCCGCAGGCGCAAGGTGGCGGGCAGTGCCGCGATCCAGTCCAGTTGCTCCGGCAACAGCTGCGCGCGCGCATACGCATCCGATACGCCCATGCGGGCCGGGTCGCCCAGCAACTGCCGCTCGTGGTTGCCGCGGATGGTGGGCAGGCCGAGTCCCATCAGCCGCGCCGCCGTGGCGCGCGGCTGCAGATGACCGGAAACGATGTCGCCCAGGTTGACGGTCACGTCCACGCCGCGACGGGCGATGTCGGCCAGCACGGCATCGAGCGCATCGAGGTTGCCGTGGATATCGGATATGGCGGCGATTCTCATGTTCCCTCCTGTGCACACCATTCTGCGCGCGTCAGACGATACAGGCAATGCGTGCGCAATGCGTGTCCTGGCGCCAGAGCCGGATGCTCGAAAGTGTCCACATCGCGACGCATGCCCAGGCGCGCCATCAGCGTGCTCGAGCGCAAGTTGGGCAGGGCCGTGAACGCGACGATTTCCGGCAGCTGCACGCGCGCAAAGCCTGCCTGCAAGGCGGCATGCGCTGCTTCCTGCGCGTAACCTTGTCCCCAGTAATCGAACGCCAGGCGCCAGCCGATTTCCACGCACGGCGAACATGGCAGTTGCACAGCGGGAATATGCAGGCCCGTCATGCCGATGAAGGCATCGTTTTCTCGCAAGGCCACGGCCCACAAGCCCCAGCCCCGCTCGGCGATCAGGCCGCTGCAGCGCTTGGCCATGGCGTCGCTGGCTTCGCGCGACAGGGCCGCAGGGAAACAGGCCATCACGCGGGGATCGCCATTCAGCGCCGCGAACGGCGCGAAGTCGCTGTCGCGCCATTGCCGCAGTACCAGACGCGGCGTCACCAGTTCCATGATTTCCTGCATATTGACTTCCCTTCATTACCAGTTTTTACAGTTGCTTGACCGGCGGTAGGACAAGTCCGACGGACAGTTGCGCCGTGCGGCTACGTGATCTAAATGTAACAGTTGCTACCATTTCCTCATTGCACTGTTGCAAAAACGTCGCGACAGTTTTCACTTTATTTTGAGGAGTTGCCCCATGTCTGCCATGTCCGTGTTCACCCGCCTGTCCCCACCACGCCCGCACCACCTTGCCTTGCGCGGCGCCATGATGCTGGGCGTGCTGGGCATTGCCACGGCGGCCGCCGCGGCGCGGGCCGAACCGTCCCCTACCCTGGACCGCGTCAGCATTTCCGTGGGCGCTTTCGCCGCCGATCCGCGCATCAATGTCGGCGCCGACACGCAGTTTGGCCGCATCGATGCGCCCGAATCGAATCCCAGCCGCACGACCATTCCGCGCATCAAGGCCGAATTGCTGATCGGCGACCGCCATGGCCTGGCCTTCGACTACTACCGCTATGACAAATCCTACACGCCCACGCTGACCGGCCAGACCACCATCAATGGCCAGCCCGTGACGGGCACGGCCACGGCGGACGCCGACCTGAAACTCGACCTGGCCAAGATGTCCTACCGCTGGTGGCTGGGCAGCGGCAACGACACCTTCGGCATCGGCCTGGGAGCCGCCTACTACAATGCCAACCTGAACGGCACCGCCACCGGCATCGTCAATGGCGAGACGGCCTCGGCGCGCGATTCCATCGGCGAACATGCGTTCGCACCGCTGCTGGAGGTGGGCTGGCGCCACGCGTTCACGCCGGACTTGCGCATGTACGCGGAAGCGTCGGGCATCAAGAAAAATGGCGGACGCATCAACGGCCATATCTATGGCGGCAATATCGGCGTCGAATGGTTCCCGTTCAAAAATATCGGCTTCGTCGCCGACTATGGCATCTCGAAAATCAAGCTGCACCGCGACAGCGAGCGCGATGCCGACCTGAATGTCCGCCTGACGGGACCATCGGCCTACGTCAAGGTGCGCTTCTAAAACACTTCACGCGGCTGGTTTCAGCAAATACAGCTGGAACTGCGGCAGGCCGGCGTCCTGCCATGGCTCGACCCTGGCAAACGGCAGGCGCGCAAAGGCCTGCCGCCAGAAGGCGTTGGCGGCGGCGTCCGCGTGGAACATGGCCACCAGCCACGTCGTGTCGCTGTCCAGCAGCACGCGCCGCACCACCTCCAGCGCCAGTCCCTGGCGCCGGTATTTGCGCAAGATAAAAAAGTCGCTGAACTCCTGCACCGCAAGCGTGCCGGCCATGCCAGGCTCCGTGATGAAAAATCCCGCCAGCGCCCCATCTGCCTCGATCCACACGGCAGTATGCCCGGGCGCATGCACATACTCGGCCAAGCCGGCGTTGCACACATCGTAGCGGCCGTCGGCCAGCACGTCTTCGCCGCTCCAGGCCGCATTGTCGTGGCAGTACAGCTGGAACAACTGCGCCAGCGCGCCCTCTTCCCCCGCTGCGACGGGGCGCAAGGTGATGTTCTTCAATGCCGGCATAACTGCTTTCCCATTCGATAATGTTGTCATGCGACCAATGGTAGCACCACGTCGCTCATGCCGCCTCTCCTGCACTTCATCCCCCCTTTTTCGCCCCTTGTCGCAAAAATAAAAATTTTCATCTTAATAACGATATGATTGTTTTTAAGTAACATCCGCCACGGCGGTTGACCAGAAACAAGGGTGATCCCCTTCCACAGACCGGCAGGCAAGTATCTGCCGGCTTTTTATAGTCAAGCTCAGGAGAGTGCCGCACATGCTATCGATCAAACAGCTGAACAAAACTTATGCGAATGGCGTCAAGGCCATCAACAATGTCAGTCTGGACATTCCGAATGGAATGTTCGGCTTGCTGGGGCCGAATGGCGCGGGCAAGTCCTCGTTGATGCGCACCATTGCCACCTTGCAGGATCCCGATAGCGGCAGCATCCATTTCGATGGTGTCGATGTGCTCAAGGACAAGGAAGGCTTGCGCCGCCAGCTGGGCTACCTGCCGCAGGATTTCGGCGTGTACCCGAAAGTGAGCGCGGAAACCCTGCTCAACCACTTTGCCGTGCTGAAAGGCCTGACGGAAAAAGGCCCGCGCAAGGAGGCCGTGGAAGCCTTGCTGCAGCAAACCAATCTGTGGGAAGCGCGCAAGCGCAACCTGGGCACGTATTCGGGCGGCATGCGCCAGCGCTTCGGCATCGCCCAGGCGCTGCTGGGCGCGCCGCGCCTGGTGATCGTCGACGAACCGACGGCGGGCCTGGACCCGGACGAGCGCAACCGTTTCCTCAACCTGCTGGCGAAGATCGGCGAGCAGGTGGTGGTCATCCTCTCGACGCACATCGTCGACGACGTGACGGACCTGTGCCCGCGCATGGCCATGATCGTCAAGGGCGAAGTGCTGGTGCAGGGCGAGCCGCAGGCCGCCATCGATACCCTGCTGGGCAAGGTGTGGCGCCGCAGCGTCACCACGGACGAGCTGGCGCAATACCAGCAAACCCTGAACGTGCTGTCGACGCGCCTGGTGGGCGGAAAGCCGCAAATCAATGTGTTTGCCGACAGCCAGCCCGATAGCGGCTTCAATCTGGTCGCGCCCGACCTGGAAGACGTGTACTTCCTGCAGGTGCGCAATGCTGCCCGCCAGGGTACCGCCGCGCCAGCCGCAGCCCCAGCCGCTGTGCTGGCCTGAGGAGCGCACCATGTGGAAGGAATTTTTCAAGTTTGACCTCGGCTATCAGCTGAAACAGCCGCTGCTGTGGGTATTTGCCGCCGTCATGGCCTTGATGGCCTTTGGCGCCACCACCAGCGACTCCGTGCAGATCGGCGGCGCCATCGGCAACATCAACCGCAACGCGCCCACCGTGGTGGCGCAGATGCTGGGGATCTTCAGCCTGCTGTCGATGTTCCTCGTCACCGTCTTCATCGCCGGCGCCGTGCTGCGCGACAGCGAAGTGGGCATGGCCGACATGCTGTTCGCCACGCCCATGCGCAAGTGGGACTACCTGTTCGGCCGCTTTGCCGCCGGCTTTGTCGCCTGCCTGGTGATCTTTGCCGCCATCGCCCTGGCCACCATGCTGGGCCCCGTCATGCCCTGGGTCGATGCGCAGCGCGTGGGCGCGTTTTCGCTGCACACGTATGCGTGGAGCTTTGCCGTCATCGTCATCCCGAACCTGCTCTTCATCGGCGCCCTGCTGATGCTGCTGGCGGCCACCACGCGCTCGATGATGCTGGTATACGTGGGCGTGCTGGGCTTTTTCGTGCTGTGGGCCATGGCGGGCGTCTTTACGCGCGACATCAACAATGAGTGGGTTGCCGTGCTGCTCGACCCGTTCGGCCTGCGCGCCTTTGGGCGCATGACGCGCTATTTCACGTCAGCCGAGTCGAATACCAGCCTGCCGCCCCTGTCCGGCTTCCTGCTGACCAACCGCCTGCTGTGGCTGGGCATCACGGCCGTGCTGTTCCTCGCCACCGTGGCGCTGTTCAAACCGCAGCGCACAGGCACGGGCAAGCGCCTGTTCGGCAAGCCCAAAATGCAGGCGACCGGTCCTGCCGTCTCCGCGCCGCTGCACCTGCCGCGCACCTTGCCCAACTTCACCACGGCGACCGCCTGGCGCCAGTGGTGGCACATCCTGCGCTTCGACGCGGCCGGCGTCTTCAAGAGCGTGCCCTTCCTCGTCATGTTGCTGTTCGGCGTGATCAACCTGCTCGCCGGCGCGAATGTCGGCAAGAATATGTACGGCACCGCCGTGTATCCGATGACGCACCTGATGCTGCAAAATATCAGCAACAGCTTCAGCTTCATGCTGATCATCATCGTGACGTTTTACGCGGGCGAACTGATCTTCAAGGAACGGCAAGTCAAGATCGCCGACGTCAGCGATGCCATGCCCGTGCCCAACTGGGTGCCCCTGCTGGCCAAATGCACGGCCCTGATCGGCGTCATCGCCGGCTACCTGCTGGTGGGCGTCGTCACCGCCATCGGCTTCCAGCTGTACAAGGGCGGCGCGCCCGTGGAACTGGGCCTGTATCTGAAAGGCACCTTGCTGGGCGCCCTCTTCTTCGTGTTGATGGGCTTGTGCGCCCTCACCTTGCAAGTGCTGTCCAACAACAAATTCATCGGCTACCTGCTGGTGATCCTGCTGATGGTGGCGCAATCCGTGCTGGGCATGCTGCACTTCGAACACAACCTGTACAACTTCGCCGCCACGCCCGCCATCAAGTATTCGGACATGAATGGCTATGGCCACTTCCTGACCGGCTGGGCCTGGTTTGCGCTGTACTGGAGCCTGTTTACCGTGGCGCTGGTCATGCTGGCGCGGGCCTTCTGGGTGCGCGGCCTGTCCGCCGACTGGCGCGCGCGCGTGCGCCTGGCGGGCCAGCGCCTGCACGGCCGTGCCGGCGCCGCGTTGGCCGTGGTGCTGCTGTGCTGGGCCGGCACGGGGAGCTGGATCTTCTACAACACGAATGTGCTGAACCAGTACGAAACGTCCGACGTCAGCATGGACAAGCAGGCGCGCTACGAAAAACAGTACCGCCAGTACATGGGCTTGCCGCAGCCGAAGATCACGGACATCCAGGCCAACGTGGATATTTATCCGGAGCAGCGCAAGGTCTTGATCAAGGGTCACTATGTGCTGCAAAACAAGACGGCGCAGCCGCTCGACACTTTGCGCATCCAGCTCAATCCGGAACTCGAAACCAGTTGGCTGAACTTGCCAGCGCACAAGGTTGCACTGCACGACAAGGAACTGGGCTTCAGCATCCTCACGCTGGCGCAGCCGCTGGCGCCGGGCGCCACCCTGCCGCTGGACTTCACGGTGGCTGTCACGCACCAGGGCTTTACCAACAGCGGCACGCCGGACCAGGTCAACCTGAACGGCAGCTTCTTCAACAACCAGGCGTATTTCCCGCACTTCGGTTATGCGAAGGAAATGGAGTTGACAGACCGCAACGAGCGCCGCAAGCGGGGCCTGGGCGAGCCGCAACGCATGGCCAAGCTGGAAGACAAGTCCGCGTATGGCAACACGGTGTTTGGCAGCGAAGCGGACTGGGTCCATTTCGACACAACGGTGTCCACCAGCGGCGAGCAGATCGCCCTGGCGCCCGGCTACCTGCAAGGCAGCTGGGAAAAGGAGGGCCGCCGCTACTACCGCTACAAGATGGACCAGCCGATGATGCCGTTCTTCGCCTACCTGTCGGCGCGCTGGGACGTCAAGAAGGGCGACTGGCACGGCGTGCCGATCGAAATTTATTTCGACAAGAAGCATGGCTACAACACGGACCGCATGATCACCTCCGTGCAAAAGTCGCTCGACTATTTCAGCACCCAGTTCACGCCTTACCAGCACAAGCAGGTGCGCATCCTGGAGTTCCCCGGCTACCAGAGTTTTGCGCAATCGTTCGCCAATACGATTCCGTACTCGGAAGGCATCGGCTTCATCGCCGACCTGCGCGACAAGGAGGACATCGACTATGTGTTTTACGTCACCGCGCATGAAATGGCGCACCAGTGGTGGGGCCACCAGGTGATCGGCGCCAACGTACAGGGCGCCACCATGCTGATGGAGTCGCTGGCGCAGTACTCGGCCCTGATGGTGATGGAAAAGGAATACGGCCGCGAAAAAATGCGCCGTTTCCTGCGCTATGAACTGGACCGTTACCTGAGCGGCCGTGGCGGCGAAGCCATCGAGGAATTGCCGCTGGCGCGCGTGGAAGGACAGCAATACATCCACTACAACAAGGGCAGCCTGGTGTTTTACCGCCTGCGCGACGAGATCGGCGAGGAAGCGCTGAACCGTGCCCTGAAACGCTATCTGCAGGACAAGGGCTACCAGCAGGCGCCGTTCACCACGACGCTGGAATTGCTGGACTATATCCGCGCCGAAACGCCGCAGGGCAAGCAGGCGCTGATCACCGACCTGTTCGAGAAAATCGTCTTCTACGACAACCGCGTGACGGAAGCAAAAGCCGTGCAGCGCAAGGATGGCCAGTGGGATGTCACCATGAAGCTGCACCTGGCCAAGCTGGAATCGGACGGCAAGGGCAAGGAAAGCCCGCGCGCCTATGACGAGCCGGTGGAAATCGCCATTTTCGCGCGCCCCGCCGGTGCCAAGGAAGACAAGGAAACCGTGTTGTTTACCGACAAGCGCGTGCTGTCGGGCAGCGACCCGGTGCTGACGATCACGGTGAAGGACAAGCCGTTTGAAGTCGGCGTCGATCCCTACAACAAGATGATCGACCGGGTGGCGCGTGACAACCGCAAGGAAGTCAGTGTTAACTAACGCTTGATGCGACGCAAACAGGCCACGCTGTCACCGACAGCGTGGCCTGTTTTTTTTTGGCTGTCAGCGGCTAGCGGTACACGAGGCCACCATCGATCAGCGGCGCCTGGCCCGTCATGTAATCGGCATCCGGTCCCGCCAGGAACGACACCAGGCCGGCCACGTCTTCCGGCGTCTCGGCGCGTCCCAGCGCGATGCCATCCACATATTTTTTATACGTCGCGCCCAGCTCGGCGCCCGTCACTTCGGCCATGCGCTTGTCGATCTCGGTCCACATGTCGGTGCCGACGACGCCGGGGCAATACGCGTTGACCGTGATGCCGTCGGCCGCCAATTCCTTCGCCGCCGCCTGCGTCAGCGCGCGCACGGCAAACTTGGTGGCCGAATACACGCCCAGCAAGGCAAAACCGTCATGCCCGGCGATGGAACAGGCATTGATGATCTTGCCCTTCTGTCCGCGCTTCTTGAAAGTCTTGGCGGCCGCCTGGATGCCCCACAGGGTACCCTGCACATTGATGCGCATGATGCGGTCGACTTCGTCGGGCGTCACGTCGAGCAGCGCCTGCACCTGGGCGATGCCGGCATTGTTGACGATGATGTCGAAGCCACCGAGTTCCCTCTCGGCAAACGCCACCGCTTCCGTCACCTGCTGCAATTGCGACACGTCGGCAATGCAGGTGACGGCGCGGCGTCCCAGCGCACGCACTTCGGCGGCGGCCGTGTCCAGTTTTTCCTGGTTCAGGTCCACCAGCGCGATATCGGCGCCATCCCTGGCCAGGCGCAAGGCGATGGCCTTGCCTATACCTTGCGCGGCACCCGTGACCAGCGCGACTTTTCCGGAAATACCCATGCTGCGTTCCTTTCAGTGTAGGGAAAAAAAGCGGCACAACCGGTCCGGCGCAGCGGCGCCTGCGGCCGGTTCCGCATCGAAGAGACGCTTCAGCCTACCTGAAATGGGCAATTCGCCGCGTCTTAAAACGTGCGCGCCCGGAAAAAGCGCGCACGTCAAGAAAAGCAAAAAAAGCAGGGCGCAATATGCCATGCGCACGCTGCCGTACCGGCCCATGGCGTCAGCTGGCGTAACATGGGCAGCATCGCTGGCAAGCGCGCTGGCACCACCATCAAGGGAGATCCATATGCTGCATCGTTCACTGCCCATCCGCGCCAGCCTGCTGCTGGCGGCACTTTGTTTGAGCACGCCCGCCTGGAGCGCGGACCCCATCCACAAGGAAACTGTCGCGCTGACGGCCGGCAAGGCCGCGCACAGCGTCAAAGGCCAGATCAAGGGCTACGCCACAGCCGAATACACGCTGACAGGCAAGGCCGGCCAGACCCTCAGCGTCAAGCTGAAAACCAATCAGCCGTCGAACTACTTCAACATCCGCCAGGCCGGCCAGGACGAGGCCCTGTTCATCGGCTCGACCAGCGGCAACACCTACCAGGCAACGCTGCCGGCCGATGGCGAGTACACGGTGCAGGTGTATCTGATGCGCAACGCGGCGCGCAGGAATGCGGTGGCGAATTACCGCCTGGAGATGGGGCTGCGCGACTGAGGCTGGCACTGGCGTGCTTGACGTTGGCGTGATCCGGCATGCCTATCGGCCCTCCAGGCCAGCGGCATGGAATTTTTCAGCTTGGCAGTGATCTGATCCATTGATGCTTTTTCTGACTGACTCAATGGAGGAGATATGCAACATGCCAATGTCATTGCCATCGTCCTGGCACTCGGCTGCAGCTTGGCAGGAGCGCAAGCGCCCGAACGTATGGCCAGGCTCACCGATAGCAACGTGTTATTGAAGCAAGCAGCAATCGAAGGCAATGCCATGCATGCTTGCCAGCCGCTGAAAGGGGACACGGTTGCCATCCTGGAGATCAAGAATGATCCACCGGGAGCCGCAGGCGCAGCCATTGCCCATGTACGCGTGATGAGCGGCCACTGCCAGGGCGAGGTCGGCTGGGTCGGGATGGCGCGCCTGGAAGCGCTGGCTACGCAGGCGTCACTCTTGCCATAAGCAAAAAGCCTGTTTTCCTCTCGGAAAACAGGCTTCAAGCAACAACAACGACTTTTTCGGACTTAGAACGGAATATCGTCATCCATGTCCGAGAAGTTCGGGGCTGGCTTTGGTGCCGGGCGTGGTGCCGGGGCCGGCGCTGGACGCGGGGCTGGTGCCTGGCGCGGAGCCGGGGCTTCGTAGCCGCCGCCACCGCCGTAGCTGTCATCGCCACCGCCGGCGTCGCCGCCCATGCCGGAACGGCGCCCAGCATTTGCATCTGTTCCGCGATGATGTCGGTTGCATACTTCTCGACGCCGTCCTTGTCCGTGTACTTACGGGTTTGCAGACGGCCTTCGACGTAGACGGACGACCCTTTTTTCAGGTACTGGCCGACGATTTCCGCCAGGCGGCCGAAGAACGAAATGCGGTGCCATTCTGTCAATTCTTTTTGTTCGCCCGTGTTGCGGTCCTTCGATTTGTACGAAGTGGCCACGGCGATGTTGGCGATCGCGTCGCCGCTAGGCATGTAGCGGATTTCCGGGTCACGGCCCAGATTGCCGACGATGATGACTTTGTTGACTGATGCCATGAATAACTCCTGATGAACTGCGGCGGGAGCCAAAACTCGCGCGCGTTAGATTTTTTGCTAAACGAGGATTATAAGCGACCAGGCGGCGCAAAGCATGCGCTTTCTGGCTTCGCCGCCTACCGTGCGGCAGCACGTTTTTTTCACGGCAGGTGAAAACAAGAAACTTGAATACTGGTATTATATACAGTGTTTAAAAGTCTGCACGCATCTGTATCAAACTTTCCCGGGGCACGCCCGCAGGGCGCCGCAATCCGCCCGTGGATGCCTCAGGCATGCAGATCAAAACCCGGCTATAGTAACAGGTTGACCCGTTGTGGCTCTTCATCCGCACCCTGGCCCGATGCGCTGGCCGCACCACTCACTGAAAGCAAGGCAATCACATGGAACAGATCCGCATTCGCGGCGCTCGCACGCATAACCTCAAGAATATCAATCTCGATTTGCCGCGCAATAAGCTGATCGTGATTACCGGCTTGTCCGGTTCCGGCAAATCCTCGCTGGCCTTCGACACCCTGTACGCGGAAGGCCAGCGCCGCTACGTCGAGTCGCTCTCGGCCTACGCGCGCCAATTCCTGCAACTGATGGAAAAGCCGGACGTCGACCTGATCGAGGGCCTGTCGCCCGCCATCTCCATCGAACAGAAGGCAACCTCGCACAACCCCCGCTCCACCGTCGGCACCGTGACGGAAATCCACGACTACCTGCGCCTGCTGTATGCGCGCGTCGGCACGCCGTACTGCCCCGACCATCCGGAAAACGCGCTGGCAGCGCAATCCGTGTCGCAAATGGTCGATGCCGTGCTGGCCATGCCGGAAGACACCAAGCTGATGATCCTGGCGCCCGTCGTTGCCAACCGCAAGGGCGAACACGTGGATCTGTTCGAGCAGATGCAGGCGCAGGGCTTCGTGCGCTTTCGCGTGCAGAGCGGCACGCACGCGGCGAAAATCTATGAAGTCGATGACCTCCCGAAATTAAAGAAGACGGAAAAACATACGATCGATGTCGTCATCGACCGGGTCAAGGTGAACCAGGACATCAAGCAGCGCCTGGCGGAAAGTTTCGAGACGGCCCTGCGCCTGGCCGACGGCCGCGCCATCGCCTACGAAATGGATAGCGCCAAGGAACACGTGTACTCCAACAAGTTCGCCTGCAATGTGTGTGGCTATTCCCTGCAGGAACTGGAACCGCGTCTGTTCTCCTTCAACAACCCGATGGGCGCCTGCCCGGAATGCGACGGCCTCGGACACATTGAATTCTTTGACCCGAAACGCATCGTCGCGTTCCCGAATCTGTCGCTGGCTTCGGGTGCCGTCAAGGGCTGGGACCGCCGCAACCAGTTTTACTTCCAGATGCTGACGAACCTGGCCGCCTTTTACGAGTTCGACCTGGACACGCCGTTCGAGCAGCTGGACCTGAATTCCCAGCAAGCCGTGCTGTACGGCTCGGGCAAGCAAGTGATTCCGTTCAGCTATGTCAATGAGCGGGGCCGCACCGTCATCAAGGAACACACGTTTGAAGGCGTGGTCAACAATCTGCAGCGCCGCTACCGCGAGACGGACTCGATGGCCGTCAAGGAAGAGCTGGCCAAGTTCATCAATGAAAAATGCTGCCCCTCATGCGATGGCGCGCGCCTGCGCGTGGAAGCGCGCTTCGTCAAGGTCGGCACCGGCAAGCAGCAGCGCGCGATTTATGAAGTCGCGGAAAAACCGCTGCGCGAAACGCTGGAATTTTTTGAAAAACTCAAACTGACGGGGGCGAAAAAAGAGATCGCCGACCGTGTGGTCAAAGAGATCATTTCGCGCCTGAAATTCCTCAACAATGTGGGCCTCGACTATCTGTCGCTGGACCGCAGCGCCGACACGCTCTCCGGCGGCGAAGCACAGCGTATCCGCCTGGCATCGCAGATCGGCTCCGGTTTGACGGGTGTCATGTATGTGCTCGATGAACCGTCGATCGGCCTGCACCAGCGCGATAATGACCGCCTGATCGAAACCTTGAAGCACTTGCGCGACATCGGCAACAGCGTGCTGGTGGTCGAGCATGACGAAGATGCCATCCGCACGGCCGACTACATCGTCGACATGGGCATCGGCGCGGGCGTGCATGGCGGTGAAATCATTGCCGAAGGCACCTTGCCCGAGATCCTGAAAAACAAGAAATCGCTGACGGCGCAGTACCTGAATGGCAAGCTGAAAATCGCCGTGCCCGCCAAGCGCCACGCCAGCAATCCGGAAAAGCAGCTGGTCATTACTGGCGCGACGGGCAACAACCTGAAAAAAGTGTCGCTGAGCTTGCCTGTGGGCCTGATGACGTGCGTGACGGGCGTGTCCGGTTCGGGCAAGTCGTCGCTGGTCAACGATACCTTGTATCCGGCCCTGTCGCGCCATTTGTATGGTTCGCAGACGGAACCGGCGCCGCACGACTCGATCAGCGGCCTCGAGCATTTCGACAAGGTCATTTCCGTCGACCAGGCGCCGATCGGCCGCACGCCGCGCTCGAATCCCGCCACCTACACGGGCTTGTTTACGCCGATCCGCGACCTGTTCTCCACCGTGCCGACGGCCAAGGAACGCGGCTACAGCGCGGGCCGCTTCTCGTTCAACGTCAAGGGCGGACGCTGCGAAGCGTGCCAGGGCGATGGCGTGATCAAGGTCGAGATGCACTTCCTGCCCGACGTCTACGTGCCGTGCGACGTGTGCCACGGCAAGCGCTACAACCGCGAAACCCTGGAAGTGCAATACAAGGGCAAGAACATCACGGAAGTGCTGGGCATGACGGTGGAAGAGGCGCATGAATTCTTCAAACCCGTGCCCCTGATCGCGCGCAAGCTGCAAACCCTGCTCGACGTGGGCCTCGGCTACATCAAGCTGGGCCAGAGCGCCACCACCCTGTCGGGCGGCGAGGCACAGCGCGTGAAACTGTCGCTGGAACTGTCCAAGCGCGACACGGGCCGCACCCTGTACATCCTCGACGAACCGACGACGGGCTTGCACTTCCACGATATCGACCTGCTGCTGAAAGTCATCCACCGCCTGCGCGACCAGGGCAATACCCTCGTCATCATCGAGCACAACCTCGACGTCATCAAGACGGCTGACTGGATCGTCGATCTCGGTCCCGAGGGCGGTGCAGGCGGCGGGCAGATCATCGCCACCGGTACGCCGGAAGACGTGGCGCTGAACCCTGCCAGCGTGACGGGCAAGTACCTGGGGCCGCTGCTCAGGCAATAAGAACGGCAGCGCAATAAAAAACGGCGCGGATTGCTCATGCGATCCGCGCCGTTCCTCTTTTTGCTAGCACCCCAGTCATTGCCGGCGTGTCATTTATCGCACGCCAGTCTTTGCCGGCGTGTTTCTCCCCCACTACAACTCTCAACACCTGACAAGCTGCTGCGCGGCGCGGCGTGCTGTGTCCACCTGCGATGCTCACCGTGCTTGAGCACGGTTGCACCTCTTGGCCACAATCACTGCCGCTCGCTACGTCTGCCAGGCGCCGCTTACGCTACCTTGTTCATGCACTCAGCCGCTTTTCCAGCGCAGCCTTGTTGTCTGCCAATTCCTGCGGCAGATGATACGCGAGTTTTTCAAACAACTCGGTATGTAATTTCAATTCCTCCACCCACGCGGCCTTGTCGATCGAGGTGATGGTGTCGAACTGTTCCTGCGTAAATGGCAAGCCATCCCAGTTCAGGTCGCCATACTGCGGCGTCGTGCCGAACAGGTTTTCCACGCCGCCGGCCTTGCCTTCGATGCGGTCCAGCATCCACTTCAGCACGCGCATATTGTCGCCGAAGCCAGGCCAGACGAACTTGCCCGCTTCGTCCGTACGGAACCAGTTGACGCAGTAGATCTTCGGCAGGGCAGCCGGGTTGACCTTGCCCACTTTGACGCCCATGTCCAGCCAGTGCTGGAAATAATCACTCATGTTATAGCCGATAAACGGCAACATGGCAAATGGATCGCGGCGCACGATGCCCATCTGGCCCACGGCGGCGGCCGTTGTTTCGGAACCCATGGTGGCGGCCATGTAGACGCCTTCGACCCAGTTGCGCGCCTCGGTGACCAGCGGCACGGTGGTCGAGCGGCGGCCACCGAAGATGAAGGCCGAGATCGGCACACCGGCAGGGTCGTCCCAGGCGGCGTCGATGACGGGGTTTTGCGTCGCAGCCACCGTGAAGCGCGCGTTCGGGTGGGCGGCCTTGGTGCCGGACGCTGGCGTCCAGTCCTTGCCCTGCCAGTCGATCAGGTGGCTTGGTGCCTCCTTGGTCAAGCCTTCCCACCAGACGTCGCCATCGTCGGTCAGCGCCACGTTGGTAAAGATGGTGTTGTCGCGCATGGAGGCCATGCAGTTGAAATTGGTTTTTTCATTCGTGCCCGGCGCCACGCCGAAATAGCCGGCTTCCGGGTTGATGGCGTACAGGCGGCCATCGGCACCCGGCTTGATCCAGGCGATATCGTCGCCGATGGTCGTCACTTTCCAGCCCTTAAAGCTTGCCGGCGGGATCAGCATGGCGAAGTTGGTCTTGCCGCACGCCGACGGGAATGCTGCCGCTACATAATGCTTCTTGCCTTCCGGCGATTCCACGCCGAGGATCAGCATGTGTTCGGCCAGCCAGCCCGGGTTGTTGTCGGACGCTTGCGCTTCCTGGTAGCCCATGTTCGAGGCGATGCGCAGAGCGAAGCACTTCTTGCCCAGCAGAGCGTTGCCGCCGTAGCCCGAACCGTAGGACCAGATCTCGCGCGTTTCCGGGAAATGCACGATGTACTTGGTGCTGTTGCATGGCCATTTCACGTCGGCCTGGCCAGCGGCCAGCGGTGCACCCACGCTGTGCACGCAGGGCACGAACTCGCCATCGGTGCCCAGCACGTCGTACACGGCACGGCCCATGCGGGTCATGATCTTCATGTTGACGGCGACATACGGCGAATCGGACAGTTCCACGCCGATGTGTGCGATCGGCGAACCCAGCGGACCCATCGAGAAGGGCACGACGTACATGGTACGGCCGCGCATGCAGCCATCGAACAGGCCGTTCAAGGTGTGGCGCATGTCGCCAGGCTCGGTCCAGTTGTTGGTCGGGCCGGCCGCTTCTTTCGTTGCCGAGCAGATATACGTGCGGTCTTCGACGCGGGCCACGTCGCTCGGATCGGAGCAGGCCAGGTAGGAATTCGGACGTTTTTCCGCGTTGAGTTTTTTCATGGTGCCACTGGCAACCATCTCTGCGCACAGGCGCTCGTACTCTTCCTGCGAGCCATCGCACCAGTAGATGCGGTCAGGCTTGGTGAGCGCGGCAATGTCGGCCACCCAGTTGATCAGTTTCTGTTGTTTAATATAAGCTGGGACGTTGAGTGCGGCGACGCCACCCATGACGGGCTGATTCATATTACCTCCAATACCAATAAAAGAAATTCTGGTCGTTCCGGCAAGACAGGCAGCATCATTGAGAGGTGGCTGCGGCTCACTGCGGGCGGCGTGCTCACGCGGGCAGGGCTCTGGGGTCGTGTCGGCCGCGGCGTTCACGCCGGCGGCATTACCTGGATCATGCTTCAAGACGGCTGTAACATTTTGCGCTGCATGTGCCATTCGCTCATCAGGAAGCATCAAAAGTGCCGGCGATTGTACACCCGCAAAACAGCTATTCTCGCAAAAATGTAGGAGAATAGCTTGACTAATGTAGTAGGCTATTCAGCATTTCCCGTATCCTGTTATTTCCCTACCAAATCCTCACTAAAATCGGCCATCCACCATGAAAATTGCCATACTTGATGATTACCAGGATGCCGTGCGCGGCCTCGATTGTTTCCAGTTGCTCGACGGACATGAGGTCAAAGTGTTCAGCAATACGGCGCGGGGACTGGGCCAGCTGGCCATCCGCCTGGCGCCGTTCGACGCGCTGGTGCTGATCCGCGAACGCAGCAGTTTTAACCGGGCCTTGCTGTCGAAGCTGCCGAACCTGAAACTGATTTCGCAAACGGGCAAGGTCAGCGGCCACATCGACGTGGCGGCCGCCACGGAACTGGGCATCGCCATCGCCGAAGGCATCGGCTCGCCCACGGCGCCGGCCGAACTGACGTGGGCCCTGATCATGGCGGCGCAGCGCAAGATCGTGCCCTACGCGCAGCATTTGCAGGAAGGCCTGTGGCAGACGTCATCGCTGGCGCCGGCGCGCAACACCTTGGGCACGGTCTTGAAGGGGCGTACCCTGGCCATCTGGGGCTATGGCAAGATCGGGCAATTGATCGCCGGCTATGGCCGCGCATTTGGCATGAATATCCTCGTCTGGGGCAGCGAAGCGAGCCGCGCGGCCGCCGTGGCGGCGGGCGACACGGCGGCGCCATCGCGCGAGGCCTTCTTTGAACAAGCCGATGTGCTGAGCTTGCATTTGCGCCTGTCCGACAAGACGCGCGGCCTGGTCACGGCAGAGGACCTGGCGCGCATGAAGCCGGCGTCCCTGTTCGTCAATACCAGCCGCGCCGAACTGGTCGCCGAGGGGGCGCTGGAAGCGGCCTTGCCGCAGGGCCGCCCGGGCGCGGCCGCGCTGGACGTGTTTACGGATGAACCCTTGCCGCCCGGCTCGCCGCTCCTGCTGCTGCCGAACGTGCTGGCCACGCCGCACCTGGGCTATGTCGAGCGGGACAGCTATGAGCTGTATTTCCGCTACGCCTTGCAAAATATCGTCGATTTTACGCAGCAGCAATGCACGCGCCTGCTCAACCCTGAGGTGCTGGCGCATGCGCGCCAAGCTCCTCAGGAGCGCTGAAAGCCCTTCAGCAAATCCGGCTCGCCCGTCACGCGGATGGCGGGCGCGGGCAGCACGTGCCGGCCGCGCCACAGGCCGGCCCAGCCGGGCGGCCAGGATAGGTCCGGCCCCGCATACGGCGCCACGCCGGCGCGCACGGCGACCACCGGCACGGGCGGCATGTCCTGCAAGGGCTCGCCTTCCGTGCGCTGCATGTCCAGGCTGTACATGTAATCGGGCAGCAAGGCGTCACAGACGCGGGCGAACCATTCCGTGTGGTCAACGTCGCGCCCCAGCGCCTGCGCCAGGCCCTGCGGGTCGAAACGCGCCAGCGCATCGATCAGCTCGCCCGTGGAGGCGCCCGGCGTATCGCCCCAGCCCATCACGGGATTGACGTTATAGTCGGCGCCCGAGCCATACCAGCCTTCGCGCCAGGGCCGCTGCATCCAGTCGCGCGGCCCCGTAAACAAATGCCAGCGCCAGTGCAGGCCCGACGGTTTCGGCCAGGAATACAGATACAATTTTTGATAGCCGGCCTGGTGCAGTTCGCGCACCATGGCCATCAGGCGCGCGTGCGGCATGCGGTCGGGCGGCGCGCGGCGAAACAGGATCGCCTCGCCATCGGCGAACTGCACGTCGTCGGTCGACAGGTTCAGGTCCAGGGTGCGCGCCTCGCTGCCGAAACGCGCCGCGATCCAGCCCGTCAGCAAATTGACGGACGTGATCACGCCATAACCGCGGTGGCGGTGAAAAATGACGGTGCCGGGAGCGAGCGCTTTCATACGGGGTATCTGGCCGGTGGGCAAGCAAAGAAACAAGTGTATGCGCAGATGGCCGAATTTTCCAGATGCGCGACAAGCCCGGGGCGGCCGGGCGGGATCGCCATTCACGCAATGGCGCCATTCCACGATATCATGCCCGTCATTCTCCACTGACATCGTGACCACATCATGACTTTGCGCATACTCGCCACCGGCGGCACTTTCGACAAACACTACAATGAATTGAACGGTACCCTGGGCTTTTCCGACAGTCATTTGCCGGCCGCCATCGCCCGTGCGCGCATGACGGCACCCGTGGCGCTGGAGCAATTGCCCCTGCTCGACTCGCTCGACATGCAGGATGCGGACCGCCAGCGCGTGCTGGCCTCGTGCCGCGCGGCACAGGAAAAAGCCATCGTCATCATCCACGGCACCGACACCATGCGCGAAACGGCGCAAGTGCTGGGCGCGGCGAACCTGCAGCAGACGGTGATTCTCACGGGCGCCATGATTCCCTACGAAATCGACAATTCCGACGCCCTGTTCAACCTGGGCTTTGCCTGCGGCGTGGCGCAAACCTTGCCAGCCGGCGTGTACGTGGCCATGAATGGCCAGATCTTCGCCTGGGATAATGTGCAAAAGAATCGCGCCGCCGGCGTCTTCCAGCCGCTGTAGAACTCATTGTGATGCGGCAACGTCGCAGCGCAACAACAATCTGCCATGCTGCAGGCCTCTCGGCCTGCCTGACGTCCTGGCACGCTGCAGACGGGCAGGCAGGCAAGCCGCCTGATTGTTAATCTTCAGCAAATCAACAAGCCCGCTTTTTGCGGGCTTTTTTTTACATTTTTTTACCTTTCACAAATTCTGATAGGCAACACTTTTCATCGAATTATTGCTGGTAATTCATCGAATTGCCAATACAATAATTTTATGTTGTAAAAAAACGCCATTAATCATTTTTTAAAACAATGATTTTTTCAAATAAACTATCGTCATTTAACAAATTTTTGAAATATTCTTCATCATCCATAATTTATTGCCAAATCCGACACGGTTGATGTCCATTTTTTCTTGCTGAGACGACATAATGTTTGCCTCGACAAGTAAAAAGTGCATTTATAACAATATTGCACGAAGTAGTCTTCCTTGCCCGTCCGGGCATGTGTCCGCCTACCGTACTCGCCATCGCAGACCGACTATCCGCCGGTCATGCCGGTTCGGGTGCCGCTTGTCGTTATTAAAACTACTACGGAGTAATTGTTATAATGGCATTGAAAGAAAAAATCGGCGCGCGCAGCGTGCGCCTGGCCCTGACCGTTCTGGCAGGCAGCGTCTTGTTCTCTGGCCAATCCATGGCAGACGAAGCAATTCAAAAAGTTGAAATTACCGGCTCGAGTATCAAACGTATCGCCGTCGAAGGCGCACTGCCAGTGCAGCGCCTGACGCAAGAAGCGATCGCGCGTACCGGCGCCACCACCGTGGCTGACCTGGTACAAAGCCTGCCAGCCATGCAAGGCTTCACCATCGGCGCCGTTGCCGCTGGTTCCAACTCGGGTGGCCGCACCAGCGCCTCGATCCATGACATCGGCGAAAGCTACACCCTGGTGCTGTTGAACGGCCGCCGCATCGCCCCACAAGGCTCGGGCACCTCCGTCAACCTGAACGCCATTCCAATGAGCGCTGTTGAGCGCGTCGAGATCCTGACCGACGGCGCTTCGGCCCTGTACGGCTCGGACGCCATTGCCGGCGTGATCAACTTCATCCTGAAGAAAAACGTTCAGGGCGGCACCCTGGAAGCCACCTACGGCGGTCCGGAAGACAAAGGCGGCAACGCCTGGAACACCAACGTTACCTACGGCTTCGGCGACCTGGACGAAAACCGCTTCAACGTGCTGGTATCGTACCGCCACGATGAACAATCGAAACTGAAGGCAACGGACCGCTCGTTCGCCCGCTCGTCGTACATTCCTGTCAGCTACGGCGGCAAGAACTACATCTACGACCGTACCAGCACCTCGACCGCACCAGCCAACGCCACGGTCGCCTTCAACAACAAGGCCAGCTCGTCGGTCATGTTCAACCCGTACCTGGCAGCCAACGGCAACTGCGGCCCGACCAACTACGTCACGGCAACCAACGACAAGGCTTGCGGCTTTGACGGCGGCTCGACGGTTGAAATCGTTCCAGAATCGAAACGCGACAGCCTGTTCGCCCGCGGTACCTACAAACTGTCGGACAACCTGAATGCGTTTGCCGAAGTAGCCCTGTCGCGCTTCGACCTGACCGCGCGTATCGCTGCCAACCCGGTGCCTATCAGCATCGCCAAGGACAGCGCGCTGTACAACCAGTACGTACGTCCGGGCCTGACGCAAGCACAGCATGACGATGTGAAATCCGTTACCGCCAACTACCGCATGGCTGACTGGGGCACCCGCGCCAGCAACACCATCACCGACACCAAGCACTTCGTGGTCGGCGTGGAAGGCGAAGTTGGCGAGTGGAACGTGGAATCGGGCCTGACCTGGTCGCAAAACGCCATCGACGAGCGCTATGTGGGCGGCTATGCCAAGAACGCAGATTTCAAGGCCATGCAAACCAACCCATTGTTCAATCCGTTCATTCCTGCCGGCAACACATCGCCAGCACTGCAGAACCTGATCGACAAGTCGCAATTCAACGGTTCGATCCGTACGGCATCGACCACCATGCGCGGTATCGATGCGCACGGTTCGCGTGAACTGTTCACCCTGCCAGGCGGCAAGGCCAATATCGGTATCGGCGGCGACTACCGCGAATACAAGTATGAGCAATCGCCATCGAGCGGCGCGAGCAGCGACACGATCTACAACTTCAACACCTCGGCACGCTACGACCTGAGCCGTGAAACCTACGGCGTGTTCGCCGAGTTGCTGGCACCTGTCACCAAAACGGTGGAAGTGAGCCTGGCTGGCCGTTACGACACCATCACCAAGATCGACAACGGTGTCATCAACAAGTCCATCGGTAAAGACCAAAGCGCCAGCACCTACAAAGTGACGGCACGTTGGCAGCCAGTGCAGCAAGTGTTGCTGCGCGGTTCGTACGGCACGGGCTTCAAGGCACCGAGCATGCTGGACATCGGCCAGCCGCTGGTCAACAACGGCTTCACCGCAAAACCATGGAACTGCCCGTTCCCAGGCGATGCCCTGTGCCGTCCAGCAGCCACGCAGTACAACCAATTGTCTGGTGGTAACGAAAACCTGAAGCCGGAAAAATCGAAGCAATACACCGTCGGTTTCCGCATCGAACCTAGCTCGGCATTCTCGTTTGGCGCCGACCTGTGGGACGTGAAAATCACCGACGCGGTTTCGGCAGTCAGCGAAACCCAGGCTTTCGGCAATCCAGCGCTGTACAAAGACCTGTTCGGCACCTACACCGAGCCATCGACCGGCAATACCTACTATGCGTTCAAATCGTTGTCGATGAACATCGGCCAGACGCATAACCGCGGTATCGACTGGGACATGACCGGTCGCCACAAGTTTGATTTCGGTAACTTCACGGCCAACCTGAGCGGCACCCACATGCTCAAGGCTGACTACACCGTGCCCGGCACCAAGAATCAGTGGACGACCAACATGAACTACTTCGGTATCACCGATGCAGTCACGTTCCGTAACCTGGTCAAGCTGAACATGAGCCTGGAAACCGGCAAACTGACCAGCACCATGGTTGTCAGCTATCGTAACGGCTACACCGATGCAGCCGCTTCGGTTCTGAACGTCGATACCAAGGCCCTGGAAACGATCCGCCTGCAAGTACCGTCGTACACCACCGTCGACCTGCAAGGCCGCTATGCCTTCAACTCGGCTGTGACGCTGCGCGCTGGTATCAAGAACCTGTTTGACCGTGAACCGCCGCTGTCGCTGCGCGCTTCGTCGGGCCACCAGGTTGGTTTCGATCCACGCTACGCTGACCCAATGATGCGTTCGTTCTACTTCACCGGTAGCTACAAGTTCTAATGTGATGTCTTAAATTAGCTTGTCCAGAAAGCGCCTTGCACTTCACCGTGCAAGGCGCTTTTTTTATGTGCCGCCAAATTGTCCAGGCGAAAAAAAAGGAGCCGCAGCTCCTTTTTTGTTCCTGCATGACGACGCTTACGCCGTCGCTTCGCCGCCCAATGCCTCGACCACGTCGGCCATCAGCTTGGAGAGTTCGCCCGTCATCAGCATCACGTCGCCGTCGAAACGCTCTTCGTCGTTCTTTGTACTCGATTCCGTTTCCTTGATCACGTCAAGCGGCTTGACGCTCTTGATGGCCAGCGATTCCGTCAGCACGAAGGAGATCTTGTCGTTCCACGTCATGGCCAGGCGCGTGCACTGCTTGCCGGCCGCGATATGACGGCGCACGTCGTCCGCTTCCAGGGTGTGGCGCACGTAGCGCACGGTGGCCTTGCTCTCGCCGGTGGCGCGCAATTCCGTATCCATGTCGACCGTGAAGCCGGCAGGCGCATCGTCGGCCTGCAGCCATTCCGTCATCACCGCCACGGGCGAGCGCTGCACGCGCAGGCTTTCCAGCGGCAATTTATCCACGGCTTTGAGCAGCAGCTTGATGACTTCATCGGCTTTCGCCGGGCTGGCGGCATCGACCACCAGCCAGCCATTGACGGGGTCGATCCACGTCCAGACGTTGCTGCGGATGCTGAAGGCGCGCGGCAGCAGTTCGTCGGCGACGCGCTCCTTCAATTCCTTCATGGCTTTCTTGCCGGGCGCAAAACCTTGCGCTTCTTCCATCTCGGCGGCGCGGGCCTTGGCCACCTGGTTGATGACGGTCGCTGGCAGCAATTTCTTTTCCGTGCCCAGCAGGATCAGCATCTGCTTGTTGACCACGTGGACCAGGCCGCCGTTCGGGCGTGGCGTATCCCAGCCCTGGCGCATCAGATCCATGCTGGTCGCCGGCGTAAATTTGTTCGAGGACAGCGCCTCTTCCAGTTGTTCTGGCGTGTAAGCCCATGGTGCGGGCAGGCGGTAAATCTGAAGATTCTTGAACCACATAGTTTTTGTCTTCCGTTTGTTTCAGTAGTGCCAGGGGAACGCCATTCTACACTTTCGACGCGGTCATGCCGTCAAAAGCGCAGCCTGGCGCGGTGCTTGTGATCAGGGGAAACGCCGCTACAGGGCGGGAAACAGCTCGGCCTGGGCGGGCGCCTGCCGCGTGACGACGGCCGGGTCGCACAGGGCCGAAATGCGCACGCCCAGCAGGCGGATTTTCTTTTCAAACGGCACGCGCCGCAAGCAGTCGCGGCTGGCGCGCAGGATGGCGGCGGCATCCGCCGTGGCGCTGGGCAGGGTGATGTCGCGCGTGACGGTGCTGAAATCCTCGAAGCGCAGCTTGATGCCCACCGTGCGCCCCGCCAGCGACTGCTTGTCCAGGTCGCCCGCCACGCGCGTGCACAGGCTTTCCAGCTTTTCCGACAGGGTGGCGCGGTCGCGCACCACCTGCAAGTCGCGCTCGAACGTCGTTTCGCGGCTGACGGACTTGGTTTCCCGGCTCGTCTGCACGGGGCGGTCATCGATGCCCAGCGCCGCCTGGCGCAGCCAGCCCGTGTACAGGTCGCCGAACTGCGTGCGCAGCATGGCCATGTCGGCTTGCGCCAGCTCGCCGATGCTGACGATGCCCAGTGCTTCCAGCTTGGCCGTCGCCTTCGGGCCAATGCCATTGATCTTTTTCGCCGCCAGGGGCCACACGCGCGTGGCGATATCCTCGGGCGCCAGGATGGTCAGCCCGTCCGGCTTTTCCAGGTCGGAACAGATTTTGGCCAGCAATTTGTTCGGCGCCAGGCCGATCGAACACGACAGCCCCGTCGCCTCGAACACGGCCGCCTTCAGGCGCGCCGCCATGGCTGGCGCCTGCTCACCATGTTCCGTCAGGTCGACATAGATTTCGTCGATGCCGACGTTCTGGATGATCGGGCACAGATTGGCCACGGCTTGCTTGAAGCGCGCCGAATAGTCGCGGTAGGCTTCGAAATCGGCCGGCAGCAGGATGCTGTCCGGCGCCAGCTTGGCCGCCTTCATGATGCCCATGGCGGAAAACACGCCAAACGCGCGCGCCGCATAGGTCGACGTGGTGACCACGCCGCGTCCCACGTAGTCGCGCATGCGGGCAAACTGCCGCGTGCCGTCTTCCTGTAGCACGGGCTGCTGCAGGCGCCCGCCACCGATCACCACCGGCTCGCCGCGCAATTCCGGATATTTTAATAATTCCACGGAGGCAAAGAAGGCGTCCATGTCCAGGTGCGCGATCCAGCGGCGGGCGGCCACCTGATGCGGCGCGGATGACTGAGGCAGGGTGGGGGCAGATGGGCTCAAGGACACCTCGCGGCGGGTCGGCCTGCCAGAGGGAAAGGACATTCCACAGGCAGAATACGGTTAAACACTGTTGTTTTATACAGTATCGCCGGAAACGAGCGCAGATGCAAGCAGGAACCGTATTGATTGAAATCAGCATTGGCTTTTCTATTTGGCAAGAATAGAATCTCCGCACAATAACGAAACCTAGGGAGTTGCCTTGTCTATCGCCCATCACGCCTTGCGCCGCCTTGCCGTCTGCACATCCATGCTGCCGGCTCTGCTGCTGTCCACGCTATCGCCATCCGCGCTGGCCGCCGACGCCCCTGTCGCCGCCAAAACCGCCTGGCAGGAAACCCGCCACGGCACCGTCGTTACGGACGACTACCGCTGGCTGCAAAAGAAGACCGATCCCGCCGTGATCGACTACCTGAATGCGGAAAATGCCTACACGGCCGCCGTCACGGCCCCGATCCAGCCGCTGGCCGACAAGATCTACGCCGAGATCAAGGGCCGCATGCAGGAAGTGGACTTGTCCGTGCCTGTGCGCATGGGCAATTTCTACTATTACACGCGCATGGAAGCGGGCAAGCAATACCCGCTGCACTGCCGCCGCGCCGTAGGTGCGAAGGGTGCCTATGATGCGGGCGTCGCCGAAGAAATTTTGCTGGACCAGAACCAGCTGGCCGACGGCCACACCTTCTTTGCCGTGCGCGCGTTTGCCGTCAGCCCGAATGAACAATTGCTGGCCTACACCACCGACACGACGGGTTTCCGCCAATACGACCTGCACGTCAAGGATTTGAAAACCGGCAAGCTGCTCACCGACACCATGCCGCGCGTCACGTCGCTGGCCTGGGCGGCGGACAATGCCACCCTGATGCTGGCGCAGGAAGACGCCACCACCAAGCGCTCGGACCGCTTGTTCCGCCTGGCCCTGGGCGGCACGCCACAGCAGGTGTATCACGAGCCTGTGGAACAGTTCGCCATTGGCGTGGGCCGCACGCGCGACCAGCGTTTCTTCGTGCTCAGCTCGCGCAGCACGGATACCAGCGACGTGCAGCTGTTGCCAACCAATACGCCGCAGGGCAGTTTCCAGCCGGTATTGCCGCGCGAAAAGGGCCACCGCTATAGCGTCGAGCACCGCGACGGCCAGCTGTACATCCTCACCAACAAGGATGCGAAAAACTTCCGCATCGTCAGCGCGCCCCTGTCGCAGCCGCAGCCCAAGCACTGGAAGCCGCTGGTGCCGCACAACAAGGATGCCGTCATCCAGTCCATCGATGCGTTCCAGAACTACCTGGTGGTGATGGAAAAGTCGCGCGCCCTGAACCGTGCGCGCATCTATGATTTCGCGCAGAAAAACTGGAAGACGGTGCAGTTCGACGACCCCGTCTATCTGGCCACGGCGGCCGGCACGCCCGACTATGCCGCCACGCAATTTCGCATGTCCTACCAGTCGCCTGTGACGCCGCCTACCGTCATCGATGTCAGCATGAAGGATGGCAAGCGCACGGTGCTGAAACAGCAGGAAATCGTCGGCGGCTATGATGCGGCGCGCTACACCACGCAGCGCCTGTGGGTCAAAGCCCGCGATGGCGTGCAAGTGCCGCTGTGGATCGTCTACAAGAAGGGCGTCAAGCTCGACGGCTCCGCCCCGCTGCTGCTGTATTCGTATGGTTCCTACGGCATTTCCACGGAAGCCAGTTTCGCCATCAGCCGCATCAGCCTGCTGGAACGGGGCGTCATCTATGCGCAGGCGCATATCCGCGGCGGCACGGACATGGGCGAAGCGTGGCACGAGGATGGCATGCTGATGAAGAAGAAAAACACCTTCAATGACTTCATCGACAGCGCCGACTACCTGGTGCGCGAAAAATGGACGAGTCCGAACCGCCTCATCATCCAGGGCGGCAGCGCCGGCGGCTTGCTGATGGGCGCCGTCGTCAACCAGCGTCCCGACCTGTTCCACGCCGTGCACGCGGCCGTGCCCTTTGTCGACGTGATGAACACCATGATGGACGCCAGCCTGCCGCTGACCACGGGCGAATACCTGGAATGGGGCGACCCGAACCAGAAGGCCGCGTATGACTACATGCTCAGCTACTCGCCCTACGACAACATCGCCCGCAAGGATTATCCCGCCATGCTGGTGACGACGGGCCTGAACGACAGCCAGGTGATGTACTGGGAACCGGCAAAATATGTGGCCAAGCTGCGCGCGCATAAAACGGACAGCAATCCCCTGCTGCTGAAAACAAATATGGGCGCCGGCCACGGTGGCGCATCGGGCCGCTACAACGCCATCCAGGAAAGCGCGTTCAACATGGCCTGGATGCTGTCGCAGTGGAATATCACGGAATAATGTGAAAAAAGCGCTTGCACAAGGATTTTAGCCGTCCTATAATAGCGCCTCTTCCAGACGTGGTGACAAACGTCGGGATGGTTTTCTGAGACAAGCAACGGGTGCTTAGCTCAGTTGGTAGAGCGGCGCCCTTACAAGGCGTAGGTCGGGAGTTCGAGCCTCTCAGCACCCACCAAATCAGAAAACTGTCCAGTGCTTCATGGATCAGCAATACAGATCATACGAGCTTGGAGTGGTAGTTCAGTTGGTTAGAATACCGGCCTGTCACGTCGGGGGTCGCGGGTTCGAGTCCCGTCCGCTCCGCCAATAAAAGAAAAGCCCTTTGGTTCTCTGAACCGAAGGGCTTTTCCCGTTTCCGGGCCAGAAAATGCGCCCGCTGCCCATCCTCCGAACATTTTTGCGTTTTTCAGCAAAATATCTGCTTTTATCCCATAAGAATAGTTGCACAAGCGGCATAGCGCCCCCTATAATAGTGCCTCTTCCAGACGTGGTGACAAACGTCGGGATAGTTTTCTGGGTATGCGGGTGCTTAGCTCAGTTGGTAGAGCGGCGCCCTTACAAGGCGTAGGTCGGGAGTTCGAGCCTCTCAGCACCCACCAAAACAGAAAATTATCCAGTGCTTCATGGATCAGCAACACAGATCATACGAGCTTGGAGTGGTAGTTCAGTTGGTTAGAATACCGGCCTGTCACGTCGGGGGTCGCGGGTTCGAGTCCCGTCCGCTCCGCCAATAAAAGAAAAGCCCTTTGGTTCTCTGAACCGAAGGGCTTTTCCCATTCTGGGGTCAGATTTTCGCAAACCTTGGCTTGAAGCTGCAAGGTAGCGCTGCGGTGGACCTGACCCCGGCTGTTAAAATCAGCGCTCCCCTGACTTCGCTTCCGACCGCATGCGCTTGTCCCGCCGCACTCATCCTTACATCGCCCTGCGGCTGCGCCTGGCCCATCATGCTTTGCTGCAATTTGCCGCCAGCCTGACGAGTTCCATGGAAATTGTCTTTTTCCTTGCCGGCCCCGTCCTGCTGGGCCTGCTCAGCGTGATCGCCCTGCCCGGCTTTCTTGCCATGCGTTTGCCCTGGCCCGCCGCGCTGGGTCTGCTGGGCGCACAAGCGCTGCTTACCTGCCTGCCCGCCTGGCTGCTGCGCAAGCGGCTGTTACCCGCCAATACAGCCGCCTGGCTGCGCCAGCTGCCCCTGCCGCCGCGCCTGCGCTGGCAGGCGGATGTGGCCGTGGCCGGCCTGCTGATGCTGCCATTGGGCATCGCCTATGCTGTGTCGACCAGCATCTGGCTGCTGCAGTCGCCGACCTGGCTGCGCCCGGTTGCCGTAGGCGGCATGGCGGCCACCGCTGGCGTCTGGTTGCTGGCCTGGATCTTAACAAGTTGCATCATCGCCCTGCGCCTGCGCGCACCGCGCCCAGCGCAACGGGCACGCGCGCCCACCATGCACACCTACGTGCCGCGCCTGCCCCGCTGGCACACCCTGTTCCTGTGGCGCCAGCTGTTCTGGTTGCCGTTCTGGCGCAATGAAAACGTCATCGGCATCCAGCAAAGCGTGCTGCTGGCCAGCGCCGGCGCCGGCATGCTGGCCTGGCTGCTGCGTGTGCCGCTCGTGCCCGCCCCATTGCTGGGCTTGCTGGCCAGCGCCAGCCTGATCCTGTTGACGGACCGGGGCGACAAGGCCGTGCGCGAACAGATCGCCGTGCTGCGCCCGTCGCTGAACGCCTGGCCCCTCTCCAGCCGCGGCCTGATCCGACTGGCCTGCGCCTTCAGCCTGCTGCCCGCCGGCGCCGTGCTGCTGGGGGCCGGCGTCCTGCTGTATTGCCTGGACCCAGCCGTCCTGCTGCAGCGCGTGAGCAGCGTCTACGCCATCACGGCCAGCACGGCCCTGCTGGCCATCGTCGGCCTGCCCCGCCTGACGGCGCGCGGACGCGTCGCCCTCGTCGTTTTCTCCATCCTTGCCTTGAGCGCCATCGGAAGCGAATTATGGAATTGAATGCCCCCTCTCCCGTGCTGCGGATCGAACAGCTCGATTTTCATTTCGCCACGCACAGCGTGTTCCAGCGCTTCGCGCAGCAATTCGGCCCCGGCATCACCTGGCTGCGCGGCGCCAACGGCGCCGGCAAGACCACCCTGCTGAAACTGGCGGGCGGCGCCCTGCTGCCCGCACGGGGAAGCATCCGCCTCGATGACATCGACAGCGCCCGCCTGCCGCTGGCCTACCGCGCGCAAGCCTTCTATTGCGGCGGCGATGCCCCCGCCCTGCCCTGGCTGCAAGTACACGAATTTCTCGACCTGCACCTAGCCCTGTATCCGGGCACAGACCAGGCCCTGCTGAACGGGGAACTGGGCGCCTTTGCCATGACGTCGTCTTTGCAGCAAAGCATCACCGCGCTGTCGCTGGGCCAGCATAAAAAACTGCAACTGGCGCTGGCCCTGGCCTTGCCCGTGCGCCTGCTGCTGATCGACGAGCCCTTCAATGGACTCGATGCGGCCGCCATGGCGCACCTGCGCGCGCGCCTGGCCGAGCCAGCCCGCTTGGCGCGCCAGTGCATCGTGCTGACCAGCCACCTGGCGCCGGAGGTGCCGCTGGCGGCCACGGTGGAAATATAGACAGGAAATACAGCTTTGCAGATCAGGCAGCTTGCGCTTACGATGCCGGCTTGTCCGCGCCGGCGATCCCGGCGCAGCCTGTATAACAAATGGCGACACACGGCGGCTTACCGGCACGCCACGCCTATCCTGGAGATCCGCATGTTGAACACCCACCGCAGCGCCCTGGCCATCCTGTGCGCCATGTTTGCCACGTCCACCCTCGCCGCCGGCCCGACCGGCACGGCCGCCGACTATGGCAGCGCGGCCCACCACGGCGCGGCCCAGCGCACCATCGAGCTGCAGGCGGACACGCGCCACATCAATGTCACGCGCGGCGAAACAGTCACCATCGCGCGCGCCGGCCAGCGTTTTACGTGGCACGTGCAAACCTTCAGCAACCGGAGCGTGTTTGCCCTGGCCGCGATCGCACCGCAGGACATGCCTGTCGCTGGCATCAAGGTGTATGTCGCCGCCAATCCCCAGTACGCGGGCAGCTGAGTTTGCTGCACGCATAAAAAAACCGGAGCAGCCTTGCGGCCACTCCGGTTTTTCTTGATACCGCTGAATCATTACGCCGTCAGTGCTTCCTTGGCTGCGGACTCGTCGACCACTTCCTCGTCGTCCGAGCGGATCAGGTGGTCAAAGGCGGACAGCGCTGCCTTGGCACCTTCGCCGGTGGCGATGATGATCTGCTTGTACGGCACCGTGGTGACGTCGCCGGCAGCGAACACGCCGGGGATCGAGGTCTGGCCGCGGGCATCGACTTCAATTTCGCCATGGCGCGAGAGTGCCACCGTGCCCTTCAGCCACTCGGTGTTCGGCACCAGGCCGATTTGCACGAAGACGCCTTCCAGCTCGACCTTCTTCGACTCGCCGCTGACGCGGTCCGTGTAGCTCAGGCCATTGACGATCTTGCCGTCGCCGTGGATCTCGGTGGTTTGCGCCGAGGTGATCACGGTCACGTTCGGCAGGCTGTGCAGCTTGCGTTGCAGTACCGCATCGGCACGCAGTTCCGCGCCGAATTCGATCAGGGTCACGTGTTTCACCAGGCCGGCCAGGTCGATCGCCGCTTCCACGCCCGAGTTGCCGCCGCCGATCACGGCCACGCGCTTGCCCTTGAACAAAGGACCATCGCAGTGCGGGCAGTAGGCGACACCGTGGTTGCGGTATTCCTTCTCGCCCGGCACGTTGATTTCGCGCCAGCGCGCACCGGTGGCCAGGATGACGGTCTTGGCTTTCAGCACGGCGCCATTCGCCGTTTCAATCTGCACCAGCTTGCCCGGCGTCAGTTTCGCGGCGCGCTGGGTATTCATGATGTCGACCTCGTATTCCTTGACGTGCTGTTCCAGCGCCATGGCGAACTTCGGACCATCGGTTTCCTTGACGGAAATAAAGTTTTCGATCGCCAGGGTATCGAGTACCTGGCCGCCGAAACGCTCGGCCAGCACGCCCGTCTTGATGCCTTTGCGGGCCGCGTAGATGGCCGCTGCCGCGCCGGCAGGGCCGCCGCCGACGATCAGCACGTCAAACACGTCTTTCTTGTTCAGTGCTTCGGCCTGGCGGGCACCGGCATTGGTGTCGAGCTTGGCGAGGATTTCCTCGACATTCGTACGGCCCTGGCCAAAGTGTTCGCCATTCAGGAACATCATCGGCACGGCCATGATGCGGCGCTCTTCCACTTCTTGCGGGAACACGCCGCCATCAATGGTGGTGACCTTGATGCGCGGGTTGATCACCGACATGGCATTCAATGCCTGCACCACTTCCGGGCAGTTATGGCAGGAGAGCGAAATAAACGTTTCAAATTCGTAGTCGCCGTCGAGGTTGCGGATCTGCTCGATCACGGCCTCGTCGAACTTGATGGTGTGGCCGCCCACTTGCAGCAACGCCAGCACCAGCGAGGTAAATTCGTGGCCCATCGGCACACCGGCGAAACGCACGCCGATGTCGGAGCCTGCACGGTTGATGCTGAACGACGGGGTGCGTACGCCAGCTTCCAGGCGCTCGACCAGCGTGATCTTGTCGCTCAACAGGACTATCTCCTGGAGCAATTCTTTCATCTCGCGGGCTTTTACGCTGTCATCGAGAGAGGCGACCAGCTCAAGCGGATACACCACTTTTTCCAGGTAGGATTTCAGTTGGGTTTTGAGGGTGGCGTCTAACATGATTTTTTCCTTTTCTACAAATATTTAGGCGAATGCCGGGCCGGACACCCGGTCCGGCATCGCGGTAACTACTTGTTTGCTGCTGTGTACTTCAAGGCGTCAAGACTTAGATCTTGCCAACCAGGTCCAGCGATGGGGTCAGCGTTGCTGCGCCTTCCGTCCACTTGGCTGGGCATACTTCGCCTGGGTGAGCGGCAACGTACTGAGCTGCCTTAACTTTGCGCAACAGTTCCGATGCGTCACGGCCGATGCCGTTGTCATGCACTTCCAGCACTTTGATGAAGCCGTCCGGATTGATGACGAAGGTACCGCGCAGTGCCATGCCTTCTTCTTCGATCATGACTTCGAAGTTGCGCGACAGGGCGCCGGTTGGGTCGCCGATCAGTGCGTATTGCACTTTCTTGATCGCGTCCGAGGTGTCGTGCCATGCTTTGTGCGCGAAGTGCGAATCGGTCGAGATGCCGTAGACATCGACGCCCAGCTTCTGGAATTCAGCGTGGTGGTCGGCCAGATCTTCCAGTTCGGTTGGGCAAACGAAGGTGAAGTCGGCTGGGTAGAAGACGAATACCGACCACTTGCCTTTCAGCGACGCTTCCGTCAGGTCGACGAATTTGCCATTGTGGTATGCGGTTGCCTTGAATGGTTTAACTTGGGTATTGATCAGCGACATTTCATTTCCTCTCGTGTGGTGAATCAGTAAGACTCTAGTGTAAGGGGTTTTAACCCATATGCAAAATTGATTGTCACAATAGTTTCAATTGGTTTTAGCTATCATGACACTATGGGAACTCCATGATAGGCAGTTCCCACGGGATTGGATAGCGGTGACAGTGGATACCCCTGCCGCCGCCAGGTGTTTAGTTCTTGAGTTCTTCCGGTACCTTGCCGCCGTTTTCCGCCAGCTTGATCATCACCTGGCGGTGCAGCCAGATATTCATGCTGGCCGAATCGTTGGTGTCGCCCGTGAAATGCAGCTCTTGCGCCAGTTCCTTGCGCGCGGCCAGGCTGCTGTCGAGTTGCAACAGTTTCATCAGGTCGACGATGGACGTGCGCCAATTGAGTTTTTCCGCGCTCTTGTTGGCCAGGTCGACCAGCACCACTTCCACGTCCACCACGGGCGCAGCGGCGGCCGGGGCGGCGGCAGGAGCGGCCGGGGCCGCAGCTGGG
>NZ_NRDQ01000360.1 GCF_002878455.1 Janthinobacterium sp. AD80
AACGCGCCGCGCCGCGCCGCCGCGCGCGGCGTGCCCATCGATGGCTACCAGCACCTGACGGTGGTGCAGATCCGCGACAAGCTCGATGGCCTGTCCGCCGCCCAGCTGGAGCAGGTACGGGCCTATGAGGCGGCGCACAAGAAGCGCAAGGGCATGCTGGCGGCGCTGGACGGGTAAGGACACAAGGTGGGGGATGCAGTGGTGGGGCCAGCGGTGGGCAAGCTGGTCAAGTCCGGTCAAGCCGGGTGAGTTGGGCTGGCCGGTGAGTTGGGCGGGCCAGCCGTAAGCGGCCAGTTGGGACCGATAGCTGGCTTGCGGCTTATCTGCCGGCTTGCCGCTTGCGTGCGGCGTGTTGCCAGACCTGCCGCATTTCTTGTCGCGTTACTATGACATGCAGCATGCGAGGCGATGCTCAGCGAATGGCCGTGATTGCCTTATTGCGTGCGCAGATAGGCCAGCAAATCAGCGACTTGCTGCGTGTTGCCGATGCCCCAGAAGCGCATATTGTTGCCGGGAATGAAATCGCTGGGGGCTTTGAGGAAGGCTGCCAGGTTTTGTTCGGTCCACACGATATTCGCGTTTTTCATGGCAGTCGAGTATCGGTAGTCGCTCGTGGTGCCTGCCTTGCGGCCGATCACGCCCGTTAGCTTGGGGCCGAAGCCGGCCCGCGCCGATGGGCCCACCTGGTGGCAGGAGGCGCACTTGTAAAACGCTGCCTTGCCCGCTACCGCATTGCCTTTCAGGGAGGAAGCTGCAGCGCCAGCCACTGGCGCTGCAGCGGCTTGCACGCTGCCGCTTTGAGCCAGCAGTATGGCGCAAGCAGCAATGGTGCAAGAAGAGCGGAAATTGGACATGAAAGTCATAGGTGAGGCAATATTGCTATGCGTGGCTGGGGATGGCACATTTTACAGCTTGGTGTCAAAAGCTGCGCGCCAGCACGGATGGTGAAGACCTGCCTGACGGCATACACGACAGTCAGACATGCAGACCTGCTGATGGCAGGCGCCACTAGCTGCGCTGATGCAGCCTTGCCTCGCTGCTCGACATGTACCCATGCACGACTGCCAATGCCGCTAATGCCGAACCTGCATGACCGAAACGAACCTGCTAATCTTCCAACCTTCCAACCTTCCAACCTTCCAACCTCCCAACCGTCCAGTCGCTCGCCTTTAACGTTTGCCGCCTTGCGCCCCCAGCGCCGCCATGGCCGAGGCGAACACAATACAGCCGATGGCCAGCCACTGGGTCAGGCTCAGCATTTCCCCCAGCACGGCCATGGCGGCCAGCGCGCTGACGGCGGGCGCCGCGCTGCTGAACATGCCGAACACCCCTTGTGGCAAGCGGCGCAGGGCGAAGATTTCCAATGAATACGGCAGGGCACTGGACAGCATAGCAATCGCCAGGCCCAGCAGCGCAATCGATGGTGCCAGCAGGGCAGTGCCCGAATACGCCACGCCGATGGGCACGGTCACCAGCGCCGCCACCGTCATGCCCCAGGCAACGGCCTGGCCGCCCTGCAAACTGGACGCGCGCTTGCCGAAAATGATATACAGCGCCCAGCACAGTGCGGCACCGAGCGCGTATGCCACACCGACCGGGTCCAGGCTGCCCGGGCTGCCTTGCAAGGGCAGCAGCAAATACAGGCCAAACACGGCGCAGGCCACGGCCAGCAAGTCGCGCGGCCGGCGCGACGACAGCATGGCCACGGCCAGCGGCCCCGTCACCTCGATGGCCACCGCGATGCCGATCGGTATCAGCGCAAATGCGCGGTAAATCAGCAAGTTCATCAGTCCCAGCACGGAACCATAGACCAGCAGGTTCAGCACATCCTTGCGCGTCAGGCTGAAACGCCAGGGGCGGAAGATCGCCAGCAGGATCAAGGCCGAGAACCCCACGCGGTACGCCGTGATGCCCTCGACGCCAATGACGGGAAACAGGTTCTTCGCGATCGCCGCCCCCAGGTTGACGGAAATCTGTCCTCCCAGTACGGCCAGGGAAGGGAGCAGGATGCTGTCGGGGAGGGGGGAGGTCGAGGCGGGGGAGGTCATGGGGCGCTATTCTAATATGCCTGAGGCAGGCAGTCGCTGGCAGATTGGAAACGGCGACGCAATTCGGAGACTTTTCCTCCATTCCGGCGGAGATGGCCGCTGGATTGTTAACCAGACGCGCGATCGGCGGTACCGGATTTCAGGGGCAGCAGCGTGGATCGTATAAAGCGGCCATGAGAAGCAGACATTCCGGTGCGCAGCTTAAAATCAGGAAGTAGATGTTGCATCACCATGGCATATTATCTGGCGTTGTATTTCTTTCATATGTATTTATTTTCTTCACGCATTTTGAATATGACTTTCTCTTTCTGCAGGCGATCAGACAATGCCATTGACCATGCCGGCCTTGTTTTTATTAACCGTACAGAGGGGATTGTGCGAAAATAAAAATGAATAAATCATATGATTACTTCAATTGCATCCGCCTTGTTGCGAAATGTTCATTTGATTAATTCTTTAGTAATTATTTTTTCGTAATGGCTGGCGAGCATCGTCAGTTCATCGATTTTTTCTTAAATATGATAATCAAAATGATTTTATGGTACTTCCTCAAGGTATGCCGGCATCGATGCTGTCGCTTTCCTGATGCAACCGCGAGGTAATTATTTATTCACAAACCTTGTTGTAAAAAATAAAAAATAATAAACCCGTGCTGCCGACATGAGTGGGCAAGGACTTCAGCGCGGCCACGGCGGCAAGATACGCCATGGGACGCTACGCCACCAACAGCATCAGCAATCACGACCTGCTGTATGTGCTGAGCTCGAAGATCATCGGCCGCGACATGCGCCAGCTGTTCTGGATGTATGGCATCGCCTTGAGCAGCGACGCGCAAAACTCCGTCGCCGACCTGGGCCTGCCGCTGGCGCCGCGCAGCTTTTATGCGCTGCCGGCCGGCAAGCATAACCAGCTGGCCACCGGCAAGTGGGTCGACCTGGAAAGCGCCACGCCCGCCGGGCCGTTCTGAGCGCTGCACCACGCTGGCTCTGCCGCGCTACGTGGAGGAGCGGCGGGCTGCTACACTCGCGCAGGGGCCGCTCAGGTCCCTGCAGACAATGTTAATGAGGAGCAGTAGCGCATGGGTATTTTCAGTATCGGCGGCACCAATTTTGCGGTGGATGCGATGAAGTCGCGCATCGGGCTCGATGCGCTGGGCAATGGCATGCTGGAGGTTAACATCGATATTCATGGCGATGACGATCTGTTCATGCGCCGGATGGAGGCGGAAGAGGAGGAGGGAGAGGAAGACGGGGAATGGTCGTGGGCACTCTATCCACCCGTGTTTTTCCTGCACGGCCTGCGCGTGCCGGAAGGCCTGCCGGGAGAGGCCGTCACCGGGCCACTTGGCAAGCACCTCGATGCCGCTGAATCCGGCATCTACATGATGGAGCACGGCGACCTGTCGCTGGTCGATATCGAGGAGCTGTCGGCACGGCGCCTGGCCGTGTCGGGCATGGTTGAGCTGTATGGCAAGCGGCTGCCTTTTCGTATTTCATACTGATAAGCGCCGCAGCGGGCGCAGCGCTTGACGGGCATGCGGGGACGGATCTGCCGGATCCGTCCCGTTCCTGCCGCCTTACTCCAGGTGCAAGGCCCTGGCCACATCCGACCACGCCACGTGCTTGAAGTTCTGCGGTCCATCGGGCAAGCGCTTGTAGCCGTCCTGTATCACCAGCATGCCTTGCGCATACGCGCCGCCCAGGTTGGCGGAGGTCACGTCCAGGCCATCCGTTTCCGAGGTGCCGTCGATGCCTGCCGGTAAATTGAAGCCTACCTTGAAGCGGCCGCGCACCTTGTACGGCGTTTGCGCGTCAAGCACCACGTAGCTGCTGTCGCCCTGGCTGGAGACGATCAGGTAGCCGGTGTTGGCCTTGGCGCCTGGCTGGCGGTAGATGGCCATGCCTTCCACGTCGGCTGCCAGGTGCTGGCCGACCGGCAAGACCATGGACAGGGCGTCCGGCCTGGCAGCGTCGGCGGACGTCGTCCAGACGCCGCGCGTTTCCTCGCCCAGGAACAATCTGCCGTTGACATCATCGGCCACGCAGCCTTCCGGTTGCGTGGCAACCTTGAAGCTGCGCAAGAGGGTGGCGCTGAACTTGTTGCCTTCCAGGCCGATGCTGTATTGCTGGAAAGTGCCGTCTTTGTCGTTGATGAACGCTTGCACGCCGCCGCTGGCCGGCTGATACAGGCACATGCCGTAGATGCTTTTCAGGCCCGTCGGAAAACGGCCCGCTTCGGCCACCACGCCATCGGCACTGATGGTAAACAGCATCATGCTGTTGTCATCGCGCTGGGTGGCCACTGCCAGGTCGGCCCTGCGGCCATTGAATGCGATATTCTGGCGCACGTCCACATTGTTCAAACGGCCCACTTCAAGCAGCTGGGTTTGCTTGCCTTGCAAGTCGTAGACCAATAAGCCCTGTTTCTTGTTGGTGCCCAGGATGCGCGCGTCGGCAGGGTTGCTGGACAACCAGATGGCCGGATCGTCGGCCGCGTCGCCCTGGCGCGCCATCGGTGCCGTCTGCGCCTGCGGCGCGATGATGGCGACAGGAGGCTGCGTTTCCGCCTTGCCATGCCACTTTAACGGCCGCGCCTGCCAACCGCTTTTGCCACGCAACATCAATGAATTGCCATCGAGCGCCAGCTGGCTGTCGCCCTTGCGCACATTCAAGGCGACAGCCTGCGGTGGCAGGGCCGTCCACTGACTGCCCTGATGCGTGTACAGGTGCAGCTTTTCCGCCTTGCCATCGAGCACGGCCACACCACCGGGCAGCACGGCCAGGGCGCCGGCGCCGCCATCCAGCTGGCCATAGGGCTTGCGCAGGGCCACTACTTCGCGCTTGCCCATGCCTTCGGCATCGGCGTCATACGCCCACACGCCCATGTTGGACTCGCTGACCAGCAGGCGCCGGGCGCCATCGTCGGCCCGGCAATGCTTGGCATGCGGCGGCAAGGCCAGCTTGCGCACCAGCTGGCGCTGCTCGCCGTGCATGACCCATTGTTCCGCTTGCCCATCCTTGCCGATCAAAAACAGATGATCGAGCTGCTGGGCGTCGCGGTACAAGCACGACGCTTCCACGGAAAATGTGGGCACGGGGAACGGCGCCAGCTTGAGCAGCTTGCCGGCCTGCACATCGACGGTCACGGGCAGCGGACGCTGAGTGTCGGCTTCCAGGAAGACGGCCAGCAGCGTGCCGCCCGCGACGCGGGTGTCAAGCTGCTTGGCGCGCACGGCGATGCGGTCCTGCTCCTGGCCGCTGGCGTTGAACAGGCGCAAGCCGTGTTTGTCCAGTGTCAGCCAGCCGCCGCCGGGCAGGCGCGCCAGTTCTTCCGCCTCCTGCGTGAAGGCAGGCGCGGCGGTGGAAGCAGCCGGGGCGGCGAGCGCCGCGCTGCTGAAGGAAAATGCGGCCAGCAAAGCGCTGCAGAGTACGGTTTTTTTCATAGTATTGACAATCATCATCAGAAGGCATTGGCTTTCAGGCTCACCTTGAAGGTGCGGCCGTATTGTTCGTTCTGCACGTTGTATTGCTTCCTGCCCTGGTAAACATAGTATTTCTCGTTGTTCAGGTTCGCCGCCTCGAACGTTAGCTGGAACTGCTTGCTGATCTGGTAGGACAGCGAGAAATCGAGCTGCTTCTGGCTGTCGACGATATGATCCTGGCTTTGGTCGAGGATGTCGCCGCCCATTTCCAGCAGATAAGGCGACTTGTAGTTGAGGGCCAGGCGGGCGCTGACTGGCCCCGTTTCATAGCCCAGCATCAAGTTCATCACCTGGTTCGACTGGCCCGGCAGGCGGATGTCGCGGCTCATCTGCTTGTTGCTGGCCTTGTCGAAGCGGCCGATCTGCGCGCGCGAGGTGCTCAGGGTGCCGTTCACGCCGACAAGGAACTTGTTGAATGGCGCCGGCAGCATGCGCAGCGGCTGCATGTAGGCTAGTTCGATGCCCTTGACTTTTGCCGCGTCGCCATTCGCATACGAGGTGGCCGAGGTGTAGCCCGCCCACGATCCCGTGCCGGCCAGGTTGGTCGTGTAGGTGAAATTCTTGATGTCCTTGTAGAAGCCGTACGCCGACATCACGCCATCGTTGCCCAGCACGCGTTCGATACCGAGGTCCAGGTTGTTCGCTTTCAGCGGCTTCAAGTCCGGGTTGCCGATGACGGCTTCCGTATTGCTGGCCAGGCTGATGCCCGGTGCCAGCTGGCTGAAGTTGGCGCGCACCACGGCTTGCGTCCAGGCGGCCCGCACGCTGGTCTTGTGGTCAAGGTCATAGCGGGTTTGCAGGTTCGGCAGCCAGTTGGTGTACGCACGTTCGCGCGTCAAGGGCGTGGCGGCACCGGCGCTGTCCACCTGCGAACCGGCCGCCTCGAAGCTGGTGCGCTCGGCGCGCACGCCGCCCAGGATATGCCAGGCGTCGAAGTCATAGCTGTTCTGCACATACATGGCGTTGATGTCTTCGTGCATGCGGTAATCGTTGATGATCGATTCCGTGGCCAGGCGCGCCTTGGCGCGGTCCAGGCCGGCAACCCGGGCGCGTATCAGTGCAGGGTCGAGCGCCACGCCGATGTTGCCCAGGTCGTAGTCGAGGGTGTGGCCCTGCACGAAATTTCGCATCGAGGTGGCGCCAGGCCCCCAGTAATTGCCGCTGCTGGCCTTGCTGCTGTTGTATGCCCATTGATCCGTGTCATTGGTCTTTTCGCGGCGGCTGACTTTGGCGCCGAATTTCAGGGTGGCGATGTCGAACTTGCGCGCCAGGTCGATGCGAGCATGGTGTTCATTGTCCTTCGAGTAGCGCTTTTGCAGGGTGATGGCGTTGAGCGCGTAGTTGGCCGGGTCGTACAGCGAAGCGGGGCCGCTCAGCTTGGGTTCCTGCGTATCCGTGAAGCTGATGCCCGTAAAGTTGCCGGTGCCGCGGAAACGGCCGTCGTTCAAGGATTCCGGCGTGTCTTCCGTGGCGCGGCTCATGCCGCCTTTCACGTCCAGGGTCCAGTCGCCCGATTTCTGCTGCGTGCCGAGAACCAGCGAGCGCACCTGCTGCGTGTATTTGCGCTGGCGGATGCGGCGCTCGGCGCGTGCCGTGCCGCTGTCTCCTTCGGCCAGGCTGCCGCCGGCGATATTGCTGATGGTCAGGCGGTCGCGCACTTCATTGTCGGAAAACTCGCTGAGGAAAGAGCGCAGGAACCAGCTGTTGCCCGCTTCCGGACGGTAGTCGAGATTGACGGCCAGCGCGCCGCGCTTGCGCACGGGCAGGTAATCGCGCAATTCCAGGCTCGACAATTTGCCCTTGCTCCAGGAACCGCCCGTTTCCACGTCGTCCGAACCGAACGAGCGCTTTTCCGCGCTCAGGCCGGCAGCCACGCCCAGTTTGCCATCGAGAAAGCGCTGGGCCCACAGGGCGCCGCCGCTGGGGCTGGTCTTGCCCGTTTTTTCGTCGTAGCTGGCGCCCACGTTGGCCGACAGCAGCTTGCCCGGCAAGTCGAAGGCGGACAGCGATTTCACCTCCACCGTGGCGCCCAGCGAGTTGGCGTCCATTTCCGGCAGCAGGGTCTTCGACACTTCCAGGGTGCGGATCAGGCCGGCAGGCAGGATGTCCAGCGCCACGGCGCGGCGGCCCGCTTCCGGCGACGGCACCAGCGCGCCATTGATGGTCACCGCATTCAGGTCCGGACCCAGGCCGCGCACCGTGATGTAGCGGCCTTCGCCCTGGTCGCGCTGCACGGACACGCCCGGCAAGCGGGCCAGCGCCTCGGCCGCGTTCTTATCCGGCAAGCCGCCGATATCGTCGCTGCTGATGACACTGATGATGTTGTCGGCTTTTTCTTGCGCCGCGATGGCGTTGCGCAGGCTGGCGCGCTGTCCGCTGATAACCACCGTGGCGGCCGGCTGGCCATCGTCCTGGACCTGGACTTGTGCCTGAGCCTGGCTGGCGCCGCTGAAGACGGCCATGATGCCGAGCGACAGGGCGGTCAGGCGCAGCGGGGAGGGAAAGGAAGTGTGCATGGTTTTCATGAAGAGCTCGGTTAGGGGGAAGGAACCGGGCGGATTCTAGGCAGCAAATATGACGGTTGCGTGACAGGCAAAGGCTTGTCGTCCTGAAAACAACGGCGGGCGGACTTTTTCCTGCCGGAAATGAAGGGCGGTGAGCTGAAATGACCTCTCGCCGCAGGGCGCATGGACAGGCGCCTGGTGCATTTGCTGCTTGTTGTGACGCAATGGTGAGCCGTTTGCACCTGCCGCGCGCCGCGCCGGCGTGTCATCGTGCCGTCATGGGCGGGCGCTATCGTGGCGGCAGCACCACTTTTAAAGGTTTCCCACATGCTGCCATTGCACCGTAACAGCCTGATTGCCGCCGCACTGGCGCTGCCCCTGTTTTTTTTGCTGTATGCCACCTTCGGGCAAGTGAAACCGTTCGCCATCTGGAAGTGGATGGACATCGTCTGCGAAGGCGGCACGGCCGTCATGGCCGGCGTGTGGTTTTTGTTTACCCTCAGCAGCCGTCCGCGCGGCCTGGTGACGAGCCTGATCGCCGGCGGCCTGTGCGCCATCATGCTGGGTTCCTGGGCCGATTGTCTGGACGAATTCTTTGCCGTCGACAAGCATGATGTCTGGGATAACTGGCTCGAAGCGCTGATCCCCTTTGGCATGCTGGTGCTGACCATCGGCATGTACTATTGGCGGCAAGAACAGTTCCGCCTGAACGAACACCTGCAAAAGCGCGAGCGCCTGTTCCGTGACCACCGCGCCTTCGACCGCATCACGCAGCTGGCCGACGCCAGTTATCTGCGCACGCAGATGCGCCTGGAACAGGAGCGCCGCCCCGGCCTCGATTGCGCGCTGGTCCTGCTCGACATCGACAGCTTCCATCTGATTAACCGCGAATACGGCCACCGCGAAGGCGACCGCGTGCTGCAGGCCGTCGGCCACATGCTGCTGCTGAACTTGCGCAATGACGACTTGCTGTGCCGCTATGCTGGCGACCGCTTTGCCGTGCTGATGCCGGGCGTCTCGCGCGAGGCGGCGGCTACGCATGCGCGCCACCTGTGCAGCATGGTGGGGCAGATGCGCCACCATGCGAACGACAACCGGGAAATCCGCCTGAGCCTGCGCCATGCCTGCGCGCTTACCGATGGCGTGCCGGAAGTGGTACTGGCCGAACTGAGCCGGGCGGTGGAAACCCCGCGCGCCGGTGCCGATGCCGGCGCCGCGCCGCGCAC
>NZ_NRDQ01000361.1 GCF_002878455.1 Janthinobacterium sp. AD80
GTCGGCCAGGCTGGCGCGCATGCTGTCGCCGGCGCTGCGCGCCTGTGCGGCGGCGGCCAGCAATTCGGCATCGCAGCGGGCATGGTCGCCCAGGTCGACGGCGATCGAGGACAGCAGCCAGTGGACGTCGGCGCAGCCGGCGCCGTCGCCGTGTGTTGTCAAGGTGGCGTGTGCCGCCAGGGCCAGGCTTTCCGCGCCATCGAGGTTGCCGCGCAGCCAGGCCAGTTCCGCCTGCACCAGCTGCAAACGGGCCGAGGCCCGAGCCTGCGCCGCGGGAGCAAGGCCGGCCAGCGGCAGCAAACGGCCCGCTTCTTCGGCCAGTTCGTTTGACCGCATGCAGTCGCGCTGGCGCAAATGCCAGGACAGCGACAGCAGCAGTGGCACGCGCTCGGTGCCGCGCAAGGGCAGCAAATCGGTTTCCCACTGCGCTACTTCATGTTCGAGCGCGAACATTTCCATTCGACAAATCTCCCCGCGGCGTCAGCCTGCAAGGGATCAGGCTGTACTGCAGCCTATTGTAAGCTGCATTCGCGGGCATTTGTTCAGTCCGCCAGACAGATTTCACGTGCCGGCGCGCGGGCCTGACGGCAGGCTAGCGCGAGACCAGGCGCACGGACGTGGCGCCGTCGAGGCGCATGGCGCTGCGGCTGTCGGCGGACATGCGCAAGCCTGGCAGCACCTGGGCATCGTCGATCACCACGCGCTCGCCGGCATCGCTGAAGGCGAACGAGGCGCCGCGCCGCGTGACGAACACGCCCGGTGCCTGCGGATACAGTTCCACCTCGGCCTTTTCATGGCGGCTGTTCTTATCGCTCAGGCGGCCAAAGAAATGCATGTTGTCCTGGCGCACCACGAGTATCTGTTCGTTCGACAGCAGGTAGTGCTGTTCGATCTGCAGCGCTTCCTCCGGCGTCACGCGGTGGGGCGAGCTGACGCTGACCCTGACGCTGTCGGTCGGTGCGGGGGCGTTTTGCGCCAAGGCGCCGGCGCTGGCGAGGGACAGCAGTACGGCGGCGGCAAGGGGGAAGAGACGGGAGCTTTGCATGACATTCACCTTCAATCAGGGTTGAGGAGTGTAGATAGATTAGACCGTGGTGCCACTGCCAGGTTTCCTGCAGGGACTGATGACAAGGTAGCAAACGTGCTCCCGCATCGCCAGCGCGGGGCGATGAAAGGCCGGTTTGATGCGCTGAAATGCATAAAACCGGTGTTGAACTGTTTTGGGATTAAACGTGGAAAGCAGGCTGGGCTACAGAATTAAATTCTGTCAGCCTGCCTGTTGCTGTCGTGAAATTCGATGCGTGCGGGGTGCCCGGCAGCAGGGTCAGTACAGTGTCTGCGCCGATTCGTGCAGCAATTGGCCATACAGGGTATGGCGCATCTTGGCGATCTTGCCTTCGGACACCGCTTGCAAAATCGCGCACTGGGGCTCGATCAGGTGGCGGCAGTTGTAGAACTTGCAGCCGCCAAGGTAGGGCTGGAATTCACGGAACGCCCGTTCCAGCATGCCTTCGGACAGGTGGTACAGGCCGAATTCCTGGAAGCCGGGCGAATCGATGATGGAGCTGTTCTCGCCCAGAGCGTCGAGCTTGTACAGGCGCGTAAAGGTCGTCGTGTGCTTGCCTGTGTCCAGCGCGGCCGAGATTTCGCGCACGGCAATGTCGGCATCCGGCACGAGCAGGTTGATCAATGACGACTTGCCCATGCCCGACTGGCCGATCAAAATCGACGACTGGCCCGCCAGCAGCGGACTCAGGGTGGCGACCGCGTGCTCGGGTTCGGCGCGCGCCGACACTTCATGCACGGGATAGCCCATCGACGAGTATGGCAGCAGGCGTTCGCGCGCCCGTTCCAGCGAAGCCGTCACGTCCGTTTTATTCAGGATGATGCGCGCCTCGATGCCGGCCGCGTCAGCGGCCACCAGCGAGCGTGAGATCAGGTCGTCAGCAAAGCCGGGTTCGGTGGCCACGACGATGAACAGCTGTGTCAGGTTGGCCGCCAGCAGCTTGGATTTATACTGGTCCGAGCGGTACAGCAGGGTCTTGCGTTCCTCGATGCGGTCGATGACGGCCTGGTCGTTGGAAGTGCGCGTCAGGTGCACGATGTCGCCCACGGCCACATTGGTCTTCTTGCCGCGCGTCACGCATTGCAGCTTGGCGCCGTCCACGTCGGCCAGGTAATGGCGGCCGTGGGCGGCGATGATGATGCCGGTCAGCTTGCCGTCGCTCATGGCGCCACCTGGCTGCTTTGGTAAATGTCGTCCGCCTTGGCGGCGCAGATGAAGTCGTTTTCGGACAGGCCGCCGGCGCCCTGGTTGACCGAATGCGTGTCGTAGCGCACGGCGCAGGTTTTGTAAGTAATGATGAGCTCCGGATGGTGATCTTGGGTATGGGTCATCCAGGCCAGGGCGTTCACGAACGCCAGGGTCTGGTAATAATTCTTGAAGCCGAAGTCGCGGCACAGCTTGTCGTTCTGCACCGTCCATTCGGGCAGAAGGGCCAGCCAGGCGGCGACGGCGGCAGCGCTCAAGGCATCCTGCCGAGGCGCGCAGTGAAGCTGGCGCAACATTTGCGCAGTGGTTGGCGTACTCATGCGGCAGCCCCTTTCAGGTGGCGGATGCGCACGCTGGCCGGCGGGTGCGAGTCAAAAAAGGCCGAGTGCAGCGGGTCGGGGGTCAGGGTCGCGGCATTGTCTTCATACATTTTCACGAGCGCCGAGACCAGGTCATCCGCCTGCGTGTGCGTGGCGGCAAAGGCGTCCGCCTCGAATTCGTGCTTGCGCGAATTGAGCGAGGTCAGCGGTCCCAGCAGGAAGGTGAAGACCGGCAACACCAGCATGAACAGCAGCAGGGCCAGCGCATCCGTCGGCTGGCCCGTCAAGGCCAGGGTCACCGGGTCGACGCCGAGGCCCGCGTAGAACCATGGCTGTGTCTTCAGGAAACCCAGCAGCGCAAGAAAACCCAGCGAGACGAGGAACAGCATGGCGATGCGCTTGACGATGTGCTTGAGCTTGAAGTGTCCCAGTTCATGCGCGAGCACGGCTTCGATTTCATGCGGTGCCAGGCGCGACAGCAGGGTGTCATAGAAGACGATGCGCTTGTTGGCGCCGAAGCCCGAGAAATACGCGTTGCCGTGGGCGCTGCGCTTCGAGCCATCCATGACGAACAGGCCTTTCGAGGCGAAGCCCACGCGCCGCATCAAGCCTTCGATGCGGCTTTTCAAGGCTTCGTCGGCCAGCGGCGTGAACTTGTTGAACAGCGGCTGAATAAAGTTGGGGAAGATGACCATCATCAGCAGGGAAAACGCGCTCCAGACGATCCACGCGTAAAACCACCACAGGTCGCCACTTTTCGCCATCAGGAACAGTATGACCCACAGTAATGGCAGGCCCAGCGCGGCCGTGAGGCCTATGTTCTTGAGCAAGTCCGTGAAGAACAGCTTCTTGCTCATCATGTTGAAGCCGAAACGCTGTTCCAGCACGAATTGCTGGTAGTACTCGAAGGGCAGGTCGATCAGGCCGGAAATGACGGCGAAGGCAACCATCAGGCCCAACTGGTACAGCATCGGCGAGCCTGCCGCTCCCGTCAGTTCATGCAGGTACAGCGCCAGCCATTGCAGGCCGCCCAGCAGGGTAAAGCCGATCAGCACGGCGTAGTTGACCAGCAGGGTCAGCAGGCCGAACTTGGTCTTCGCCACCGTGTAGTCGGCCGCCTTCTGGTGCGCGGCCAGGGGGATCTTTTCCGCGAACTCGGCAGGCACGGCGGCGCGGTGCGCCAGCACGTGGCGGATCTGCCGCGAGGCGAGCCAGAAGCGCACGGCCAGGGTCAAAACGAGGACGGATACAAACAAAATCGAAAACGCGAGTGAATACATTCTGTGCCTGTGAGAAAATGGCTGATTATTTAGTTTGATTAGGCCAAGAGAGAATTATGTCACAAGCGACCGACTTATCTGCACCCACCTCTGCATCCACCCCCGCACCCACCGTCCCGGCACGTCCAAATGAGATGAACCTGGTCTGGGTCGACATGGAAATGACGGGCCTGGAGCCCGATACCGACCGCATCATCGAAGTGGCCGTGGTAGTGACGGACATGCACCTGAACCTGCTGGCCGAAGGCCCCGTGTTCGTGATCCACCAGTCGGATGAAACCCTGAACAAGATGGATGCCTGGAACAAGGGCACGCATGGCCGCTCGGGCCTGATCGACAAGGTCAAGGCATCGACCGTGACGGAAGCGCAGGCGGAAGCGGAACTGATCGCGTTCCTGAAGAAATACGTACCGGCAGGCAAGTCGCCCATGTGCGGCAACACCATCGGCCAGGACCGCCGCTTCATGGTGCGCGGCATGCCGAAGCTGGAGGCATTCTTCCACTATCGCAACGTTGATGTATCGACACTGAAAGAGCTGTGCAAGCGCTGGAAGCCGGAAATCGCCACCGGTTTCAAGAAGCACCAGAAGCACACGGCGCTGGCCGATATCCTGGAATCGATCGAAGAGCTGAAATACTACCGCGAGCACTTTATCAAGCTGTAATCGAAGACGCCTCACAAAACCTACTGCGCGTCGGTATAGGCGGCCTGCGATGCTCACCGTACCTTCGTACGGTTGCGCTTCTTAGCCACCTCTCCCTTCCGCTCGCTACGGTTTTGAGGCGTCGCGAAGGTTCCGTTACAATCGTACCAA
>NZ_NRDQ01000362.1 GCF_002878455.1 Janthinobacterium sp. AD80
ATACAGAGCGCCGCCAACCCGCGAGGGGGAGCTAATCGCAGAAAGTGTATCGTAGTCCGGATTGTAGTCTGCAACTCGACTGCATGAAGTTGGAATCGCTAGTAATCGCGGATCAGCATGTCGCGGTGAATACGTTCCCGGGTCTTGTACACACCGCCCGTCACACCATGGGAGCGGGTTTTACCAGAAGTAGGTAGCTTAACCGCAAGGAGGGCGCTTACCACGGTAGGATTCGTGACTGGGGTGAAGTCGTAACAAGGTAGCCGTATCGGAAGGTGCGGCTGGATCACCTCCTTTCTAGAGTTTGCACGAATCAGAAATGATTCACGCATCAAATGTTCACACTTATCGGCTGTTTAATTAAGAAGAAACAGTAGTCGTAGTAGTTCCGCGTTGGGGCTGTAGCTCAGCTGGTTAGAGCACCGTGTTGATAACGCGGGGGTCGTTGGTTCGAGTCCAACCAGCCCTACCAGCAAAAACAGACCCGGGGGTAAGGTGGACACTAGTCCAGCCAGACCTACCAGTATGGAATACCCACAGGGGGATTAGCTCAGCTGGGAGAGCACCTGCTTTGCAAGCAGGGGGTCGTCGGTTCGATCCCGTCATCCTCCACCAAAGTTTTACTCGAAAGTGCAAACGTAAGCCGGTCAACAAGACTGTGGTTTAGGTTTGATCTTTTAGCGATCAAAGCTGTTTCGTTCTTTAACAATCTGGAAGAAGTAAAGATTATTTATTGATCGGTTTGCCGTAAAAAGCGAATCGATGGGTAATGATTGTATGTATCAACAAACAAGCAACAACGTTGTACTTTCTTATCCCTGTAGCGCTCTTTCATTATGCAAATGATGAGAGGCTAACGTTATAGGGACAAGCGAATAAGTGCACATGGTGGATGCCTTGGCGATTACAGGCGATGAAGGACGTAGTAGCTTGCGATAAGCTGCGGGGAGTGAGCAAACACACTTTGATCCGCAGATTTCCGAATGGGGCAACCCACCCTTTTAGGGTATTGCATACTGAATACATAGGTATGCAAGGCGAAC
>NZ_NRDQ01000363.1 GCF_002878455.1 Janthinobacterium sp. AD80
GTTGCGGCCGGCCCGCTGGCGACGGCCCTGAATGACTTTGCCGTCGCCGCCGGCGTCAGCCTGTCGACCGATCCCGCGCAGACGCGCGGCCTGCGTTCGCCCGGCGTGCGCGGCAGCTTTGGCGTGGCGCAGGGCTTTGCCCAGGTGCTGGCCGGCAGCGGCATGGAAGCGGTGCAGCTGCCCAACGGCGCCTACGTGCTGCGCCAGGCGGCGCCATCCTCCGCAGCGGCGGCCGGCGTGGAAAAGACCATGGCGCCCGTGACGGTCAGCGCCAGCATGGAGCGCGACCCCGTCAGTGAGCACAGCAACTCGTATGCGGCCCGCGCCGTCACCGTCGGCAAGGGCGTGCAAACCCTGCGCGAAATTCCCCAGTCCGTCAGCGTCGTCACGCGCCAGAAGATGGATGACCAGAACCTCAACACCATCGACGCCGTGCTGGCCAATACCACCGGCATCACCATGTACGACAGCCCCATGGGCGGACGCTATGTGTATTCGCGCGGCTTCATGGTCGACACGTACCAGTTCGACGGCGTGAACCGCGCCATGTACTACCCGCAGGCGAACAGCTTTACCAGCAATACGGCCATGCTGGACCGCGTGGAAATCGTGCGCGGCGCTACGGGCCTGCTGCAGGGCACCGGTTCGCCCGGCGCCGCCATCAACATGGTGCGCAAGCGCCCGCTGGCGGAAAAGCAGGTGCAGCTGGCGCTCAGCGCGGGCCGCTGGAACGACGTGCGCGGCGAAGTCGACGTCACCGGCCCCTTGAACGAGTCCGGCAGCATCCGTGGCCGCGCCGTGGCCGCGCATGACCAGCGCGATTATTTCTATGACGTGGCCGACAGCCGCACGGACGTGCTGTACGGCGTGCTGGAATTCGACCTGGCGCCGGGCAGCAAGCTGACGACGGGCGCCAGCTACGAAAAACTGCATTCGACGCCGTTCTTTTCCGGCATGCCCCGCTTCCGCGACGGCAGCGACCCGCACCTGCCCCGCTCGACCTTCCTGGGCGCCGACTGGAACCGCTGGGATAGCAAACAGACGGCCGTCTTCGCCGAATTCGAGCACCGTTTCGACGCCGACTGGTCGTTGAAAGCCAGCGCCAACTACACGCGCGAGCGGCATGATGTGAAATACATGTTCAGCCAGGGCGCGCTCGATCCCGCCACCCTGGCCGGCATGATGATGTATGGCGGCGTGTTCGACTACGGCACCACCAACAAGGGCATCGACCTGTCGCTGGACGGCAAATTCAATGCCTTCGGCCGCCGCCACGGCTTCAGCGCCGGCATCAATACGAACCGGCTGGAAAGCGACAGCGATTTCAGCCTGGCCTTGCTGCAGCAGGCGAACAACCCGCTGCGGCCCAATCACGGCGTGGCCGAACCGAGCGATGCGTGGTTCCGTGAAAACAGCTACCGGGGCGATCCCAGCATCACGAAGATGACGCAGACGGGCGCGTATGGCGTGGCCCGCTTCAGCGTCAGCGACCCGCTCACCGTGGTGGCCGGCGCGCGCGTGTCGAACTACAAATCGAGCAGCGTGTACCGCGACACGGGCGAGGTGTATATCGACCCGTACCGCGAAAACGGCGTCGTCACGCCGTATGGCGGCGTGATCTATGCGTTCGACCCGCGCTGGTCCGGCTATGCCAGCGTGTCCGACATCTTCCAGCCGCAAAACCAGCGCACGGCCGAAGGCGCCCTGCTCGATCCGCTCAAGGGCCGCAACCTGGAAGCGGGCGTGAAGGGTGAACTGTTCGACGGCAAGGTGAATGCATCGCTGGCGCTGTTCCGCATCGAGCAGCGCAACCGCGCGGAGCTCGACCTGGTCAATACCTGTTCCAGCGGCACGGAGTGCTATTTCTCGGCGGGCAAGGTGCGCAGCGAAGGCGTCGATGCGGAAATCAGCGGTGAAGTGGCGCCGGGCTGGCAGCTGTTCGCCGGCTACACGCTGAACAATTTCAAATATCTGGAGCAGACGTCGAACGCGGGCGTGATGTTCGCCAGCACCTACTCGCCGCGCCACATGCTGCGCGCGTGGAGCGACTACCGCCTGCCCGGCGCCCTGCAGAAGTGGAGCGTGGGCGGCGGCGTGAACTTCCAGACGGAAAGCTCGCGCGTGACGCAGAACATCACGGTGGCGCAAGGCGCGTATGCCTTGTGGAGCGCGCGCGCCGCCTACCAGATCGACCGCAACTGGACGGCGTCGCTGTCCGTGACGAACCTGCTCGACAAGCGCTACTACCAGACGGTGGGCGCGCCGGCGTGGGGCAATTTCTATGGCGAGCCGCGCAAGGCGCAACTGACCTTGCGCGCGCGTTTCTAAACGAAACGCTTATGCCGGAGGACGCATAGGCGCCTTCGGCAGCGGAATGAATTCCGTCTCGCCCGGCACCTGCCCCATGCGCTGGGCGCTCCAGTCGTCGGCCGCCTGCGCCAGGCGCTCCTTGCTCGACGAGACGAAATTCCAGAACAGGTAGCGGTGGCCGTCCAGCGGCTCGCCGCCGATGACGACGAACTGCACCGCGCCGCCGCCTGCCGTCACGACAGGCACCGTGCCCGCCTCCAGCAAGGCCATGGTGTGCGGCGCGAGCGCCACGCCGTCGACCAGCACTTCCCCGCTGACCGGATAAATCGCCGCTTCCTCCGGCAAGCCTTCCAGGCGCAGCTCGCGCCCCGCCTGCAGCGCCACGTCCAGGTACACCGTCTGCATGTAGGTGCGCACGGGCGAGGTCTGGCCAAAGGCCGTGCCGATCAACACCTTCACCACGGCGCCATCGAGCGGCACGACGGGAATGTCGGCCTGCGGCGTGTGCGTGAAGCTCGGTTCGTCTTCCTCGTGCGCCTTCGGCAGCGCGGCCCACAACTGCAAGCCGTGCGTGCGGTGCGGCTGGCCCGCCAGGTCCTGCGGCGTGCGTTCCGAATGCACGATGCCGCGCCCGGCCGTCATCCAGTTGATGGCGCCCGGCTCGATGCGCTGGCAGGAACCGATGCTGTCGCGATGGTCGATCGCGCCCTCGAACAGATAGGTGACGGTGGCCAGGCCGATATGCGGATGCGGGCGCACGTCGTGGTTGGCGTCGGGCGCCACGTCGATGGGGCCGAAATGGTCAAAGAAGATGAAGGGACCGACGGCCTGTTTCACGGCGGACGGCAGCAGGCGGCGCACGACAAAGCCGCCGCCCAGGTCCTTCTCGTGGCTTTTCAGGATGGCCGCGCTCATGCCAGCACCGTCGTGATTTCCGTGGTGACGGCCGTCATCAGCTTGTGGATCGGGCACTTGCCGGCGGCCGACAGCAGTTCCTGGCGCTGCGCCTCCGTCAGCTCGCCCGTCAGGTGCAAGGTGGTGGCCAGGCGATACACGCCCTTGCGTTCTTCGCTGGCATCGCGCTCGGTCGACACTTCCACGTGTTCCAGCGGGATACCCTTGTGCTTCGCGTACCAGACCACGGTGAGGGCCTTGCAGGCCGACAGGGCCGCGTCGTACAGGTCGTGCGGCGACGGGCCGGCATCGCCGCCCCCTTCGGCCACCGAGGCGTCGGCGGAAAGGATGTGGTCGCGTACGTGCACGATGTGGCGCATGGGTTGCGACTGGTCGCGGATGGCTTTGATGGTCATGGCGTTCCTTGATGCGTTTGGAAAGCCACAATTTACACCGTTTGCCCGCTTTGCGCAGCCAGCTGCCCGGCTAACTGGTCATTTGATACGGAATACGGCATCGACCGTCTGCCCCATCCTGAGGGCGGTGACCATCAGCATGTCGTCGGGATTTTGCCGCTCGCGGCTCCCTTCCCGGTGGTAGCGGTCGGACGGCACGAGGCCCACCGCATTGTCCAGGTTTTTCAGCTGCTCCGACGAGATGCCGGCCACGGCGCCCACGCGCTTGCCGACGCCGCGCGCCATGGCGTCGGCCTTGCGCTGCGCATCCTTGACGGCCTCGCCCATCAGCTCTTCTTCCAGCCGCACGCGCTGCGTGGCGCCGACGGTGACGGCAAACGCATCGAGGTTGGGCATGGCCAGCAGCGGCCCCATGACGGCGGGCCATTTCGACAAATCCGTCACGTTGATATGCACGCTGGCCTTGATCTGGTATTGCGGATGGGCCGGGTCCTGTTCCGCGCCCTTGCGGATTTCCTTGCGCAGGTCACGCACCTCGATGCCGGCCGCCGCTTGCGGCAAGCCCTGCTCGGCCAGCAGCGCCCTGATTTCCCCGATGCGCGCCGCTACCTGCGCGGTGGCCACGTCCGGCGCCGGGTCGAAGGCACTGACGTCGAAATCGCTCTCGCCTAGGTCCGGCGTGAAGAAGCTGTAGGCCGTTCCCGTCGCATGGATAAAGGGATAGGACGGCAAATCACCAGCCAGGGCGGAGATGGGCAGGCAGGCGAAGTCGAGGGACAGCAGGCGGCGTTTGAACACGGACACTCCAGCACGGTTAAGGTGCATGAAGCATCCGTCAAGATGACCAATAGGACAACAATTCAGTCGAGCGTGCGCGCCACCCGGAAGCCGACGATGTCGTTCGACAGCACGGTGGAAAAACCGTTGCGCAGGGCCGAGCGCAGATAGCGCGGGTGGTACAGCCAGGAGCCGCCGCGCAGGATGCGCCTGCTGGTATCGCCATCCGTTTCCCACGCGCTGGCGTCGAGGGGCGCGCCTTCGTAATTGTCATGCACCACGTCCTGCACCCATTCCCACACATTGCCATGCATGTCGTACAGGCCCCACGGGTTAGGCGCAAACGTGCCAAGGGGACTGGTGCCGCCGCGGTACACGCCGCGCGGGCCGCCGTTGTAGACATACAGGCCGTCGTAGTTGGCTTGCTCCGTGCTGATGGTATCGCCCACGTTGAAGGCCGTGCGCGTGCCGGCGCGGCATGCATATTCCCATTCCGCTTCGCTGGGCAGGCGGTACTGCCGGCCCGTGCGCTCGCGCAGCCAGGCCAGGTACAGCTGCGCGTCATTCCAGCTCACGCCGACGACGGGATGCTGCTCGTTCTGCACGAAGCCCGGATTGTCCCAGTCCGTCTCGGCGCCGCCGCCTTCCCATCCCGTCGCTTTCACGAACGCGCGCCATTCACCCACGCTGACGGGGTGGCGCGCCAGCGCGAACGGCCGCTCGATGCCGACCCAGTGCTGCGGTTTTTCGCGGTCCAGCCAGGTCTGCTGCGAGCCAGCCTGGAGAGCGGCCTTGTGTTCCGTCTCGTGTGCGCCCATCTGGAAGCGGCCGCTGGGGATCGAGCACCAGTTCCGGCCCCTGCCCCGTGCCGTCGAGGAAGTCGTCGCGCAGCACGCCCTCGGCATTGGCGACTGTCTGCACGGCTTCCGCCGGCGCGGCTGGCACGGCGGCTGGCGCCGGC
>NZ_NRDQ01000364.1 GCF_002878455.1 Janthinobacterium sp. AD80
CTGCCGATGCCCAGCAGCCCCGGGTCGGCCAGCGGATTGCGGAACAGGCCCTGCGTCAGGCCGCCGGCCAGCGCCAGCGCGGCGCCAATCAGCACGGCAAACAGTGCGCGCGGCAAGCGGATATGCCACAGCACGTACGCGCCGCCGGACAGCGCCTCGTCGCCAGTTTGCAATGGCGCCAGCCAGTCTGCCAGTGTCACGGGCACGGCGCCCGCCTGGACGGCGATGAGCAGGCCGGCAAGTAGCGCCGCAGCCAGCAGGCCGGCGGCGCCCCAGCGCCGCATGTGCCCGGACAGGCGCCAGGACATGGCCGGCGTCATCGCGCGTACATTCATGCGGCCATGGCTTTCGCAAAGGCGGCGTCGAGGTCCGCCAGCGCCTGCGGCATGCGCGGGCCAAAGCCCAGCAGCAGCATGGCTTCCTGCGAGACGATGCGGTGCTGCTTGCCGGCCGGTGTCTGCGCCAGTCCTGGCAATGTCAAGATGCCGTCCACCCCGCCCGAGGCCTTCAGGCCCTGGTCCGTCACCAGCACGACGTCGGGCCGGGCGGCGATCACCGCTTCCGGCGTCAGCGGCTTGTAGCCGGCAAATCCACCCTGTCCGCCCATCACGTTGACGGCACCCGCATACGCCAGCATGGCGTCGGCGCCCGTCTCGCGCCCGCCCACCATCACCTGGTTCGGCGCGTGCGCGAGGATGAACAGCACGCGCACGGGCGCATGCTGGCGCTTGCGCACCTTGGCCAGGGCGCCGCTCCACTGCTGCCGCAGGTTTTGCGCCAGGCGCGCGGCGGGTTCCACGCGGCCCGTGATCTGGCCCACCTGTTTTACGCGTTCGAGCAAGCCTTCGAACTGGTTATTCGCATTCAGCACCGCCACCGGCACGCCGGCGTCGCGCACCTGGCGCAGCACCGTTTGCGGCCCCGCTTCCTCGGTGGCGATCAGCTGAGTGGGCGCCAGCGACAGCACGCCTTCGGCCGACAGGGTGCGCGCATAGCCCACCTGCGGCAGCTGTTGCGCCGTTGCCGGATACAGCGAGGTCGTGTCGACGCCCACCAGTTCCGCCTGCGCATCGAGCGCGTAGACGATTTCCGTCAGGGCGCCGCCGACGCTAACGATGCGCCGTGCTTTCGCCACGGGCTTGCCGGCGTCGGACACGGCGGCCAGCACCTGCATCGGTGCCGCCAGGGCCAAGGCTCCCGCCCCCATCTTTTTCAGCGCGATGCGGCGCGCCACGCTGGCAGCGATCATGCGGCGCATAATTCGCCCTCCCGCGCCACGCGCTCGACGACATTGCGCCATTCGCACAGTTCATGCGTGCCCGGCTTGCGTTCGCCGAAGAACATGACGATGGTGTCGCCCTTGGCGTCGAACAGTTCGACGGACGTCACCAGGCCATCGACGGTGGGCTTTTTCACCACCCAGGCGCTGGCGATATGGTCTTCGCGCAAATGCAGGTTGAAACGTGCATCGAGGATATTGATCCATGGTCCCATCACGGCGATCTTGTGCACGGGCCCGGAATGGATCTGGATCATGCCGGCATTGCCGACGAAGGCCATGATGGAGACCTTTTCAAGCGCGGCGTCTTTGAGCAGGTCGAGCACGCAGGATTTGTCCAGCGGCTGCACGAAGCGCGGCTCGGCCAGACGCAGGCCCTGCAGGCGCGAGACCGAATATTTTTTTCAGCAAAGTGAAAAAATCATGCGTGTCGCGCAAGTCGGCCCAGGCGGCGCGAAAGCCGGCCACGTCGATCTGCGCGTCGGGCAGTTCCGCCGGCGGGGCTGCCTGCGCCGTCACGCGGATGCCGGCCGTTTGATCGGCATCGGCAAAGCGCGACACCAGCGCATCGTAGGCGGCCATGTCGCTTTGCGGCTTGAGGAAAATCTTGTGCACGGCCTGGCCGGCCGCGTCGAAGAACTGCAGGCTGCGCTGCACCTCGTGTTCTTTCATCTCGCGCACGGCAAAGCCATGCGCCCACTGGCGGTAGAACACGCGCAGGTCGATCTCGCCGCCTAGCACCAGGCCGACGTGGTTGGCGTGACTGGCTTGTCGATAGACACCCGTCTTTTCATGCACGCAGGAGGCGTTGCGCGTCAGCGCCATGACTTCGCCCAGCGGCTCCAGCGCGGCGACGATGGCGGGCCAGTCGGCCTGCAGGCGCTCAGCGCCCAGCAAGGCGCCATTGGCCAGCGACAGCCCGGCGTGCGCGGCGATCAGCTCGCCTTCGGAGATGGCCAGTTCCTCGGCGATGTCGCGGTGGCGGGCGTTCTTTTCGCGGCGCAGGCGGGCGAATTCGCCGGCGATCATCTGGGTATTGCAAATAGGGGGCATGCTCGTCACGGTGTCTCCTTTCAAGGCGAACACTGGCTGGCATGGGGATGGGCTGGCTGGTGGTGGGGGAATCCTGCCGTTAATTATAAATGAGAATCATTCGCAATCAAGTGTTATTTGTGCGCGCAAAAAAAGCACCGCGGCAGGAAACCCGTCGCGGCGCAAAGGAGACCGATCGATACAGCCGATCAGTTCAGGAAAAAACAGGGATCAGGCGCTCGCTTGCGCACCCGGCATGGCGGCCGGTTTCGCTTCCTGCTTCGGACTGGAACGCTGGGCCAGCAGGATCACGGCCGTCAGCACCATGGCGCCGCCGAGCAGTTGCGTGCCACTCACGGACTCCTTGAGCAGGGTCACGCCAAACGCCATCGTGATGACGGGTTCAAAGGTGGAAATGATCGATGCCTTGGCCGCGCCGATTTGCGCCACGCCGGCAAAGAAGGCGGCAATCGCGATCGCCGTCGAGAACAGGGCGATGGCGCTGACGGCCAGCCAGCCCGTGGCAGTGCCCGGCAAGGACACGCCTTGCCAAACGGCAATCGCACTGTTCGCCAGGCCGGCCGTGCCCAGGATCACCACGCAGGCCGCCAATGGGTGAATATTCTCGCGGCTTTTCGACAGGCTGTTGCCAAACAGGATGTACACGGCGTACACGCCGGCTGCCATCAGCGCCAGCGCGATGCCGATGGGCTGGCCCTGCAATTTACCGCCCAGGGTGGTGGCCATGCCGGCGATGGCCAGCGCCAGCAGCACCAGCATGCGCCGGTCGAGCTTTTCCCAGCCCAGCGCCAGCGCCAATATCGTCACCAGCACGGGATACACGTACAGCAGCATGCCGCACAGGCCGCTGCTGGCATACATCAACGCATTGAAATAGCCTTGCGACTGGGCCGTGTACATCAGGCCCATCAGCATGTAGCCGGCCAGCAGGCGGCCGCGCGGCAAGCGCCAGCCACCGAGCCACACGAGCGGCAGCAGCAGCATGGCGGCGATAACGAAACGCAAGGCCAGCATGGTCGACGGGTTGACCCCGGACGCATAGGCCGCCTTGGCAAACACTGCGGAACTGCCGAAACCGGCGGCCGACAGCAACACCAGCGCAACAGCGCGGCGATCAGACATGACTAAACCTCTATGAGTACGCCAGGGTAAACCTGCTGCGTATCGCGACGGTTTTCCCAGGCGTTGTAACGTTGTAAATATAAATGCCCAGCCTGGCCGGGAGATGTGCATGCGTGAATCCTATTGCGGGTCGCATCACGCAGTGACGGCATCATATTCGCTTGCGCAAAATGAAACAAACCAATATTCTTCACGGATAGGCCAAATATTACTGAGGCTCAATTCTCTGAAGAGTGCCATGTCACGTCCCCTGCCCCCACTTGCCGCCCTGCACGCCTTCGAAGCGGCCGCCCGCCATGAAGGCTTCCAGCGCGCCGGCGAGGAATTGCACGTTTCGGCCGGCGCCATCGGCCACCATGTGAAACAGCTGGAAGCGTGGCTGGGCATCGTGCTGTTCCAGCGCCTGCCGCGCGGCGTGGTGCTGACCAATGCGGGCCAGCGCTATGCGGCGTCGCTGGGACCGATCCTCAACCAGCTGGCCGACGTCTCGGAACAGGCGCGGCGCCAGGGCGACGACAAGGTGGTGACGGTAACGGCCACCAGCTCGCTCGTCTCGCGCTGGCTGATGCCGCGCCTGGGCCGGCTGCGCGACCGCTATCCGCAGATCGAGCTGCGCGTGCTGGCATCGATGCATCCGGTCGACCTGGCCCGCGACGGCGTGGACGTGGCCATCCGCCTGGGGCCGGGACGCTATCCGGGCCTGAAGGTCGACCTGCTGATGGAAGAATGGTTTTCCGCCGTCTGCAGCCCGGATTTCCGTGCCAACGCGGCCAGCCTGCGCCAGCCCGCCGACCTGCTGCGCTATCCGCTGCTGCACGACGAACCGGAAGTGCACCTGCCCGGCGAAATCGACTGGACGCGCTGGCTGCACAGCTGCGGCGTGCATTACAGCGGCAATAGCGGCAACAGCGGCGCGCGCTTTTCGCACACGTATTTATGTCTGGACGCGGCCGCCAGCGGCCAGGGCGTGGCGATTGCCGCCAGCCCCCTGATCGGCGACGACCTGCGTTCTGGCCGCCTGGTGCGCGTGTTTGAACACGCGGTGCGCGGCCCCCACTGCTATTATCTGCTGCGCTCGCCCCAGGCGGAAACGCGGCCACTCGTGCATGCATTCTGCGAATGGCTGATCGCCGAGGCGCGCGCCGACCAGGAAACCGTCTGGCCAACAGTGGAGACCGCATGACTCAGCAGGAACTGGCGCGCAGCGCCACATATATCGTCCAGCATGCATACGAACACGCCACGGTAACGGCGGCCGATGGCCGGCAAGCGGGCGTGGGCGAGTTCTATGGCGACCCGGCCGTGGCCTTGATCGATGTCAATGAGCAATGGTGCGCCGTGGCGGGCGAGGGATTGGTGATTTGCCGGCTGGCGCCATCGTTCGGCCCGTGCGCGGCATATTTCCGCCAGCCTGGCGCAACAGTGTGGATCACGGACTTGCGGCAAACGGCAGCGTTTGCGCTGGAGTGGCAAGATGAAGATGGCGCTTGGCACCCCCTCGATTTTGACTTTGGTACGATTGTAACGGAACCTTCGCGACGCCTCACAAAACCGTAGCGAGCGGAAGGGAGAGGTGGCTAAGAAGCGCAACCGTACGAAGGTACGGTGAGCATCGCAGGCCGCCTATACCGACGCGCAGTAGGTTKYGTCTTCGATTACAGCTTGATAAAG
>NZ_NRDQ01000365.1 GCF_002878455.1 Janthinobacterium sp. AD80
CCTGGCGCAGTGCCCGGGCGCTGGCGGCGCGGCGCCGCATTTCCAGCGCGGCGCGGATGGCGTCTTTTGCCTTTTCAAGCATCGCGTATTTCCTGATCGAGCGCCATTTCCAGCAGGTTCGCATCGATGCAGAACTTGGCGGCCCAGTTCAGGTAGGACCACGTGCCGTAGTCGCCATCGACGGGGAACGAGCCCTTGACGCCGCCGCGAATGTGCGCGGGGCCGCCGATGGCGACCGACCGCCGCACGTAGCGGTTCAAACGGCGGCCCGCATCGAGCAGGCGGCGCTCGCCCGTCAGCTGGTACAGCAGGAACAGGCAATGCGCGTTTTGCGCGGAGCCGGTGAGGCAGGCGTAATCGGCGCCTGGCTCGAAGTGCGGTCCCAGGCGGCCTGGCAGGTAGCCGTCGCCCGTCACGGCGCTGGCGACACCGGCGCCCGTGCGCATGGCGGCGTGCAGCAGACCGGCGCGCGCAGAGTAGCGATAGGCCTCCAGCAAGCCGCGCAAGGCGTAGCCGATGGTGTGGCTCAGGGGCAGGGCGGGATCGTCGAGGCAGTTCGAGGCGAACCAGCCGTTCGGCTGCTGCCTGGTGAGGGCCCAGTCGACCTGGCGCAAGCCGGCAGCGCCATAGCCATGGCCAGGCGCCAAGCGGTCGGCCTCGAACAGCCCCCAGGCCACGTGCGTTTCATAGGCCTTCTCGCCCGGCTGGGCGAACGGCGTCGGGTACTTGCGCCAGCAGCCATCGGCATCCTGGCTGTCGCGCAGCCAGCGCGCCGCGCCGTGCATGGCCTCCGCGTAGACATCGCCATACGCCGCCACGCCGGCGGCAAGCCCCAGCAGGATCTGGCCGGTGTTGAACGTGACGGGCACGCGCGGCATGGAATCGATCTTCCCGCCCTGGAAACCGCCATTGTCGAACTGGATCGCCAGGCACCAGTCGAGCATGCGCCGCGCGCGCCCATGCAGCGACGCGTCGTCCGTGCGCTGCGCAATGGCGATCATGGTGGGGATGATGTAGCCGGTGGTCTCGGGGTAGGAACTTGACCAGCCAGTCTGCAGGCTGTAATCGCGGGAGACGCCGCCATCGGCCGAGGCGGAATGGTCTTGCGCCGCAGCCAGCCAGTCCGTGCAGGCTTTGACGACGGCGGCCGGCCCGGGATCGAAGGCGGGCAGTCCATCCCGGTCAGACAGCTGTTCGCTGCGCGCCGCCGGCGATAGCCTGGCCGACGGCATCAAGCTGTTCCTGATTGTGCTGAAGAAGTTGCGCATGGCGGCCAGAAGGTGCGGTATGTGTCGACCCAGGCTACTGTATCGTTGCCAGCGATCCTGGCCATTGACTTGCCGCAAGGTGGCGTCTTTGCGTCGCCGATGGTGGAATTGACGCATAATGGCCATCTCACCACCGTCGACGAGGCCCGCCATGAACAGCGTCACGCTTGAATATGCAGTCGTCACGAATCCCGATACCTTCGTCGGCTTCAAGTATTACGTCAAGGCGGGGCAGGCATTTGATGCCGACGATTTCGCCTATTCCTATAAATTGACCCGCGCCGACCTCGATCCGGACAGCGTACTGGCCACGCGCGAGGCGGCTGCCGGGCTGCAGCCGGGCGAATGGCTGGTGGTGTCGCATTCGGTTGCCGCCTGACGATCCGGCTGCGTGTTGTTTAACTTGCCGGCCTACGGGCAGCCATGCATCTGATTTCTTCAGCATTCCCTGATATTTGTATTGTTCCAGCATTGCCTGAACATGCCGAGGCGCTCGCCGTGCTGGTGCGGGAAAACCGTGAACACCTGCAAACTTACCTTCCCGCCGTGCTGCAACTGGCCGCCGTTGCCGATGCCGGCGCATATCTGCAGGCCGCTGCCGCGCGCGCCGCAAGCGGCGACGTCCTGGAGTAGCATATTTTTTCCGGCACGGCCTTGTGCGGCAGCATCCGTTTGAAAGAGATCGATGCCGCTGACCGCAAGGCAAAAATGGGCTATTACCTGGCCCGCCACTTCCAGGGGCGCGGCATCGCCGGCGCGTGCGTGCGCGCCGTGCTGGCACATGCGTTTGGCGCGCTGGATTTGAACCGCATTCAATTGCAGTGCGCGGCCGGCAACCAGGCCAGCATGGCGCTGGCTACGCGGCTGGGATTCACGCTGGAAGGCGTGCTGCGGCAGGGCGAATGCCTGAATGGCGTGTTTGTCGACCTGCATGTCTATGGGTTATTGCGGAAGGAATTTGTGCCGGACGGCGCATCTTCACGGAAATGAAGGCTTACGCCGGCGCAAACCACGCCCGCAGTTCCGCCTCGGCGCGCCGCGCCGTCTGCTGGGTCAAGGTCAGCACGATGATTTTTTCCCGCGCCGCATGGCTCCCATCGGGGCCGCTCAATTCGATGGCTTGCTCGAAGCTTGTGTAGTCGTGGCCGAATTTACGCGGGCATTGCTGCACGATGCGCGCCGCCTTGCCCTTGGGCCGGTCCGCCAGGTTGACGATGGGATTGCCGTCATAAAACGGCTGGCCATTGGCAAACGCGGTGCGCAGGTACGGCGTGCACTGGCCGTCGAAACAGGCCAGGCGTGCATCCCAGTACGCCTGCAGCGCCGCATACACGGCATGGTCGTCGAGAAAATCGGCAAACAGGAAGTCGTTCATGGCGTTCTTTCGGCCTAGATGCCGAACACTTTTAAAATCGCGTCGGTCAACCCTTCGAACCAGCTGCCCACCTTGCCCGGCTGCTTGCCGCGGCGCGGGGTTTCTTCGTACAGGTAGACGCCGTTGTCGCCGTCGAAACGGTCGTTGAGCAAGGCTTGCTGGCCGCGCAGGTAGGGAATGAAGGTTTCGCTGCGCAGGGTGGAATACAGCACGTCGGTGGTAAATCCCAGGGTGGCGGACTGGCTGATGGAGCGGCCCTGGCCCGCCCGTTCCAGGCGCACGCCGCGGCAGCCGCGCACGATCAGGGTGACGGGGCCGCGAAAGACGATGAAGCGCAGCTGCAAGGTGAGCCAGGCATGCAGGCTGCCCAGGCGCCAGTGGCTGCTGATCGCCAGGGGCTGGCCCGCATCGCAGAGCAGTCCGACCAGGCCGCGTGGCTGGAACACCAGCGCGCTGCCGGCGGGCAGCTCGACGACGGCGATTTCCAGCAGCGGATCGTCGCTGGCGGAAATCGTCACGGACGCGGTCGCGTCGCTATCGAGCCGCGTCAGCGCCACCATGCCGGCGGCCAGGCTGGTGAACGGGAAGCGCCAGTCCAGCAGCCATTGCGTGCGCTTGCGCGTGCTGACGGGCGACGATTGCAGGTACTCGGGATGGATCAGCATGCGCTGGCCGGGCCGCAGCTGCAGCGCCTGCGAGACGGCGGAGATGCGCGATTCGCCATGCGGCGGCAGGGGCAGGGAGCTGCCCGCGAGCTGCAGCTCGCGCGCGATCGACAATGGTTTTAACCGTGCGGCGACGGGCGCCAGCACGAAGTAAAAGAAAGCCTTGATGGCGACGGGCAGCAGGATGGCCGACAGCACCAGCAGGGCGGCCGTGGGCGCCACGTCCATGACGGGAGCGCGCCAGCGGCCGATCCAGTTGCGTGCCAGCTGCGCCTCGCCGGCCGCGATGGCCGCTTGTACGGGCGCCAGCGCGCCGGCCAGCGCCTGTTCGTCGATGGCGAATGGCG
>NZ_NRDQ01000366.1 GCF_002878455.1 Janthinobacterium sp. AD80
GCGTGCTGCTGTTGCTGGACTGGCCGGCGTGGTCGCTGGCGCTGGGCGCGGCGGCGGTGGCTGGCCTGGCGGCCCTGCTGCAGCTGGCGCAGTGGCGTAATGCTGACCAGTAGGTGTGGCAGGTGAGGCTGGCCGCATTCTTCTATACTGCAGCTCCTTGCACAGGAGCGTATCCATGTCACACAGCACAACAGCGCCGGGTTTGCCCGATATCCTCGCTCCCGGTTTGCGGGTGGTGTTTTGCGGCCTCAATCCCGGTGCGGACGCGGCCATCGCCGGCCACCATTTTCTTGGTCGTGGCAACCGCTTCTGGCCCGTGTTGCACCTGGCCGGCTTCACGCCGCACCAGGTGGCGCCGCAGGACGACAGCAGCGTGCTGGCATTTGGCATCGGCCTGACGGCGGCCGTCGGGCGCCCGACGCAGCGGGCGGATCAGGTGGCGACGGATGAATTCGCGCAGGCGGCGGAGGGCCTGCTGGAAAAGCTGGCGCTGGCGCAGCCGCAATGGATCGCCTTTTTGGGCAAGGCCGCGTATGCGGCCATGACGGGCCAGCGCACGATAGGCTGGGGCGAACAGCCGGAGCGCTTCGGCGGCGCGCGCGTGTGGATACTGCCCAACCCGAGCGGGCTCAATCGCGGCTATTCGAAGGAACGGCTGGTTGAGGCGTATGCGCAACTCCAGCGTGCGCTGGGCTGAGGCTCATTTGATGTTCAGTCGATGTTCAGTCTATGCTCAGCTGGCGCGCGCGCAGCAGCGGCGTGACGAAATCGAAGAAAGCGCGCAGTTTCAATGGCAGCGGCGTTTGTCCCTTGTGCAGCAGGCTGACGGGCAAGGGCGCCGCCTCGAACGGTGCGAGCACGATGCGCAGCGCATCGTCGCGCAAGGCGTCCATGACCTGATACGACAGCACGCGGATCAGGCCCGCATCCAGGGTGGCGGCGGCGATCGCCGCGTCCACCGTATTGACGGCCAGGCGCGAATGCACGGGCACGGATTGCCTTGATCTGCCCGTGCCGAAGTCCCAGGCACGGCGCGATTCCAGCACCTCGAAACTGACGCAGGCATGCGCGGTAAGTTCGCCCGGCATGGCTGGCGTGCCATGCCTGGCCAGGTAGGCGGGACTGGCGCAGACGACCCGGCGCACCGTGCCGACGCGCGTCGCCACGAAGCTGCTGTCGGGCAGTTCGCCGATGCGCACGGCCACGTCCACTTGCTCGTCCATCAGATGCATGACCCTGTCGGTCAGCACCAGCTTGATCTCGATCTCGGGATACTGGGCCAGGAATGCCGCCACCACGGGCACGATGTGCAAGCGCCCGAAGACGACGGGCGCCGTGATCGTCAGCTCGCCTTTCGGCGTCGCATATTCACCCGTTGCCGTGCGCTCCGCTTCGCCGATTTCGTCGAGGATGCGGCGGCAGGCGGCCACATAGGCGCCGCCCGCCTGCGTCAGCGACAGCTGGCGCGTGGTCCGGTGCAGCAAGCGCGTGCCGAGGTGCGACTCCAGCGCCGCCACCTTGCGGCTGACATTGGCCAGCGGCATGCCAAGCTGGCGCGCGGCCGCCGACAGGCTACCCGCGTCGACCACCGCCAGCAAGATGCCCATGGATTCGAGCCTGTCCATCGCTTGCTCCCCTGTGAGGACTATCAAAATATGGAAGAATGATTCTCGATATTAGGGGATTCTCTTTGCTGGTGCAAGTACGTAAGCTGGACTCCTTCGCCATGGCATGTCGCCGTGGCACCCTGAAAGGAGAGCGCCATGCGCCCCATGCCCCACCCCCCTCTGGCGCCAGACGGTGTGCCAGCCGCGCCGCGCGGCAAGATCCTCATGATGGCGGTGATCGCCGGCGCGGTGATCACCAACATCTATTGCACCCAGCCGATCCTGCCGCTGATCCAGGCGGGCCTGGGCGTCGACCTGGCGGCCGTCAACCTGGTGGCCGGCGCCGCGCTGCTGGGCTTTGCGACAGGGCTGGCGCTGCTGCTGCCGCTGGGCGACCGTTACGACCGGCGTACCCTGGTGCTGGGACAGATCGCGCTGGCAGGCCTGTTCGCCCTGGCGGCCGCGCTGGCGCCCGGTATCTGGCCACTGATCGGCGCCTCGTTTGGCCTGGGCATCGTCAGCTGCGTGCCGCAGCAGCTGGTGCCGCTGGCCGCCAGCATGTCGCCGCCCGGCGAACGGGGGCGCTCCGTCGGCATGGTCGTCAGCGGCATCATGGTGGGCATCCTGCTGGGGCGCACGGTGGCCGGCGTGGTGGGCGAAGCCTTCGGCTGGCGCGCCGTGTACGCCATGGAAGCGGCCTTCATGCTGCCCGTATGGATCGCGGCGGCGGCCCTGCTGCCGCGCGGGAAACCGGGCAGCGAGTTGTCCTATCTTGGCTTGCTGGCGTCGCTGTGGCCACTGGCGCGCGACCACCGGCCCCTGCGTGAATCGATGCTGGTCCAGGCCCTGTTGTGGGCGTGCTTCAATGCGTTCTGGGTCAACCTGGCGGCGTTGCTGGCCAACGGCGCATGGCATCTGGGCAGCGCCTGGGCCGGCGCCTTCGGCATCATCGGCGCGGCCGGTGCGCTGGCCGCCACCCTGGGCGGCAGGGCCACCGACAAGCTCGGTTCGCGCACCGTCATCGGCTTGAGCATCGCCATCGTCACGCTGTCCTACCTGCTGCTGGCCGGCGCCGCCTCGTCGCTGGTCTTGCTGGTGATCGGCGTCATCGTGCTCGACATCGGCGTGCAGGCGGCCCTGGTGGCCAACCAGACGCGCGCCTTTGCCGTCGATCCCGCTGCGCAGGGGCGCATCAACAGCCTGTACATGACGGCCACCTTCATCGGCGGCGCCGTCGGCGTTGCCATCAGCGGCTGGCTGATGCAGCGCTATGGCTGGACGGGCGTGGCCGTGTTTGGCATTGGGCTGGGGATGCTGGCGGGCCTGATCCACCTGGCCGGAGCACGCGCACAGCGGCGCGCGGCCAGCTTCACTTAGCGTGGCTGGTCCAGCTGCGCGTACACGGCCTTGGCGATCTTGCCCAGTTCCTGCCTGGGCAGGTTCGCCGACAGCGCATAGCCAAGCTGGCCGTCGATCCAGTAAAACACGCCGAGGTCTCCGAGGTCCTTTTCCTGCGTGTAGCGGAAGGCCGTTTCCTGCTTGCCGGCGCGTTCTTTCGCCACATACAGCGTCAGGCGCTGGCCTTTGCCATCCTCATACATGAACTGGGCCACGGGGCCGTCGCCATCGCCTGGCAGCAGGCGTCCGCCGATCAATTGAAAGCCGAGTGGCGACAGGGCGGGCGGCTGCAGTGCCGTGCCCAGGCGTTTCGACAGCCATTGCACCAGATGCGTTTCCTGTTCCGCGCCCACTTCCACCGGGTGGCGCACTTCCGGCGTGTAGACGGCGTGGGCGATGGCGGCGCTGCGCGCCAGGGACATCGGGCTGCCGCTGGCGGGCGCGCCTTCGCCGCCGCGCAGCAGCCAGCCTATCGCAGCCGATGGTGGCGTCCAGCCCCGCGCCCGCGTGAAAATGGCCGGTGATGTGCGGGCCGGTCACGGCCAGATCGCCCGTGCTTGCGTGCAAAGGCCAGCAGATGCCGGGCAGGGTCAGGGC
>NZ_NRDQ01000367.1 GCF_002878455.1 Janthinobacterium sp. AD80
ATCATCACGGGCACGGGCTTTGGCAGCACGACGGCGGTGACGTTCGCGCCACGCGGCCGAGCGGTTACACCGTCAACAGTCGAGCCACGCGAGATCACGGCGACGGCGCCAGCCGGCACAGGTACGGTAGACGTGCGCGTCACCACGGCTGGCGGCACCAGCGCCACCAGCGCCGCCGATCAATTTACCTATGTGCCGGCACCGACGGTGACGGGCATTTCGCCAACGGCGGGGCCGGTCGGCGGCGGTACCACCGTCATCATCACCGGTACGGGGTTTGGCGGCACCACGGCGGTGACCTTCGGCGCCACGGCAGCCTCCGGCTTTACCGTGAACAGCGCCACGCAGATCACGGCGACGGCGCCAGCCGGCAGCGCCGGCACGGTGGACGTGCGCGTCACCACGCCGGGCGGCACCAGCGCCACCAGCGCGGCAGATCAGTTTACCTTTATCGGAGTACCGACGGTCAGCAGCCTGTCGCCCACGGCAGGTCCCGCCGCCGGCGGCACTTCGGTCATCATCACCGGCACGCGCTTTACCGGCGCCACGGCGGTGACGTTCGGCGCCACGGCGGCCACGGGCTTCACGGTCAACAGCTCCACGCAGATCACGGCGACGGCACCGGCCGGCACGGGCACGGTGGACGTGCGCGTCAGCACCACGGGCGGTACCAGCGCCACCAGCGCGGCAGATCAATATACGTATGTGGCGGCGCCAGTGGTCAGCAGCATTTCGCCCGCGGCGGGTCCCGGCACGGGCGGCACCACAGTAACGATTACCGGCTCGGGCTTTAGCGGCACGACGGCCGTAACCTTCGGCGCCACGGCGGCAACTGGCTACACAGTCAACAGCGCCACGCAGATCACGGCCACGGCGCCAGCGGGTAGCGGCACGGTGGACGTGCGCGTCACCACCACGGGCGGCACCAGCGCCACCAGCGCGGCGGACCAGTTCACCTATGTCGGTGCGCCAGCGGTGAGCGGCATTTCGCCCACGGCCGGTCCAACGACAGGCGGCACCAGCGTCATCATCACCGGTACGGGGTTTGGCGGCACCACGGCGGTGACCTTCGGCGCCACGGCAGCCTCCGGCTTTACCGTGAACAGCGCCACGCAGATCACGGCGACGGCGCCAGCCGGCAGCGCCGGCACGGTGGACGTGCGCGTCACCACGCCGGGCGGCACCAGTGCCACCAGTGGGGCGGACCAGTTCACCTATGTGACTGCGCCTGTCGTCAGCGGCATCAACCCTGCCTTCGGGCCGGTCGCCGGCGGCGCCAGCGTCGTCATTACCGGTACCGGCTTTGCCAGCACGACGGCAGTGACCTTTGGCGCCACGGCAGCCTCCGGTTATACCGTCAACAGCGCCACGCAGATCACGGCGACGGCACCGGCCGGCACGGGCACGGTGGACGTGCGCGTCAGCACCACGGGCGGTATCAGCGCCACCAGCGCGGCAGATCAATTTACCTACATTCCGACCGGCGTGCTGACGTTTGCCACACCGACGGCGGCATCCATACCGTTGGGTAACAGCTTCAGCAATGCGGCGACCTCGACCCTGAGCGGCGGCAGTTATGGCGCCATCAGCTACACCAGCTCGAATGCGGGCGTGGCCACCGTCAGCGGTACCGGCGTCATCACTCCCATCGCCGCCGGCAGCAGCATCATCACCGCTACCCAGGCCGCCGTTGCAGGGGTGAACACGGTGGCGACGCAAACTTACACGCTAACAGTCTCGTCGGCCATGGAGATCACGCCGGCTTCCTTGCCGGCGGCGCAGGTCAGCGTTGCCTACAGCCAGCAATTGACGGCCAGCGGTGGTAGCGCACCGTACTCGTATGCGGTGTCGGCGGGCAGCCTGCCGGCCGGGATCAGCCTGAACAGCAGCGGCGTGCTCAGCGGTACGCCGACGGCGGCCGGCAGTTTCACGCTCACCGTGACCGTCACGGATGCGCATCTGTACACGGGCGCGAAGAGCTACACGCTGTCCGTGTCTTCCGCGGCCGTGGTGCTGGCGCCAGCCAGTCTGGCCAATGCAACGGCTACCGTGCCTTACAGCGCGACCCTGACGGCAACGGGCGGCACGGCGCCGTACAGCTATGCCGTGGTGGGCACGCTGCCTGCTGGCCTGAGCCTGAACGCCAGCACAGGCGTGCTGTCCGGCACGACGAGCGTGGCCGGCAGCTTCCCGTTCAGCATCAAGGTGAGCGACAGCAGCACCGGCACGGGGGCGCCATTTAGCGCCACCAACAGCTACACCATGGTCGTGACGACACCAACCCTGACCCTGACACCGGCCAGCCTGGCGGCCATCCGCGTCGGCGACGCCTACAGCCAGGCCTTCACGGCCGGCGGCGGCGTGGCACCGTATGTGTACACGCTGAGCGGCGGCACCTTGCCCACGGGCCTGGCGCTCGATGCGGCCACGGGCGTGCTGAGCGGCACCCCGACAGCGGCGGGCAGCTTCACCTTCACCCTGCAGGCAAAAGACGCCAACCAGTTCACGGTGCAGCAAGCCTTGAGCCTGCAGGTCAACCAGGCGCCGCCACCGGTGGCCAATGAAACGGCCACCACCTCGGCGAACCAGGAAGTGAGCCTGAATATCGCTTCCACCGATGGCAGCCCGATCACGGATGTCACCATCGTCACGCCGCCGCAGCATGGCCGCGTCACGGTGACGACGACGGGCGCATCGGCGCGCATGGCGCGTGCCGCCGCAGGCACCAGCTTCAAGGTGACGTATGTGCCAAATGCCGATTACTTTGGCCCGGACAGCTTTGCCTACACGGTGACGGGCCCGGGCGGCACCTCGGCGCCCGCCACCGTCAGCCTGACGGTGGCGCCGCAACCGGTGCCAGTGCCCGTGGCGAAGACGGCGACGGTACTGGCTGGCACGCCGGTGACCCTGAAGGTAACGGAAGGCGCCACCGGCGGCCCGTTTACGGCAGTGGCCATCACCACGCAGCCGACGAGCGGCACGGCGGTGGTCAGCGGCATGGACATTGTCTATACGCCGAGTGTCAATAGCAGCGGCGACATCAGCATCGGCTACACCCTGTCGAACGTGTTCGGCACGTCGCTGCCGGTGAAATCGACCATCAGCGTCAACCCAATGCCGCAAGTGGTGAGCCTGAGCGCCACGGTGGTAGCCGGCCTGGCGGTGAATGTCGACCTGACGGCGGGCGCCACGGGCGGACCGTTCACGGCGGCCAATGTGCTGAGCGTGGCGCCGGAGAGCGCGGGCAAGGCGGTGGTGCGCGATGTCGGCACGGCCGGCAAGCCGCTGTATCAGCTGAGCTTTACGGCGTCGGGCAAGTTTGCCGGCGCGGCCGTGGTCAGCTACACCCTGAGCAAC
>NZ_NRDQ01000368.1 GCF_002878455.1 Janthinobacterium sp. AD80
CAGCGCCAGGCGCGCGTCGCCCAGGGTGCCGCTGACCCAGATGTCGTCGCCCGCCACGGCCGCGCCGCGGCGCAGGGCCTGGCCTGGCGCCAGTTCGCCAAACACGGTGATGCAGATATTCAGCGGGCCCTTGGTGGTGTCGCCGCCGATGAGTTCGCAATTAAACGCGTCGGCCAGCGCGAACAGGCCGTCGGCAAAGCCGGCCAGCCAGGCGCGTTCCGCTTGCGGCAGGGCCAGGGCCAGGGTGAATGCCACGGGGCGCGCGCCCATGGCGGCCAGGTCGGACAGGTTCACGGCCAAGCTTTTATGACCGAGCATGCGGGCGTCGGCGCCGGCAAAGAAATGCCGGTCCTCGACCAGCATGTCCGAGGAGATGGCGATCTGCTTGCCCGCGCCGGGGGTAATCAGCGCGCAATCGTCGCCGATGCCCAGGGTGGCGCGGCCGGGGCGCTGGCGCACGAAATATTGTTTGATCAGGTCGAATTCGGAAAGCGCGTCGTGTGGGGCCATGGCGTAGTCTGTGCGTTGAGTGATGGTGTGGCCCGGCTATTATAGGCTGGCCTACAATAGGCGCCTTTGCCACTGCCGATCCGCTTGCCATGCCCATCCTCGATATTCACGTCTTGCTGCAATCCTGGCTCGATCATGGCTGGTTGCGCGACCCGCAAGCCGTCGGCCTGAGCACTTTCGAGGCGCAGGAGCTGGTGGCGCACGGCTACTATCCCGTCAGCGACGTCGACCAGCTTTGCCTGTACGAGGACGAGCGCCTGTTCCGTCGCGCCGGCCGGCCCGTGCACGCATTGTTCAAGGCGTTTCTGCAGCGCGGCCAGCTGGTCGCGAATGGCCTGGGCCTCGGTGATCAGGTGCACCTGGCCGGCTTCCTGCGCGCGGCGCGGCAGCCTTTGCCGGCGTTTCGCGTGCTGCTGGAACAGGGGGGCCGCAGCGGCGCCCTGCTGTTCGAGAATGGTCTGGTGCTGCAGTTTGCCGCCAACTTGCGCGGCAAGCCACGCCATTACTATCTGACCCTGGTCGAGGGCCACGTGGCCGATGCCCAGCTTCCCGACCGCGACAGCGATATCGACTTGCGCGCGGCCAGCGCACGGCATGTCCAGGCCATCTACGACAGCCGTGACCGTGCCGAACTGCCGCGCCTGGCGCGGCGCGGCAATGCGGCGCTGCGCGAGCTGGCGCACCTGCTTTCCTAAATTTTCTTCGCCTGCGCCATGCCGTGCAGCAGCTTGGCCAGCAACTGGTCGAGCTGGCGCTGCTCGTCCGAGTTCAAAGCCGAGAGCATGGCGCGCTCGTTCTCCACGTGCAGCAGCACGAGTTTTTCTATCAGTTCCAACCCCTTTTGTGTCAGGGCCACCAGTACGCCGCGCCGGTCCGTCGGGTGCTTCTGGCGTTCGATCAGGCCGGCCGCTTCCAGCCGGTCGATGCGGTTGGTCATGCCGCCCGAGGACAGCATGGCCGCTTCGTACAGGGCCGTCGGTGTCAGGCTGTAGGGCGCGCCCGAGCGGCGCAAGGTCGCCAGCACATCGAATTCGCCCGGTTGCAAGCCGTGTTCGGCGAACAGCGGGTTGAGCCAGTCGCGCGCCATCAGCTGCGCCACCGTGCCCAATTGGCCCACCAGCTGCATGGCGCGCGTATCCATCTGCGGCAGCTCGCGTTGCCATTGTGCGGCGGCAAATTGCGCGCGCATGTGTTCTTGCGGGGTAGTTGTCATCGGGGTTCCATTTATCTTGACCTCAAGATAGATTTCTATCTTCGTGTTAAGATACTTTTCATCGAGTCATATTTGATGACGCATTAAACCATGTGCCTCCCAGCGAGGCAAGGACTATCCCATGCCTTCAACCCGCCCTGCCGCTTCCCCTTCTTCTTCAGTTTCTTCGGCCCTGCTGGTGGCCGCCATCATCCTGCTGGGCCTGAACCTGCGCCCCATCCTGGCCGCCATCGGCCCCTTGCTCGACAGCATCCAGGCCAGCACGGGCCTCAGCAATGCCGACGCGGGCTTGCTGACCACCGTGCCCGTGTTCGCCATGGGTCTGTGTGCGCTGGCGGGCGCACAGCTGCAGCGCCGCCTGGGCGTGGTACGCGGCATTACCGTGGGCATCAGCATCATCGCCGCCGCCTGCGCGCTGCGCTGGCCCCTGCATGGCAGCGGCGGCCTGATCGCCACGGCGGCCCTGGGCGGCCTGGGCATCGCGCTGGTGCAGGCACTGCTGCCCGCCTTCATCAAGCGCCATTTCCCCGAGCGGGCAGGCCAGTTGATGGGCTTTTATACGACGGGCATCATGGGCGGCGCGGCCATTGCCGCCGCGTCCGCTTCGCCCTTGGCGCAGTCGCTGGGCTGGCAG
>NZ_NRDQ01000369.1 GCF_002878455.1 Janthinobacterium sp. AD80
CTGTTATGGCTAGGGGGTCATTGCGACTTACCAAACCATTGCAAACTCCGAATACCGATGAGTGCGAGCTTGGGAGACAGACGTCGGGTGCTAACGTCCGGCGTCAAGAGGGAAACAACCCAGACCGCCAGCTAAGGTCCCAAAGATTGGCTAAGTGGAAAACGAAGTGGGAAGGCTAAAACAGTCAGGATGTTGGCTTAGAAGCAGCCATCATTTAAAGAAAGCGTAATAGCTCACTGATCGAGTCGTCCTGCGCGGAAGATGTAACGGGGCTAAGCCAGTCACCGAAGCTGCGGATATGCGTAAGCATATGGTAGGAGAGCGTTCTGTAAGCCTGCGAAGGTGTCTTGTAAAGGATGCTGGAGGTATCAGAAGTGCGAATGCTGACATGAGTAGCGATAATGGGGGTGAAAAGCCTCCACGCCGTAAGCCCAAGGTTTCCTGTTCAACGTTCATCGGAGCAGGGTGAGTCGGCCCCTAAGGCGAGGCAGAGATGCGTAGCTGATGGGAAGCAGGTTAATATTCCTGCACCGTCGTATGATGCGATGGGGGGACGGATCGCGGAAGGTTGTCTGACTGTTGGAATAGTCAGTTTCTGTCTCATAGAAGGCACTTAGGCAAATCCGGGTGCGCAATTCAAGGGGATGGGACGAGTGAATTTATTCACGAAGCAATCGGAAGTGGTTCCAAGAAAAGCCTCTAAGCTTCAGTCATACGAGACCGTACCGCAAACCGACACAGGTGGGCGAGATGAGTATTCTAAGGCGCTTGAGAGAACTCGGGAGAAGGAACTCGGCAAATTGGTACCGTAACTTCGGGAAAAGGTACGCCCCGGTAGCTTGATTGGTTTACTCCATGAGGGTGAAAGGGTTGCAATAAACTGGTGGCTGCGACTGTTTAATAAAACACAGCACTCTGCAAACACGAAAGTGGACGTATAGGGTGTGACGCCTGCCCGGTGCTGGAAGATTAAATGATGGGGTGCAAGCTCTTGATTGAAGTCCCAGTAAACGGCGGCCGTAACTATAACGGTCCTAAGGTAGCGAAATTCCTTGTCGGGTAAGTTCCGACCTGCACGAAT
>NZ_NRDQ01000037.1 GCF_002878455.1 Janthinobacterium sp. AD80
ATCCGCCGCGCGCCCGCCGCCTTCGCGCCGGCCGCGAGCCGCCCAGCGCCAGCACCTGACCTGCTCGACGCCGCTGCCGATGACCTCTACCCATCCGACATCGACATCCTCGATGTGTTTTTCGATCAGTTCGGCCTGACGCCGGCCGAGGCCATCGACCGCCTAGCCAAGTTCGACTTTGCCACCGCGCGCGCCGGCCTGGTCGCCGAAGCCGCGTAACAGCCCGCCCACCACCTGGAGAAAACTATGAATACAGCAGTCGCAGCATCACAAATCACCCTGCAAGCCATCCAATCCTCGCAGATTGCCGCCATCGGACACTGCCCGGCTACCGAGACCCTGGCCGTGCAGTTCTTCCGCAAGGGCGCGCCGGCGGACGTGTACCACTACGCCAACGTCTCGGCCACCGAATACGCAGCTTTCGCCAGCGCCGAGTCCATCGGCAAGCACTTCTACGCGCACATCAAGCCGCATGCCGACAAGCACCCATACACGAACATGGGCACGCCGGTCGCCGAGCTGGCGCCAGTCAAGCTGAGCAAGGAACTGCTGGCCGGCCTGCTGACTGGCCGCGAATACGGCAAGGAAATGGCGAAGGAAGAAGAGCAACAGGCCAAGGTGGCCGGCCTGATCGTGATCTTTGGCGCCAGCGACGACTTGATGGAATTTCGCGGCTTTGTGAACGACGAGCGCGACGCACCGACGGTTGCGTTGATTGATGCCAAGGGCCTGCTGCCGTTCCGCGAGGATATCCAACACGACGACGATGTACTCAAGGACTATTTCGCCCGGGCGCCGCAGGTGCGCGCCGTAGATGCCCTGTGGGGTAAGGAAGAAGGCTACAGCTGGACTTACCGCACCGACGTGCCACACGCCACGTTCGAAATCGTTGAAGACGGCGAGCCATACTGCCGCGGCATCGTGATCGACGTTGCCGACCTGGGCGGTACGGCGTGACCGGCCGCCCGGCCCGCAAGTCCGCCGCGCAGCTTCAAGCGGCCTGCGACAAGTTCAACGCTTCGCACCAGGTTGGCGCCGCCGTCAGCGTCGAGCTGGATAGTGGCGAGGTCCGCGAGACGGTTACGACCAGCGCGGCGCAGGTGCTCAGCGGCCACACAGCAGTCATCTGGCTGGATGGCATTCGCGGCTGCTATGACCTGAAGCGCGTGACGGCTTTGAAGGCGGCAAAAGCATGAGCGCCGCCTGTTCCGAAGAACGGTTCCTGCGCGACGTAGCCAAGCACGAAATGACGGTGATCCGCGATGACGGCGTGCACCGCCACATCCGGTTCAAGCAGCTGGACAGCAGCAACATGTTCTTCGATCTGGTCACCTGGCCGGGTTTCCTGTGCTACAGCGGCGACATGGGCACCTACGTTTTCCAGCGCACGCAGGACATGTTTGGCTTCTTCCGCAAGAAAGGACGCCTGGACGGCATAGATCGGCGCTACTGGGCCGAGAAAATCGCGGCAGCCGATAACACCGGCGTGACAAGACACAGCCACGATGAGTTCACGTGCCAGATAAATGACTGGGTGGACCAGCAAGCAGAAGGCGACAAGCCGGGCGACGACGAGCCTGAGCAGCTTGTGCTGTGGGCTGCAGCCTATGCCGAGCTGCGCGCCGAGGTCGAGTCGGAGGTGCTGAGCGCGGACAGCAACGAGGTGCGATGCTTCGACGCCGCAAACGACTTCGCGCACGCCGGCGATGCCTGGAAGGCATTCCATGGCCCGGATGCAAAGTTCGAGTTCACCGATTTTTGGGAGGTCAATACGAAGGAATACACGCCCCGCTTCCTCTGGTGCTGCTACGCGTTGGCGTGGGGCATCGAGCAATACGACGCGGCCCAGCGGCTGGCGGCCGAGGCGGTGCCAGCATGACGGCGCGCCGCGCGGCGGGAGTTCCGCCATGACGAAGCAAACCTACTTCCTCGTGCACGACGAGGCGCGGCGCCGGGCGGTTGAATTCGCCAAGACCGCGCCGCCTGGCTGGATGGTGGTGTTTTCCGAGCCGAAGAAAAAGCGGGCCCAGGAAGAAAAGTATCACGCGATGATCGGCGAGATCGCCAAGCAGGTGGAGCACATTGGGCGCAAGTGGGATGCGGACGATATGAAGCGGCTGCTGGTGGACGAATTTGCCGACGAAATGCGCCTGGCCGGCACACCGCTGCACCACGACGGGCGAGTGACGCCCAGCTTCGACGGGCGCCGGATCGTGCAGTTGGGTGTCCAGACCAGCGACTTCTACGTGAAGGAAGCCGCACAGTTCATTGAATTTTTGTATGCCTTCGGTGCCGCGCGCGGCGTCGTGTTCTCAGAATAAGGAAGCGCCATGTTTTTCAAAAACCTCCAGATTTACCGCCTTCCCGCCCGTTGGGCCATGACGGCCGCCATGCTCGAGCAGGCGCTGGTGCCTCAGCAGTTCACGCCCGCCACCAGCATGGACCTGGTGCGCCAGGGCTGGGCCGCACCGCGCGGCGCCGGCGCGCCGCTGGTGCACGCCGTGGGCGGCCAGTTCCTGCTGCAGCTGAAAACCGAGAAGAAGCTGCTTCCGTCGACCGTGGTCAACCAAGTGGCCGCCGCCCGCGCGCTGGAAATGGAAGAAGCCCAGGGCTTCGCGCCCGGCAAGAAGGCCATGAAGGAATTGAAGGAGCGCGTCACCGACGAACTGCTGCCGCGCGCCTTCGCCATTCTCACCACCACGGCCGTGTGGATCGATCCGGTCAATGGCTGGCTGGTGGTGGACGCGGCCAGCCCGGCCAAGGCCGATGAAGTGATCAAGCTGCTGCTGAAATCCGTCGACAAGTTGCCGCTGGAAAGCCTACGCGTGCGGCGCTCGCCGGTCGGCGCCATGACTGAATGGCTGCAGGCGGACGAATCCCCTGCCGGCTTCACGGTCGACCAGGACGCGATCATGCGCGCCACGGGCGAGAGCAAGGCCCAAGTGGCGTACAAGCGCCACACCCTGGAAGCGGATGATATCCGCCGCCACATTGCCGCCGGCAAGCAGTGCACGCGCCTGGCCATGACCTGGAACGACAAGATTTCCTTCGTGCTGGACGAGAGCCTGGCAATCAAGTCGGTGAAAGCGCTGGACATACTGCGGGAATGTGCGATTGGCGAAGCGGCCGACGAACGCTTCGACAGCGACTTCACCTTGATGACCGGCGAGCTGGCCAAGATGCTGACCGACCTGGTAGAGGCGCTGGGCGGCGATGCCGACGCGGCGACGCCGTCGGCGAGCCCAGCTGTGGACGGCCAGCAGAAGGTCGAGCGCGCGGTGAACCTGACTGCTGATCTGTATAAGCTGCGCGCCCGTTACCGCGATGTCCTCAACGAACTGTATGACAGCACCGTGCAGCCGGCCGTTGCCCGTGTGCGCGAGCACATGGCGCAAACCGCCGAGGGCGCGATTAAATCGGCGCTGACGCTGGCCAAGGAACTGCCTGGCGGCTCGCAATCCGCCGACCTGCTGCTGGTAGCCGCCGTTGAGATCATGGAACCAAGCCCACGGCCAGCCAATGGCCACGAGCCCGTGCGCGAACAGCGCCCGGTGCTGTCGCTGAACGGCGAAGCGGCAGGCGCCGTGCCGCCCGGCGACGGCAGCGCGACCGATCCACTGTACGACCAGGCCGTCGAGGTGGTGCGCACAAACCAGCGCGCGTCGATCTCGCTGGTGCAGCGCCACCTGCGCATCGGCTACAACCGTGCGGCCCGGCTGATAGAGTCGATGGAGGCCGCCGGCGTGGTCAAGGGCACGCAAGGCGTCTATACGGTGGCGACGGTGACGGGAGCGGCAGCATGAGCGGCGTGCGCACCCCTGGCCTGCTTTTCGTTGCCGAAACGGGCCAGGATGACGGCTGTAGCCCTGAAACCGTGATCCGTGGAATGGGCGGCCGTGCTGGCGTTGCGGTCGCCATCGACTTCGGCGCGAACAATCCCGGCATGCGGGAGGCAAACGCGCAGCACCTGGTCGCCTGCTGGAATGCGCTCGATGGCCTGCCCGACGGCGCGCTCGATGGCGGCTGGAACGTGCGCAGCATGAGCGCCTACGCCAAAGGCCTGGAAGAAAAGCTGCGCGCGGCGAGCGCACTGCTCCTGGCGATCAAGAAGCTCGACGACAGCGATGGCATCACCGATCACGACGAAGGCATGCCTTGCACATCGGCCGAGTTCGATGAGGTGATGGTCGGTGTGCGCGAAGTCTTGAAAGGCAGCGCCACATGATCAACCGCCTTTACACCGTCAGCGCCACTCTGACGGCCGTCATCATGGCCACCAGCGAGCGCGAAGCCGAAATCCGCTTTAAGTCGGAATTTGGCGAGATCAAAGACCAGCCCATCGACGCGGTGGCCGACGAGGAAATTCGCACAGAGGACGACCTTCCGGACGACTGGACCGTCGATTGCCTACCGTATGGGCCGCGCGACAACGTGCTGACCATCGGCGAATTCCTGGACGTGCTGCCGCCGCTGGTGGTGCGCGATACCAAAACCGTCGATATGTTTGCGGCCGCGCCGGCCGCTGGAGAGAAAGCATGAAAGAGGGCCCTATCCTCATGAACGGCGCTATGGTACGCGCCGTGCTCGACGGCAGCAAGACACAAACACGGCGCGTTGTGAAGCTGCAGCGGCTCGCTGGCAATCACTTCTCGGGCGGTGCCGCCGGCGTTGAATTCGACGGATTCCGCATTCCGCGCGAAGGAGGCCCATCACCGGCGCGCTTCAGCGCCGAGGCGGCCGGTGGTGGCGCATACATCAGCGAGGAAATCCACTGTCCGCACGGCCAACCTGGTGACCGCTTATGGGTGCGCGAAACATGGTACTGCGACCACTTCGAGGTGCAGAAAGGTCCATACATGGAAGTGCCGGAGGCGCGTGATCTGCTGGTCTACCGTGCGGACGGTGAGCACCCATACGAGGCTGAGCAGCCAATATGGCGCCCATCCATTCACATGCCGCACTGGGCAAGCAGGATCCTACTGGAGATCGTATCGGTGCGCGTCGAGCGGCTGAACGACTGCAGCGACGCCGATGCACGCGCCGAGGGGACGCCTGGCGGCCATGGTGTCATCCCGAGCTATAACTACAATGCGACGCCGAGCGAGCACTACAGCCACATGTGGGAAGCTATCAACGGCGCCGGCAGCTGGGCAGCCAACCCGTGGGTGTGGGTGATCGAGTTCGAGCGGGTGGCGCCATGAAGCCGCTGCTTGCCTATGAGGTGCGCGAGCCTGGTGAGGGCCATTGCGTCATCGCTTTTGCCACCAACAATGCTACAGCGCGGCGCGAGGGCGGGAACGAATTGGACTGCTCGTTCAACGAAGTCGAATCCTGCAACCGCCGCCCGCAGTTCGATCAGTACGCTCCCGGCCCGGTACCGAAGACCGTGCTGATTAAGCATGGCTGGTGGTTCGAGTGCCATCACTGCAGCCGGCGCGTCAACGGCGACATGCCGCAAGAAGTCGAGGGTGAAGGAGAAGAGCACGAGCACCTGGAAGTTGTCACTGAAGGCGATGCCGTCTACTGCAGCCACAGCTGCGTGATGGTGGAGTTTGTCGAGCGGCGCGCGCAAAAGTCAGCACAGGCGGCCTTGATCGAGTTCTTTTCGGTTAAGTATCCAGACTGCAAGATCGGCAGCATCTGGGTAAGCCGCGCGCCGCTGCAGGGGCGTGACAGGCTTGGACATGCCCAGGCGCTCCTCTACTTCCGGTTTCCAGGGGCGCAGCACGACGCCACCTTTACGTTCGGCGAAGACTGTATGCGCATCTCGCCTGATGACAGGCCAGCCTTCTACGCCTGGCGCGACATCAAGATGCCCCCCACGGAGGCAACATGACCGACAACGACAAATTGCCGAACAGCGAGCGCAGTGCCTGCGCCGCGCGCGTGGCGGCGGCCCTGATCCTGATTTACGTGGCGGCGACCCTGGCGGGCGTCCTGGCCTCGACGACCTGAAAGGTGGAAATGACAAACTTTATTGAATGGGCGCCGGTCGTGCGCGATGCCGAAGGGTGGTATAGACATCCTGATATGCCAGATTTCGATGAAGATCAAGAGGCGGAATATCACGCGTGGCTCGCTGCCCAGGGTCTGGACACTACCTACGCCAGCCTGGAATCCGAGGATGATACGCACCCAGCCCATATTGCCTACTTCGACCAGGCTGGAACGGACGTCTCCGACTGGAACCCGGCGCCACCTGCTGGTGATGGCTGGTTCACGCTCTCCATTCACGACTCCGAAGATGGCCCGTACTGGGTGTGGGGCCGTCGCGAGCAGGCAGCGCAATGAGCAGCCGCAACCCAGCGCCAGCGCCGGAAACCCCTGCCGAGGCGGCATACAAGCTGGACCGGGCCGTGCTGCGCGCGATCCACACCTGCCAGCCCGTGCTGTTCGAGGGCAAGCAGCACCAGCTGCGCGCCATGGGCGCCCAAGTGCTGGGCGGCGGCGTGTCGTCCGTGATCTACCTGATGGGCGACGCGACACCGCGCCAGCCCGGCGATATAACCTTTGTGGAGCAAGCAGAATGATCGACCTATTAGACCTTGTCCGCAGCATTGCCGCCGCCGCGGCGCGCGCTGCCGAAAACAAGCACTACCCCTCCCCCTGCAGCCAAGGCTCGCCACTGCTGGCCAGCGTGCGCCAGGCCTGCGTAGAGCGCGGCTATACCGGCGATGGCCTGGCCGTTTCGGGCATGGCTGCCCCGTCGGAGCAGCCCGCCGCCGTGCCGGATGGTTGGAAGCTGGTGCCGGCAGAGCCAAATGACGCGATGCAAGCCGCTGGCGCGCAGGCGATACGGATTGACACCACGGCGCTCAATAAAATCTGGACCGGTAATGCTGTGTTCCGCGCCATGCTCGCGGCGGCGCCGGCCGGCCCAGCAATGCAGGACGAGGCAAAACCACAAGCCGTTCTTTACGCAGCGCTAGATCTGAATAGCCGCGTCGTCTACAGCCACGAGAACCTGGAAAACGTGGAAATGAACAGCGGGTACATCAAGACGCCAACGCAAGTTGTTGGCTTGGCCGCTATTGCCGTCCATAAGGCGGACGGGAGCGCGCCATGAACATGAGCGAGCACGACGTGGTGGCCAGGATGGTTGCCGCAATCGAGCGTGCGCACCAGCCCCTTACCTGGGTAAAGCTGGAGCGCTACGTCGAAATATCAGGCGATTCCGTCGATTCCGTGCAGGCCCGCCGCAAGGCAGGCAAATGGCTCGACGGCAATCAATGCAAAATTGTGGATGGCCGGCTGTGGATCAACCTGCCGGCAGTAGAAGAATGGGTAGCAAAATGGGAACAAACAAGTCCAGCCCGCCAGGCGTCGAACTCCGGTCGGGCGTCCAAAGCGAATCGATCCGCATAAAATTTATGTACCGGGGCACCGAGTGCAGGGAAACGCTGAAGCTCGCGCACAGCAAGGCAAACATCAAATACGCCGAGCGGCTGCGCGGCGAGATCCTGAACGCGATTGCGCTGGGCAATTTCAACTATGCCAAGTATTTTCCAGAATCGACGCAGCTGAAGAAGTTCGGCTTGCAACCCCGGGCCAAGGATGTAACCGTTGGCGATCTGCTTGAAAAGCAATTCGCCATCTACGAGCGTATCCTCGCGCCCAGCACGTTGAAAAGCTACAAGCGCGTGCTCAACAAAATTCTGATGGGGCAATGGGGCGATACCCTGCTCACCGACCTTACGCCGGCCGCGCTGCGCACGTGGATTGTCGATCTGTCCCTGAAGGCAACCTCGGTTCGGCAAATTCTCATCCCCTTGCGCGGCGCGCTCGAGCTTGCAATAAACGACGACCTGATCGAAAGCAATCCGCTGGACCGCGTCAAATTGCAAAAAACGCTAGACCGCGACGCGTATAAGGCTGAATACGAAGTGGACCCGTTCTCAGCGCAGGAGATTGCCGCAATCCTCGGGGCCGCCCAGGGCCAGGCCAGGAACGTCTTTCAATTTGCCTTCTACACGGGCATGCGCCCGAGCGAATACATCGCGCTGCGCTGGGAATCGATCGATTGGACCGGATTCAAGGCGAAGGTGGAGCGTTCGCGCGTGATGGGTGAGTCGCGAGAGGAGCTGAAGACACGCGCCGGGCGCCGCCTGGTCGACCTGCGGCGCAGTGCCGTCGAGGCGCTGGTTGCGCAGAAACAACATAGCTTCCTCGCTGGCGGCCTGGTGTTCCTTGATCCGGCCACCGGCCAAGGCTGGGACAACACGCAGCGCCTGAGCCTCTTCTGGGCGGCAATGATCAAGAAGGCCCAGGTCCGCTACCGGAATCCGTATCAAACAAGGCACACGTTCGCGTCGACCCTGCTCTCGACGGGAGCCAACGCGATGTACGTGGCGAAGCAAATGGGGCATACCGATACGACGATGATCACGAGAACTTACGGACGCTGGGTTGAGCAGGAAGGCGGTGTGTTGCCTGATCAATACTGCAAAATGACAGATGGGCTAAAGGCAGGAATCGCTTAGATTTTCGCCCACGTTTCGCCCATGCATAATGAGAAATGGCTGTAACCCGCATGGATACTTGCTTGCGAAGAATAAAAGCAAGTTATACAGAAAAACCGGCCCTCCGTCCTTGCAGCATAGAAAAGATATTTGGAAATAGCAAAAAAATGTCCCGCCAGGTCAGGCCGCCAGCCGCATCCTTGTCCGCCTATTGCTCCCAACCCTGACCCGTCACGCCTTGGCTGGCTTGCCGCTGGCACGTCGCCGGCGCGCCTCTTTCGGGTCAGCCTGCAGCGGCCGGTACACCTCGATGCGGTCATACTCGCGCAAAACGGTATCGAGGGGCTTCTTCTTGCCATAGATGCCGACTACATTCACGGCCAGGTCGATGCCGGGGATTTCCTGCAGCAAGCCGCTCTGCTCCACCGCCTGCCCGATGGTCGTGCCCGCAGGCACCGTCAGGGCGCGCAGGAAGCTGCTGTCCGGCAAGGCGTGGCAAACCTGCACCTGGATGCGGGGTGTATTGGCCTCAGCCATACACAGTCTCCGCACGCTTGCAGAAGGAATCGACCATGCTGTTGGCGATCATGCCGAAGACGGGGCCGATGATCTGCTCCAGGACGCGGCTGGAAAACTCGTAGTGCAGATCCAGTTCGATCTTGCAGGCGTCCTCGCGCAGGGCCTTGAAAGTCCACACGCCATCGAGGGTCTTGAAAGGACCGTCCACCAGCTTCATCTTGATGGAGCTCGGCGGCACGTTCTCGTTGGACGTGGTGAAGCTTTGGCGCACGCCGTGGTACTGTATGCCCACGCTGGCGACGACCGTGTTCTCGCCGCGCTCGCGTATCTCGACCGCACCGCACCACGGCAGAAATTTGGGATAATCTTCCACCGCCGCCACCAGCGCGAACATTTGTTCGGCGCTATAGCCGAGAAAAACTGATTTATGTACTACTGCCATTGAAGAACCATTTGCTATGATGTTGGATACATTTGATTTTATCGCGCTTGCGCGAGACAGTAGTTTAACCGACCCGCGCACATTTACCATCTCATGACCATAGCAGACAACAGAAAAGCCTTCCACGACTACTTTATCGAGGATCGCTACGAAGCGGGCATCGTGCTGGAAGGCTGGGAAGTCAAAGCCATCCGCGACGCCCGCGTACAAATCAAGGAAGCCTACGTTGTCGTCCGCGGCGACGAGCTGTTCCTGTTCGGCGCGCACATCAGCGCCCTGCCGACCGCCTCCACCCATATCCACCCGGAAGCCGTGCGCACGCGCAAGCTGCTGCTGCACCGGGCGGAAATGGATAAACTGATCGGCAAGGTCGAGCGCTCGGGCTACACGCTGGTGCCATTGAACCTGCATTACAAAGGCGGCCGCGTGAAATGCGAAATCGGCCTGGCCAAGGGCAAGAAACAGCACGACAAGCGGGCCGCCGAACGCGACCGCGACGGCGCGCGCGAAGTCCAGGCGGCAATGAAGTCTCACCGCCGTTAATCACGGACGGCAGGCACGCATGCGTGCGCCAGCAATACAAAAACCCGGCCATATGCCGGGTTTTATTTTTGGCTATGGCCAATCACGCGCAGGCAAATAAGGCGCGGCGCATGCGCTCAAACAGAATGCAAAATATATAAGGCGAAAGCAGACAGTGGCATTATCAAAAAAGCCAAATAGATATACTGGGAAGAATTGCGGCTGGCCAGGCAGGCCAAAGACGTTCAGATAAACAAAGTTCCGGATGCTTGTATGCTGCTCACTACCACACCTGCCACTGCACAGGACAAGCATCCGAATGAATGGTCGATTAAACCTTCAGCAGATCACGCGACTTGCCCGAATCAGTCCATTCCTTGACCCATTTCGGTTGACGGCCACGGCCAGTCCATTGCTGCGTCGGATCATCAGGATTGCGATAGCGTACGGCCACGGTACCGGTTTTAGCGCGGATGCCCGTACCCACCAGGTCTTTAACGGAAACACCAACGCTTTGGGCGATTGCCAGGATTTGCTCGCGCGCCTTGGACAGATCGTCCTGTTCGCGTTTTTTCATTTGCTTCTTGATGTCATCCTGCAAGGTACGCAGTTCGGACAGGGATAAGCTGGACAGATCCATGATATTTCCTTTGTGTGAGTTGAAAAATATAACTGAACAGTTAAATTCTATCCAATTGTAACGCGGCTGAGGTGATTTTTCTTGAATTTTGATTGTTTTTTACAATTCTTTTACCCAAAAACCTACTTTTGCTGGCCTTGAAACGATGCCGCGCAGGTGATGCGGCACGCGGTCAGGTCGCCCATGCCACCGCTGGTTCTGTTCACAATTCAATTGCGGTGCCAGGTGCAGTATTTATTCTGCAGCACTTCTCGTTTCATTGCAATTTATAGTAATAATAAATTGCAATTCAAAAAATACATGGGAGCAATGCTATCGTAGCCGTTTATCAATCACAAACAAACCTCAATAACCACTGCATTCTTTCGCAGCCGCAACCGGCACACTCAGCGAGCTCAACTTTATAAAAAAACAGGCGTTTCATCCAAGCTTAATATCCAAAGCACGCACAGCATAACATAAACATAAAATAGTCTCCGCACAGCATTGCGGCAGGATAGGCCCGCATGACACCACAACATAAACATGCACCGCCCAATGCAAACTGCCCGCTATAAAGCGGGCAGGCATTCGCATCCAGTTACTACACAGTTACTATGGTTTAACTAGTCCAGCCCATACTCAGGGAAGCGCCACGCCGCCCTTCGGCTTCTGGGTTTTCACTACCTGCATCGCTGTCGCGATCAAGCCGCTCATGTCGCCCAGATTGGCCGGTACGATAATCGAGTTATTGGTTTTCGCCAATTGCGCGAACGCGCCCACATACTGTTCTGCAACTTTCAAGTTGACCGCATCTTCGCCACCCGGCTCGCGAATGGCGGCGCCCACCTGGCGCAGCGCTTCGGCACTGGCTTGCGCCAAGGCCACGATGGCGGTGGCTTGCCCTTCAGCACGGTTGATGGAAGCCTGCTTCTCGCCTTCCGAGCGTGCAATCGCCGCTTCGCGCTCGCCGCTGGCAATATTGATCTGCTCCTGCTTGCGCCCTTCCGAGGCAGCGATCAAGGCACGCTTTTCCCGTTCCGCCGTAATTTGCGCCTGCATCGCATGCAGAATTTCCTTAGGCGGCGTCAAATCCTTGATTTCATAACGCAATACCTTCACGCCCCAATTCGCCGCTGATTCATCGATGGCATTCACGATAGCCGTATTGATATGGTCGCGCTCTTCAAATGTCTTGTCGAGTTCCATCTTGCCGATCACCGAGCGCAAGGTGGTTTGCGCCAATTGCGTGATGGCGGCAATATAGTTCGAGGAACCATACGAAGCGCGCATCGCGTCCGTGATCTGGAAATACAGGATACCGTCCACCTGCAATTGCGTATTGTCACGCGTAATGCAGACTTGCGGCGGCACATCGAGCGGGATTTCCTTGAGCACGTGCTTGTAAGCAATGCGGTCAACAAAAGGCACGACAATATTCAAGCCGGGACCCAGTACCGCGTGGAATTTTCCCAGGCGCTCGACGACCCAGGCGTGCTGTTGCGGCACGACATTGACCGTCTTGAAGACAAAAACCAATGCCAGCAATAACAAGATAAGCGATACGCTTCCGATGCTTACTTCCATAATCTACTCTCCAGGTTATCCAACAATCAAACGACTACCGCGCACGGCGCGTATGGTGTAATGGCCAGCTTGCGTATCGCCGCCGGGTGCCAATTCCACATCCCACAAGGCGCCACGATACATGACCCGCGCCACGCCATCGACCCAGTGCGACACTGCCACGTTCTGGCCGATATCCAGATTCACATTCGGATCCTGCGCCGCGTCGCGCCGTGCCGCCTTGCCAAAACGGCTGCGCCGCAATAACAGGGTAGCCGCCACGCCGACTATCGCCGCCGTCAAGGCCTGCCAGCTGCCATTTCCACCAGCCAGCGCCACCAGCCCACCGGCACTGATACCGATGGCTATCATCAGCAAATAAAACGTGCCCGTAAACAGTTCCAGGATTAATACCGCGCCAGCTGCCACGAACCAGCCTACCCATTCAGCCATGATGCCTCCATCTTTTGAATCTGAAAATAAAAAACCCCGCAGCCTATATAAGCGACGGGGTTTGATGCGCAACACTGCCTGATATTATTCCTGCCATACACCTATATACAAGCAGTCTAACGCAATTCCTGATGGCGTCAATAGCCTGGGGCGAATTAGCCCTTCCAGGCCAGGCGTTTATTCTTCCAGCAAGCTGCGCAGCATCCACGCGGTTTTTTCGTGCAAGTCCAGACGCTGCGTGATCAGGTCGGCCGTCGGCTGGTCATTGGCCTTTTCCAGCAGCGGGAACAAACGGCGCGCCGTGCGCGCGGTCGCTTCCTGTGCCGCCACCAGATGGCTGACCATGTCCAGCGCCGGCGGCACGCCGTCGATTTCCTTGATCGAAGCGAGCTTGACGAATTCCTTGTAGGTGCCCGGCGCCGGGTAGCCGAGCGCGCGGATGCGCTCGGCGATCAGGTCCAGCGCGCCCCACTGCTCCGTGTATTGCGTCATGAACATCAGGTGCAGGGTGTTGAACATCGGCCCCTTGACGTTCCAGTGAAAATTATGGGTCATCAGGTACAAGGTGTAGCTGTCGGCCAGCAGGCCGGACAGGCCTTCCGCGATCTTCGCGCGGTCCGCTTCGGAAATGCCGATGTCGATCTTTGCAGCTTTGGTCGGTTTCTTGCTTGCCATGTGAACTCCCGTTTCAATGTATTGGTCAAATCATTTTAGCTGATCTGGCGCAAACCCATCGCATGCAGGCGTGCGCGCCACGCTTATCTTCGCCCGGCTCAAAACAGGCATAAAAAAACCCGCTGCCAGGTTCGCTGGCAGCGGGTTTTACTAGGCATGGAAACGGCTTACGCTTTCAGCGCGGCCAGTTTCTGCCAGGTGTCGATGACCGAATCAGGATTCAGCGACATCGATTCGATGCCCTGCTCCATCAGCCAGACGGCGAAGTCAGGGTGGTCCGAAGGACCCTGGCCGCAGATGCCGATGTACTTGCCGCGTGCCAGGCAGGCCTTGATGGCCAGGGCCAGCAGGGCTTTCACGGCAGGATCGCGCTCGTCGAAGTCGGCGGCCAGCAATTCCATGCCCGAATCGCGGTCCAGGCCCAGGGTCAGCTGGGTCAGGTCGTTCGAGCCGATCGAGAAGCCGTCGAAATGGTCAAGGAACTGGTCGGCCAGGATGGCGTTCGACGGCACTTCGCACATCATGATGACGCGCAGGTCGTTCTCGCCGCGCTTCAGGCCATTCTTTGCCAGCAGGTCGATGACTTTCTCGGCCTGGCCCAGGGTACGCACGAATGGCACCATGATTTCCACGTTGGTCAGGCCCATGTCATTGCGCACGCGCTTCATCGCTTCGCATTCCATGTTGAACGCTTCGGAGAAGTCGGCCGACAGGTAGCGCGCCGCGCCGCGGAAGCCCAGCATTGGGTTTTCCTCGTCCGGCTCGTAACGCGAACCGCCAATCAGCTTCTTGTACTCGTTCGACTTGAAGTCCGACAGGCGCACGATGACTTTCTTCGGCCAGAACGCGGCGGCGATGGTGGCAATGCCTTCGGCCAGCTTGTCGATGTAGAACGCTTTCGGCGAGGCGTGGCCGCGCGCCACCGATTCCACGGCCTTTTTCAGGTCGGCATCGATGTTCGGGTATTCCAGGATCGCGCGCGGATGCACACCAATATTGTTATTGATGATGAATTCCAGGCGCGCCAGGCCCACGCCGGCGTTCGGCACGGACTGGAAATCAAAGGCCAGCTGCGGGTTGCCCACGTTGAGCATGATCTTGGTGTCGAGCTTGGGCAATTCGCCGCGCGACACTTCCGATACTTCCGTTTCCAGCAAGCCATCGTAGATCTTGCCTTCGTCGCCTTCGGAGCACACGACGGTGACGAAGGTGCCATCTTTCAGCACGTCGGTCGCGTCGCCGCAGCCGACGACGGCCGGCACGCCCAGCTCACGCGCGATGATCGCCGCGTGGCAAGTACGGCCGCCACGGTTGGTGACGATGGCCGAAGCACGCTTCATGACCGGTTCCCAGTTCGGGTCCGTCATGTCGGCAACCAGCACGTCGCCCGGCTGCACGCGTTCCATGTCGGCCGGGTCGTGAATCACGCGCACGGGACCGGCGCCAATCTTCTGGCCGATGGCGCGGCCGGACGTCAGCACGGTGCCCGTGCTTTTCAGCTTGAAGCGCTCTTGCACATCGGTCGCCTTTTGCTGCGACTTGACGGTTTCAGGACGCGCCTGCAGGATGTACAGCTTGCCGTCGCGGCCATCCTTGCCCCACTCGATGTCCATCGGACGGCCGTAGTGGTTTTCAATGATGACGGCGTATTTCGCCAGCTCCACCACTTCGCTGTCGTTCAGCGAGTAGCGGTTGCGCATTTCGACGGGCACGTCGACGGTTTTTACGGAGCGGCCAGCTTTCGCTTCATTGGTGAATTCCATCTTCAGTAGCTTCGAGCCGATATTGCGGCGGATCACGGGCGACTTGCCCTTTTCCAGCATCGGCTTGTGCACATAGAATTCGTCGGGATTGACGGCGCCCTGCACCACGGTTTCGCCCAGGCCATAGCTGGAGGTGACGAAAACCACGTCCTTGAAGCCCGATTCCGTATCGATGGTAAACATCACGCCGGCAGCGCCCAGGTCGGAGCGCACCATGCGCTGCACGCCGGCCGACAAGGCCACTTCAGCGTGCGTAAAGCCTTTATGTACGCGATACGAGATGGCGCGGTCGTTATACAGCGATGCGAACACCTGTTTCATGGCGTCGAGCACGTTGTCGATGCCGACCACGTTGAGGAAGGTTTCTTGCTGACCAGCAAAAGAGGCATCCGGCAAATCTTCCGCCGTGGCCGAGGAGCGCACGGCAAACGACATTTCCGTGTCGGAATCGGCCACCAGCTTGGCGTAGAACTGGTCGATTTCAGCGGCCAGGCGCGGCTGGAACGGCGTTTCCACGATCCATTGCCGGATCTCGGCACCGGCTTGCGCCAGCGAGCGCACGTCGTCGATGTCCAGCCCTTCAAGGCGCTGGGCGATGCGTTCGGCCAGCGGCAAGCCGCCATTGGCGCTATACGACAGGAAATCGCGGAACGCCTGCGCCGTGGTGGCAAAGCCACCGGGCACGCGCACGCCGGCTTCCGCCAACTGGCTGATCATTTCGCCCAGGGAGGCGTTCTTGCCGCCGACGGATTCGACATCCGTCATGCGCAAATGCTCGAACGAGGCAACATACACCGCGTCCTTGTCTTCCTGCTGTTGCGATACTGCGTTGGTCATAATGACACCCTTACTGATGATAGAAATCTTTACGCGCGGCGCACAGACTGTCTTCTTGTTATTCTTGGCGTCGTGCAGCACAATCATACCGTTACAGCCATTTTACCTTGTGCGGCGCAAATTGACGACGCACAATCTCGATCCGAAGACCCATGACACAAGAACCACGCCCTCCCCTGCCCCCTGCGGCCCGCACTGTTTTCTTCGTTTCTGACGGTACCGGCATCACCGCCGAAACCTTCGGCCATTCCGTGCTGACACAATTCGAGCTGCGCTTCCGCCAGATCCGCCTGCCCTTCATCGATACCATGGACAAGGCCCATGACGCGGCGCGCAAGATCAACGAAGCCTTCGCCACCGACGGCCAGAAGCCCATCATCTTCTCGACCCTGGTGAAAAGCGACCTGTCGGCCGTGATCCGCAAGTCCAGCGGCATGCACATGGACCTGATCCAGACCTTCGTCGCCCCGCTGGAGCAGGAGCTGGGCGTGATGTCGACGCATACCATCGGCCGCTCGCACAACATCGTCGACAGCGAGGAATACAAGAACCGCATCGAGGCGATCAACTATTCGCTGGCGCACGATGATGGCCAGTCGCACAAGAATCTGTCGTCGGCCGATGTCATTCTGGTGGGCGTGTCGCGCTCTGGCAAGACCCCGACCAGCCTGTACCTGGCCATGCAGTACGGCATCAAGGCGGCCAATTATCCGCTGATACCCGATGATTTCGAGCGCGACAAGCTGCCGACGGCGCTGTACGAATTTAAGAATAAAATTTTTGGATTGAGCATTACGCCCGAACGTTTGTCGGAAATACGCAACGAAAGACGGGCTGGAAGCAAGTATGCGGCGATTGAAAACTGCCGTTACGAAGTCAACGAGGCGGAAAAGATGATGAAACGCGAGGGTATCCGCTGGCTGTCCTCGACCACCAAGTCGATCGAAGAGATCTCCACGACGATCTTGCAGGAGATCAAGCCGAACCGCCGCGAGTACTAGTTGGCACGGGGTCAGACCCGGCGGGTCTGACCCCGGTACGGCCAGGCGCCTATTGCAGGCCCTGCCGCACCTGCTCGAAGAAGCATACGGCGGCGCAGGCGGCCACGTTCAGCGATTCGATCTGGCCGAGGTGGGGAATGACCACCTGGTGCGTGGCCATCGACAACAAATCGTCAGCGACGCCCTGCCCTTCATGGCCGAACAGCCAGGCCACGGGCTGGCGCAGGTCGACATCGTACAGGCGCTGCGTGGCGTAGCCGCTGGTGGCCAGGGTCGCCACCTTGGCGCCGGCAACGAGCGCCGCCAGATCCACATTTTCAAAGATATCGAGCACGAAGTGCGCACCCATGGCCGCGCGCAGCACTTTCGGCGACCAGCAGAATGCCGTGCCGGCGCTGCAATACACCTGCGTGATGCCGGCGGCGGCCGCGCTGCGCAAAATAGAGCCGACGTTGCCCGGATCCTGCAGGTTATCGAGCAGCACGGCCGAGACGCTGACGGGCGCCGTGACGGCCCGTTCCGGCGTCCCGATGAGGAACATCACGCCGACGCCGTGTTCGACCTGGCTCACGGCGTGGTACAGCGCATCGGGCAAACCCAGCACGTGCGCGCGCTGGCTTTCGAGCTGGCCGACGATGTCCGCCACTTCCGGATTCTGCAAGGCGCTTTCGCTGACGATGCACTGCTCCGGCATGCCACGCAGCTGCAAGTAGGACTGGCACAGGTGCACGCCATCGAGCAAGGTGCGGCCTGACTTGCGGCGCGCCTGCGAACTGCCCGCCAGTTTCAGCAGGTCCTTGTACTGCGCGTTGTCGCGCGAGGTGATCGTCTTCATGCCGCCACCTCCTGTCCGCCAAACAGGGCGATCACGTTACGTACGGGCGCGAACGAGCGGCGATGCACGGGCGAGGCGCCGTGCAGGTGCAGGCGTTCCAGGTGCAGCTTGGTGCCGTAGCCCTTGTGCTGGTCGAAGCAGTATTCAGGATACGCCGCGTGCAGGTGCACGAGGGCGGCGTCGCGTGCCGTCTTGGCCAGGATCGAGGCGGCGGAAATGGAGTCGACCTTGTCGTCGCCACCGATGATCGCCATGCCGCGTACCGGCATCACGGGGCAGCGGTTGCCATCGATCAGGGCCAGGGTCGGTACGGTCGCCAGCGCCTCGACGGCGCGGCGCATGGCCAGCATCGACGCCTGCAGGATATTCAGGCTGTCGATCTCCTCTTCCGACGCTTCGGCGATGGCCCAGGCCAGGGCCTTGGCCTTGATCTGCGGCGCCAGCAAGTCGCGTTTGGCTTCAGTGAGTTTCTTCGAGTCGCGCAAGCCGTCGATTGGCTGGTTCGGGTCGAGGATCACGGCAGCGGCGAAGACGGGGCCGGCCAGCGGACCGCGCCCTGCCTCGTCGACGCCACAGACGATTTCATCGAGCGAGAATGGCAAGTCGTCAAACAGGCCGGGATAGATATTTTTCACGTTAAATCTTTGGTTGGTACTGCGGTTGAAGCGGTGAGCGGAACTACTTGCGGTTGGCGGCGATAACTTGCATCACCGCGTTGGCGCTCTCGCGCGCGCTGTCGCGCAGCAGGCTGTGGTGCATGTCCGTGAAGCGCTGCACCAGGCGCAAGCGCCCTGGCACGTCGCTCAGCTGCTGCCACATGGCTTCGGCCAGCGCTTCGGGGCTGGCCGCGTTTTGCAGCAGCTCGGGCACCAGATAGTCGCGCGCCAGGATGTTGGGCAAGCCAATCCACGGCTGGTAGCCCATGTGGCGCATGATTTCCCACGAGGCGCGCATCATCTTGTAGGCAATGACCATCGGCTTCTTGTATAGCGCCACTTCCAGCGAAGCCGTGCCGGATGCCACCAGCACCGCATCGGCGGCGCAGATGGCCGTATGCGAGCCGCCATCGGTAAGCAGGATCTCGACGTCCTGCAAGCCAGCTTGCGCGATCAGCTGCAGGAAGTACTGGCGCTGTTTTTCGCCGGCCATGGGCGCGACGAATTTCAGCGAACGGTCGCGCGCCAGCAGCAGCTTGCAGGCGCTGACAAAGGCCACCGTATTGTATTTGAGCTCACCCATGCGGCTGCCCGGCATCAGGGTCACGACGTTGGCATCTTCCGGCAAGCCCAAGGTACGGCGCGCGGCCGCCTCGTCAGGCTGCACGGGAATCATCTCGGCCAGCGGATGGCCGACATACGTGACGGGCACGCCAGCCTTGCGGTAGATCTCTTCCTCGAAAGGGAAGATTACCAGCATGTGCGAGACAGCCTTGATGATTTTCTTGATGCGTCCACCGCGCCAGGCCCAGATCTGCGGCCCGATGTAATGCACGGTGGGGATGCCGCCTTCCTTCAGCTGCTGTTCCAGCCCCAGGTTGAAGCCGGGATAGTCGGCGCCGATGAAGACGGCGGGACGCTCGGCCAGCAGCTGGTCGCGCAGCGCGTTCTGGATACCCTTGATTTCGCGGTAGCGGGGAATGATCTCGAACAGGCCGCGCACCGTCAGCTTGTCCAGCGGCCAGTCGGAAACAAAACCCTGCCTGGCCATGTGCTCGCCGCCGATGCCATGGAAACGCGCACCGGGCAGCTGCGGCACCAGGCCGGACAGCAGCCGGCTGGCCAGCAGGTCGCCCGACACCTCGCCGGCGACGATGGCGACCGACAGGCCGCCTGCCTGGTCAGCGGACGATGCCACGCGACGCCACGCCCAGGAATTCGCGCATGGCGCGAATGTGTTCGGCCACCTCGGGCGAGGAAGCCTGCTCTTCTTCGAACAGCGCCGCCTTGGCCTCATCGAGGGTCAGGCCCGAGCGGTAGATCAGTTTATAGGCGGTGCGGATGCCGTTGATCTGCTCGCGCGTGAAACCGCGCCGTTTCAGGCCCTCGATATTCACGCCATGCGCCTGCGCCGGATTGCCGCTCAGCAGCACGAACGGCGGCACGTCCTGCGTCAGGCTGGTGCTCATGCCGACGAAGGCATGCGCGCCGATCTTGCAGAACTGGTGCACATTGGCGAAACCGCTCATGATGACCCAGTCGCCGATCTCCACGTGGCCCGCCAGCTGCGCGTTGTTCGAAAAGATGGTGTTGTTGCCCACCAGGCAGTCGTGCGCGAGGTGGACATACGCCGAAATCCAGTTGTCATTGCCCAGGCGCGTCACGCCGCCGCCCTGCACCGTGCCGGTGTTGAAGGTGCAAAATTCGCGGATGGTGTTGCGGTCGCCGATGTCCAGGCGCGTCGCCTCGCCTGCCCATTTTTTATCCTGCGGCTGCGCGCCGATGGAAGAAAACTGGAACAGGTGATTGTCCGTGCCGATCGTCGTGTGACCGTCGATCACCACGTGCGGGCCGACTTTGGTGCCGGCGCCGATGCGCACGTGCGGGCCAATGATGGAATACGGACCGACTTCGACCGAGCTGTCCAGCTCGGCCTTCGGGTCGATCACTGCCGTGGAGTGGATGGCCGCCATGTTACTGTCCCGCAGGCTGGCTCGCAGACTGGCTGGCATCCTGCGCGCTGCGGATGGTGCACATCAGCTCCGCTTCCAGCGCCACTTTGCCGTCGACCGAGCCGACCGCCTTGTACTTCCAGATGCCGCGCGAGACGCGCAGAATTTCCACGTCCATCTTCAGCTGGTCGCCCGGTTCGACGGGACGCTTGAAGCGCGCATTGTCGATGCCGACGAAGTACACCACCGAGTTCTCGTCCGGTTTCACGCCCATCGACAGGAACGACAGCAAGGCCGCCGTCTGCGCCAGCGCTTCGATCATCAGCACGCCAGGCATGACTGGCTTGTGCGGGAAGTGGCCCTGGAAGAATTCTTCGTTGACCGTCACGTTCTTGATGGCGGTGATGGTTTTGTTCGCTTCCCAGTCCAGCACGCGGTCCACCAGCAGCAGCGGGTAGCGGTGCGGCAGCAGCGATTTGATGGCCAGGATGTCGAGGGTCTTTTTTTCAGTAGTCATTTTTCGTCTTGCGTGGTCAGTGTTTTAATTGTTTTTTCAAGCGCGCGGATTTTCTCGCGCATGCTTGACAGGTTGCGCACGATGGCGGCGCTCTTTTCCCAGTCGGCGTTCTTGGCCAGCGGGTAGAAACCCGTGTACTGGCCCGCTTCAAGAATCGAACGCGAGACCATGCTGCCCGAGCCGACGTGGACGCGGTCGGCGATCGTCAGGTGGCCCAGCACCATGGCGGCGCCGCCAAAGGTGCAGTATTTGCCGATGACGGCACTGCCCGCCACGCCGACGCAGCCGGCCATGGCCGTGTGCGCGCCGATATGGCAGTTGTGGCCGATCTGGATCTGGTTGTCCAGCTTGACGCCGTCTTCGATGATGGTGTCGGCCAGTGCGCCACGGTCGATGGTGGTGTTGGCGCCGATATCGACATCGTCGCCGATCACCACCCTGCCCGTTTGCGGGATCTTGATATACACGCCGCCTTCGTTGGCGAAGCCGAAGCCGTCGGTGCCGATCACGGCGCCCGAATGGATGATGCCGCGCTGGCCGATCACGCAGCGCGCGTGGAAGGTCACGTTGGCGAAGAACTGCGTGCCGGCGCCGATCACGGCGTCGCGCCCCACCACGCAGCCTGAGCCGATCACGCAGCCGGCGCCAATCACGGCACCGGCCTCGATGACGGCATTGGCGCCGACGGAGGCGCTGGCGTCGACCTGCGCGCTGGCGTCGACCACGGCGCTGGCATGGATGCCCGGCGGGGCCTTGATTTCATGCAGGGCGGCGAAATACTGCGCCGCGCGCGCGAAATACACATAGGGATTCGGTGTGACGATGCGCGCGCCCGCGTACTCAACGCCGATCAGCGCGTCGTCGGCCGGCGTGAGGATCAGGGCGGCAGCGCCACTCTGGGCCGCCTGTGCGCGAAATTTACTGTTGCTGAGAAAGCTGATGTGCGAAGCGCCGGCGTCGGCCAGCGGTGCGATCCCTGTGACTTCCAGGTTGGGATCGCCCGCCAACTGCCCGCCGAAGCGTTCGACCAAGTCTCCTAGTCGAGTGCCCATCTTTTACCTTTTTATAAGAACGCCTGACTATGCGTACCGCGCGGCGCGATGTGCGGTCTGCGATGCTCGCTGCCTCGGGCGGCCCCGTGCATTCGCACGGCGCCGCTTTTCAAGCACCACTCACATCCGCTCGCTACGGCACTGTCAGGCTTAAAACCGTTTCGATTACTTGTCCAGCGCCTTCAAGACCTTGTCGGTAATGTCGATGCGCGGGCTGGCCCACAGGGCTTCCTGCAGCACGATGTCATATCCTTCGATATGCGCCATCTGCTGGATGATGGTGTTGGCCTTTTCCGCGATGGCGCTGCGCTCTTCGTTCGTGCGCTGGCTCAGGTCTTCGCGGAATTCGCGCTGGCGGCGCTGCAATTCCTTGTCCAGTTCGAAAAATTCGCGCTGGCGCTTGGCGCGGTCGGCCTCGCTCAGGGTCGGCATGTCCTTTTCCAGCGCCTCGTTGGCCACCTTGAAACGGGCGGCCAATTCCTGCACGGCCTTTTCCCGCGAACGGAATTCCTCGGCCAGCTTGGCGCTGGCCTGTTTCGCCAGCTTCGATTCGTTATAAATACGTTCGCTGCTGATCCAGGCGATCTTCGACTCCTGAGCCTGCGCCTGCACCGGCAACAGCGAACTCCAGCACAATGCAAGCGCGGCAAGGGTCTTGGGCAGGGTAGCGGATGCGGTGTTCATGATACTCCATGGTCAAAAAGTGTAAGCTGGCGCCCTGCTGCAGAGGGCCCGGTCAGAAACCGGTACCCATCTGGAACTGGAAGCGCTCCAGGCGGTCTGTCGGTTTGGCGTTCAACGGCTTGGCATAGCTCAGCTTGAGCGGGCCCACCGGCGAAATCCAGCTGATCCCCAGACCTGCAGAATAGCGCAATTGCGAGATTCGCATTTTTTCGCCTTCCTGGTAGACCTGGCCGCCGTCGAGGAAACCGAACCAGCGCAGGCTGCGGTCATTGCCCGAACCGGGGAATGGCATTTGCAGTTCCGCGTTACCGATCAGGCGCGACGCGCCGCCGAGGGCGTCGTTGGTGCTTGGTTCAACAGCGCCCAGCGAAGAGCTCAGGTAGCCGCGCACCGAACCGATGCCGCCGCCGTAGAAGTTCTTGAAAACCGGATACACGTGGTTGCCGATACCATGGCCGTAATCGATCTCGCCTTTCAGCGCCAGGGTGACCTTGCTGAACAACGGACGGAAATACTGGTGCTCATAGATGGCACGGAAGTATTTCTGGTCGCCGACCAGGTCAGCCTCGAGGTTGACGCGCTGGTAGCGGCCAATCGATGGCGTCAGCGCGCTGTCGCGGCTGTCGCGCTGCCATGCCGCCGTCAGCGGGATGGAATTGGTGGTGGCCGAACCGATACCGTCGGACGGGCCGCCGTTGTCGATCACGTATTGCTTGAAGCGCACCGGGCTGGTGGCATCCGTTTCGATGCGCGAGCGCTCGGCGCCGATACCGAAGAAGACGGTATCCATTTCCGAGAACGGCACGCCGAAACTGACGCGGCCACCGGTCTGCTTGATCTTGTAGCTGCCGATGTTCAGCGCCGGCGGTTCCGTCGTCCGCAGATAGACTTCAAAGCTGCGCGAGATGCCGTCGTCCGTGAAATACGGATTGGTTTGCGAAAATGCGATGGTGCGGCTGTAATGGCTGGTATTGAGTTCGATACCCACCGTGTTGCCGCTACCGGCAAAGTTGGCTTGCGAAATCGAAGCCGACAGGGTGAATTTCTCGGACTGCGAGAACGCGCCGCCGATCAGGAAGTTACCGGTCGGCTTTTCCACCACCGTCACGTTCACGTCGACCTGGTCGTTCGTGCCCTGCGCTTCCGGCGTGTCGATGGTCACGTCCTTGAAGTAGCCGAGGCGGTCGACACGGTCGCGCGACAGCTTGATCTTGTTGCTGTCGTACCAGGACGACTCGAACTGGCGGAATTCGCGGCGGATGACTTCATCGCGCGTGGTGGTGTTGCCGGCGATATTCATGTGGCGCACGTACACGCGCTTGCCCGGATCGATGAAGAAGGTAAAGCCCACTTCATGCTTTTCGCGATTGATCTCGGGATTGGCGTTGACGTTGGCAAACGCATAGCCGAACGTCGCCAGGCGGTCCTGGATACGCTTGTTGGTCGCCGTCAGGCGCGCGCCCGAATAGATCTCGCCTTCGCGCATCAGGTTCAGCGCCTTCAGTTCTTCTTCGCGGCCAAACATCTCGCCTTCGAACTTGGTGCCGGCGATCTTGTACTTCTCGCCTTCCGTGATGTTGATCGTCAGGTAGATGTCTTTTTTATCGGGCGTGATCGACACTTGCGTCGAATCGACCTGCATCTCGATATAGCCGCGGTCAAGGTAGAACGACTTCAGCGACTCGATGTCGCCCGTCAGCTTGGTCTTCGAATACTGGTCGGCCTTGGTGTACCAGCTGAACCAGCCGCCCGTGTTCAGGGCCAGCTGCTCGCGCAATTCCTTGTCCTTGAACGCCTTGTTGCCGACGATGTTGATCTGCTTGATGCGGGCCACGTCGCCTTCGTCGACAGCGAACACCACGTTGACGCGGTTACGCTCGATCGGCGTGACGGTGGTGGTGATCTTCACGCCATACAGGCCATGCGACAGGTACTGGCGCTTGAGTTCCTGTTCCGCGCGGTCGACCGAAGCCTTGTCGAAGATCTTGGCTTCACCCACGCCAATTTCCTTCAATGCCTTGACCAGCACGTCCTTTTCAAATTCCTTGGTGCCGGTGAATTCCACCGCGGCGATGGCCGGGCGTTCCTCGACCAGCACGACCAGCACGTCGCCATCGACTTCCAGGCGCACATCCTTGAAGAAACCCGTCGCATACAGGGCCTTGATGGCGGCGATACTCTTTTCGTCGGAGAACGTCTCGCCTACCCGCACCGGCAGGTAGCTGAACACGGTGCCCGCTTCGGTACGCTGGATCCCTTCGACCCGGATGTCCTTGACAGTGAACGGCTGGACGGCCAGCGCGTGGCCGGCACAGAAAGCCATGACGGCAGCACCGATCAGGCTACGGCGAAAGGAAGGCAAGGCAAAACGAGCAGAATGTAATTTCATTGGGGTTATTCAATGGTAAATCAGTGGACAACATACACAAAAGATTGCTTGTGCGACTCACTCAATGGCATCAGCCATTGCCTTAATTCAGCAGCCGCAAGACGTCGTTAAAGACGGCAAGCACCATCAAGGTCAGCAACAGACCGATCCCCAGCCGCTGGGCAATCTCGCCTACGCGTTCCGGCACGGGGCGTCCGGTCAAAACTTCCAGCGAATAATACAGCAAATGCCCGCCATCCAGAACAGGAATGGGTAGCAAATTCATCACGCCAAGACTGATACTGATGAAGGCAATGAAGCTCAGGTAGCTCACCAGGCCGATGCGCGCCGTCTGGCCCGCATAGTCGGCGATGGTAATCGGCCCCGTCACATTCTTCAGCGACACCTGTCCGGTGATCATTTTGCCCAGCATTTTCAGGCTCATGACACTGGTATCCCAGACCTTGACGCTGGCCTTGCCGACGGCGGCGAACGGTCCCGATGCCACGGTGATCATATCCGGCACCTGTCCCAGCTTGGCCTGGATCTTACCAACTGTTACAGCTCCCTCCGCCCCTGCACCGGGCACGGCGTCGGGGGTGATCGGCAGGGTCAGATCTTGCCCTTGACGCAACATTTGCAATTGCAAGGTTTGCCCGGGCGCCCGGCTCAGGGTGTCGATGATGGCGGTCACGTCATGCACAGGCTTGCCGTCGATGGCGAGGATTTCATCGCCCTTTTGCAGCCCGGCGCGCTCGGCGGCACCACCGGGCAGGATTTCCATCATGGTGGGCGCCGAGCGGGCCAGGGTCAGGCCCAGCTTGCCCAGCACGTCGCCTTCGAGGTCCGTTTCCGTCAGGCTGGCCGTCGGCAGGATGGCTTCCTGCACGCCGCGGTCAGGGCGGCGCACTTCGATGCGCGCCGGCTGCTTGTCGAGCGCGGCCTGGATCAGCTCCCAGCGCAGGTCGGACCAGCTGCCCACGGCCTTGCCATTGACCGATTCGACCAGATCGTCACGCTGCAGGCCGGCCGTATAGGCGGCCGTCTGTTCGGCCACGGGGCCAAGCTTGCTCGATGGCTCTTCGATGCCGTACATGAACAGGCCTGCGTACAGCACGATGGCGACGAGGAAATTGGCCAGCGGGCCGGCAGCGACGATGGCGATGCGGCGCCACACGCTCTGGCGCGTGAATTCACGGCGCAGTTCGCTTTCCGGCAAGCCGCTGAGGTCTTGCGCGCGGCTGTCGAGCATGCTCACATAGCCGCCCAGCGGCAGCGCGGAAATGGCCCACTCCGTTTGATCCTTGCCCAGCTTGCGCGAATACACGACCTTGCCCATGCCGATGGAAAAACGCAGCACCTTCACGCCGCACCAGCGCGCCACCAGGTAGTGGCCCAGCTCGTGCAGGGTAATCAGCGAGCCCAGCGCAACGATAAACGCCAGCAAGGTGGTAATGAGCGTCATGCGGCCAGCCTGCCGGCGATATACGCCTGTGCCGCCACGCGGGCCAGGCGGTCCTGTTCCATCACGGCATCGATGCTGGAGGCGGCGCCATGCGCCACCGTCTCGATCACGTGGGCAATGACGGTATCGATCTGGCGGAAGCCGATCTGTTCCTCGAGGAAGGCTTGCACGGCCACTTCATTGGCCGCGTTCAGCAGGGCCGGTGCCGTGCCGCCCGCGCGCAAGGCGTCGAACGCCAGCGCCAGGCAAGGGAAACGGCGGAAATCGGGACGTTCGAACTGCAAGGTGGCCACTTGCACCAGGTCAAGCTGCGCCACGCCGGAATCGATGCGCTGCGGATACGCCAGCGCGTGCGCGATGGGCGTGCGCATATCCGGGTTGCCCAGTTGGGCCAGCACGGAGCCGTCGATGTACGAGACCATGGAATGGATCACGCTTTGCGGATGGATCAGCACTTCGATCCTGTCGGCAGGCGCGCCAAACAGCCAGTGCGCCTCGATCACTTCCAGTCCCTTGTTCATCATGGTGGCCGAATCGACGGAGATCTTGCGGCCCATGGCCCAGGTCGGATGCTTGCACGCCTGGTCAGGCGTGACCTTGTCGAGCGTCTCGACGTCGCGCGTGAGGAAGGGACCGCCGGACGCCGTCAGCACGATCTTTGCCACGCCCGAGGCTGCAGGCGCGCGGCCGTAGGCATGCGGCAGGCACTGGAAAATGGCGTTGTGTTCGCTGTCGATCGGCAGCAGCACGGCGCCGTTGTCGTGCACGGCATCGATGAACAGCTGGCCGGACATCACCAGCGCTTCCTTGTTGGCCAGCAAGACTTTCTTGCCGGCCCGGGCTGCGGCCAGGGTGGGTGCCAGGCCGGCGGCGCCGACGATGGCGGCCATCACGCCCGTCACCTGCGGCGCGCTGGCGATCGCGCACAAGGCCGCCTCGCCGTACTCGACTTCGGTGGACACGCCCTGCCCGCGCAGCAAGCGCGTCAGTTCAAGGGCCGCCTCGGCCGTGGCGACGACGGCGCGCTGGGGACGAAATTGCAGGCACTGGGCGGCCAGCTCGGCAACGCGGCTGTGGGCGCTCAGCGCGTAGACGCTGTACTGCTCTGGATGGCGCGCGAGCACGTCCAGGGTGGACACGCCGATCGAGCCGGTCGCGCCTAGGATGGTGATGTATTGCATGAACTAATTCCTTAAAGCCAGTTGGCCACCAGGGCGGCAAACGGCAAGACCGGGATCAAGGCGTCGATACGGTCGAGTACGCCGCCATGGCCAGGCAGCAGGTTGCTGCTGTCCTTGATGCCGGCGCGGCGTTTCAATTGCGATTCAAACAGGTCGCCCACGACACTGGCGGCCACCACCACCAGCAGGATCAGCAGGGCCACCAGCCAGCCGCGGTGCAGTTGCAGTTGCACGGCGAAGGTGTCCTGCAAGACGGGCAGCGATGGCGCGGCGAGAATCGTGATGGCGGAAATGACCAGCACGGCGATACCGCCGCCGATCGCGCCTTCCCACGACTTGCCTGGAGAAATGGTCGGCGCCAGCTTGCGCTTGCCGAAAGCCTTGCCCGAGAAATACGCGCCGATGTCGGCGATCCATACCAGCGCCATGACGGACAGCAGGTACAGGGGGCTATGCAGGAACAAGGCGATGATGGCAACGAAGCAGCCGACGATGGTGACCGGGTACACCAGGCTGAGCAAGGTGTTGCCCAGCCCTTCCATGGGCGGCAGGCCCGTCGCCAGCGAGGGCACGAAGCGGATCAGCCAGATGGCCACGCTCAGGGCGAACCAGAAATTGAGCTGCGCCATGCCGTTGCCGACAAAAAACGTATACGCGAAGGCGGCCGTCCAGACGGCCGCGATCACCAGCGCCTGGCGATTCTTGAAAAGGCGGAAGCTTTCCCACACGGCGGCGCCGAAGAACAGCGTGACGATCACGGCGAATGCGGGGAAATAATTGAGATACAGAACCGGCAGCAAGACCGCCAACAAGACCAGGGCGGTGATTATCCGTGTTTTCAGCATCAGTTTTTCTTTTCAGTTAGTTGCGCGCTGGTACGGCCAAAGCGCCGTTCGCGCTGCTGGTAAGACGCGATTGCCGCGTCGAGGCATTCTTCATTGAAGTCAGGCCAGAAAGTCTCGGTGAAAAACAACTCAGTGTACGCCAGTTGCCACAACAGGAAATTGGAAATGCGCTGTTCGCCGCCAGTGCGGATGAACAGGTCGGGTTCGGGCGCGTAGGCCATGGCCAGATGGGGCGCCAGTTGCTCTTCCGTATAAGCCTGGCCGGGTGCCTGGCCAGCGGCGATGGCTGCGGCCGTCATTTTATTGACTGCCTGCATGATGTCCCAGCGGCCGCCATAATTGGCGCAGATGGTCATCGTCAGGCGCGTGTTGCGCGCCGTCTTGCGTTCGGCATCGGCAATCAGCGTTTGCAACTGTTCATTGAAGCGCGACAAGTCGCCCACCACTTTCAGGCGGATGTCGTTGGCATGCATCTTCACCACTTCGCGTTCCAGCATGGTGACGAACAGACGCATCAGCATCGACACTTCTTCTTCGGGACGGCGCCAGTTTTCCGAACTGAAGGCAAACAGGGTCAGGTACTCGACGCCGCGCGTAAGGCAAGTCTCGACGATGCCGCGCACGGCGTCGGCGCCCTTGACGTGGCCAGCCACCCGGGGCAGGAAGCGCTTGGTTGCCCAGCGACCATTGCCATCCATAATGATTGCCACATGGCGCGGCACCGTGCCCACCTCGGGTACTGCCGTTGTCGAACTCGAATAGATCATGAAAACACTAATGCCAAAAATAAAAGATAGTTATTATGCGCCAAATAGCACTGCCCGGAAAAGCCATGCTTTCCCGGGCAGCGCAAAAGACTGAAGACTAGACCGTCAGCACTTCTTTTTCTTTGTCGACAACCATCTTGTCGATGTCGGCAATAAACTTGTCCGTCAGCTTCTGCACTTCTTCCGACGAGCGGCGCTCGTCGTCTTCGGAGCAGGCTTTTTCCTTGACCAGTTTCTTCAGCGATTCGTTCGCATCGCGGCGAATATTGCGCACGGCAATCTTCGCGTCTTCCGCTTCGCTTTTCACCAGCTTGACCATTTCCTTGCGGCGCTCTTCCGTCAGGGGCGGCGTCGGTACGCGGATCAGGTCGCCCTGTGCCGACGGGTTCAAGCCCAGGTCGGCGTCGCGGATGGCTTTTTCGACGGTCGAAGCCATCTTCTTTTCGTATGGCTGCACACCGATGGTGCGCGCATCGATCAGGGTCACGTTGGCCACCTGGGTCAGCGCCGTCGGCGAACCGTAGTAGTCGACCATCACGTGGTCCAGGATACCCGTATGGGCACGGCCGGTACGCACTTTGGCCAGGTCGGCGCGCAGTGTTTCCAGCGATTTCGTCATGCGTTCCTGGGCGTTTTTCTTAACGTCAGCTAAGGACATTACTGTACTCCTGTAGTGACGCCTGTCAAAAACCTGCTGCGCGTCGGTATTTGCGGCCTGCGATGCTCACCGTACCTTCGTACGGTTGCGCTTCTCAGCCACAACTCCCTTCCGCTCGCGACGGTTTTGCCAGGCGTTGTTAGTGATAAATTAATCTTGCAATTACATCCATATGACGCGCGGCTGGCGCCCGTCAAGAGTGCCGAAAACCGTTCAGGGCAAGGCGCCGCACCGAAGCCAGTACGCATGGTACTGGCAAGGTGGAGCGACGCAGCCATGGACGGTTTTTTGGTCCTCCTTATTTTTATACGTGGACCAGCGTGCCTTCGTCTTCACCCATGATGACACGCATCAAGGCGCCTGGTTTCGTAATCGAAAACACTTTGATTGGCAGTTTCTGGTCGCGGCACAGGGCGAATGCCGTGGCATCCATCACCTGCAGGTGCTTGGCGATGGCGTCGTCGAACGTGATGGTGTTGAACAGGGTGGCGTTCGGATCCTTCTTCGGATCGGCCGTGTAGACGCCGTCGACCTTGGTGGCCTTCAGGACGATCTCGGCGCTGATCTCGGAACCGCGCAGGGCAGCAGCCGTGTCGGTGGTGAAGAAGGGATTGCCGGTGCCGGCGGCGAAGACAACCACTTTGCCCTCTTCCAGGTATTGCAGGGCTTTCGGACGAACATACGGCTCGACAACTTGTTCGATGCCGATGGCCGACATGACGCGCGCCGTGATACCCACGTGGCGCATGGCATCGGCCAGGGCCAGTGCATTCATCACGGTGGCCAGCATGCCCATGTAGTCGGCGGTGGCACGGTCCATGCCTTGCGCGCCAGGCGCGACGCCGCGGAAGATATTGCCGCCACCAATCACGATTGCCAGTTCCACACCCAACTTCGCCACCTCGGCCACATCGGCCACCATGCGCTCGATCGTGGCGCGGTTGATGCCGTAGGGATCATCGCCCATCAGGGCTTCGCCGGACAACTTGAGGAGGACGCGCTTGTAGGCTGGTTTTGACATGAGCTGGGGCTCCATAAATGAGGTTATTCGAGTATGACATGGCGCAGCGCCTTGCAGCGCCGGATAGGCGGGAGGAAGCTGCCCATGCCGCCGCCCGGCACGACGGGTGCGGGCGGGCCAAAAAAACGGGCCTCTCGGCCCGCTTTACTTACGCTCCCTGGGAGGCAGCCATCTGTGCTGCGACTTCCGCTGCGAAGTCGTCTTGCTTCTTCTCAATGCCCTCGCCCACCACGTACATGGCGAAACCCTTGACGGTGGTGTTAGCCGCCTTCAGCATTTGCTCAACCGACAGCTTGTCGTTTTTCACGAAAGCTTGGTTCAGCAGGGAAACTTCTTTCAGGTACTTCTGTACGGAACCTTCCAGGCGCTTGGCCAGGATTTCCGGCGATTGCGCTTGCTTGCCTTCGGCGGCAGCTTTGGCTGCGTCTTCTTCAGCTTTCAGCTGAGCAACCGAACGCTCTTTTTCGATCAGTTCCGCTGGAACTTGTTCCGACGACAGCGACACTGGCTTCATTGCAGCGATGTGCATGGCCACGTCTTTGCCTACTTGCTCATCGGCGCCGTCGAATTCGACGATCACGCCAATGCGCGAACCGTGCAGGTACGAAGCCAGCTTGGCGCTGGTCTCGAAACGCTGGAAGCGGCGGATGGTCATGTTTTCGCCGATTTTGCCGATCAGGGCAGCGCGCACTTCTTCCAGGGTCTTGCCATCGAGTGGCAGGGCCAGCAGGGCAGCTACGTCAGCCGGGTTGTGTTCCGCTACCAGACGGGCAGCGTTGTTGGCCAGTGCCAGGAAATCGTCGTTTTTAGCAACGAAGTCGGTTTCCGAGTTCACTTCGACCAGGGCGCCTACGCCGTTGGCGATGTAGGTTGCCACTACGCCTTCAGCGGTGATGCGTGCCGATGCTTTCGATGCCTTGCCGCCCAGTTTGACGCGCAGGATCTCTTCCGCACGGGCCATGTCGCCATCGGCTTCGGTCAGTGCTTTTTTGCATTCCATCATTGGTGCGTCGGTTTTGCCGCGCAATTCGCCTACCATCGCTGCTGTAATCGCTGCCATGTGTTTCTCCTGATTCGGTGAGTCGATAGTCGCGGCACGGGCTTGCGCCTTGCCAGCGGTCGCTATCGTTTTTTTGTTAAAAAAAAGGGGGAGCTGCTGCCACCCCTTTTCCCTTACTGCTGTGCTTACAAACGGCTATCCTGCGATAGCCTGGCCATTAAGCCTGTTCGTTAACTTCGACGAATTCGTCACCAGCGGCTGCTTTAACCATTTCAACAACTTCGTTACCGGCAGCTGCACGGCCTTCGATGATTGCATCAGCAACACCGCGAGCGTACAACATGATGGCTTTCGAGGAGTCATCGTTACCTGGGATCACGAAGTTCACGCCTTCTGGGGAGTGGTTGGTATCGACAACGCCGATGACCGGGATACCCAGTTTAGCTGCTTCGGTGATCGCGCCTTTGTGGTAGCCGACGTCGACGACGAAGATTGCGTCAGGAACGCCGCCCATGTCCTTGATGCCGCCGATCGATTTTTGCAGCTTGATCATTTCGCGGGAGAACATCAGCGCTTCTTTTTTCGACAGCTTCTCGATCGAACCATCTTCGACCATCGCTTCCATGTCCTTCAGGCGCTTGATCGAGGTTTTGATCGTTTTGAAGTTGGTCAGCATACCGCCCAACCAACGTTGATCAACGAAAGGCACGCCAGCGCGTTGTGCTTCAGCAGCGATGATTTCGCGAGCTTGACGCTTGGTGCCAACCATCAGGATGGTGCCACGGTTTGCAGCCAGTTGACGCACGTGCTTCATTGCGTCCTGGTACATCGCCATGGTTTTTTCCAGGTTGATGATGTGGATCTTGTTGCGATGGCCGAAGATGAACGGTGCCATTTTTGGATTCCAAAAACGGGTTTGGTGACCAAAGTGGACACCGGCTTCCAGCATTTCGCGCATTGTTACGGACATTATTAACTCCAGGGTTGGGTCTGGAATCCGATCAGTCACCATACAGGCACCCTTGTCGACCGGATTCGCGTGTTTATATAAATTAAAGACACTGTTTTACTGCATTGCTTAAAAGAGAATTCAAGCAACCCGGGATTCTACACTGAAATGCCCATTGCATCAAGTGCGCGGCGCAAATCGCGCGCAGGGGGAAAGCGGCCGGCGCACCAGGCTGGTGCAAGGGGCGGCGGCGGCGCCTTTTCCCCCACAAATCGCCTCCCGGCCATAGGAAGGAGGCGGCGGATCGGGTGCGCCTCGTTTATAATTTCGACATATTTGCAGACTTTTCCGCCTTGCGCAGGATAAGTCTGTGCTTTTCAGCCGAACCTCTTGCAGATTGCGAACCATATCATGTCCACCATCCGTATCAATACCGCCGCCGACATCGAAGGCATGCGCGTTGCCGGCAAACTCGGCGCCGAAGTGCTCGACTACATCACCCCCTTCGTCAAGGTGGGCGTCACGACCGGTGAACTGGACCGCCTGTGCCACGAATACATGGTCAATGTGCAAGGCACCATCCCGGCCCCGCTGAACTATTGCCCGCCAGGCTACACGCCCTACCCGAAAGCCATCTGCACGTCCGTCAACGATGTCATCTGCCACGGCATTCCCGGCGACAAGGTCTTGAAGAGCGGCGACGCCGTCAACCTCGACATCACCGTCATCAAGGATGGCTACCACGGCGACAACAGCCGCATGTTCCTGGTCGGCACGCCCACCATCCTGGCCAAGCGCCTGTCGGAAATCACCTATGAATGCATGTGGCTGGGAATCGACCAGATCAAGCCGGGCGCCCACCTGGGCGATATTGGCCATGCCATCCAGCAACATGCCGAGAAAGCCGGCTACAGCGTGGTGCGCGAATTCTGCGGCCACGGCATCGGCAAGGTGTTCCATGAAGAACCGCAAGTGCTGCACTACGGCAAGCCAGGCACCCTGGAGCGCCTGGAAGCGGGCATGATTTTCACCGTGGAACCGATGATCAACTCGGGCCGCCGCGAAATCCGCGAAATGAACGACGGCTGGACCATCAAAACCAAGGACCGCAGCCTGTCGGCGCAATGGGAACACACGGTGCTGGTGACGGAAACGGGCTATGAAGTGCTGACCGTTTCGCCGGGCATGCCGCCGCCGCCGGCCATCATCGCCAAAAAAGCCTGATCACGCCTGATTGACCTAGCCTGACCCCACCCGACCCACCGCCACCCAGGGCCCAGATGAAAAAGCAAGTTCGGGAACAGCTGAAACAGCAACTGAAAGCCGACCGCCAGGTCGTCATCGCGGCCTTCCAGGCCGACGGCAAGCCTGAAAAACTGCTGCGCAGCCTGCGCCACAGCGTCGACGGCGTGCTGGCGCGCGCGTGGCAGGAAGCGGGCTTGCCGCCTGGCACTTCACTGGTGGGCGTCGGCGGTTATGGCCGCGGCGAACTGTTTCCCTATTCAGACGTCGACCTGCTGATCCTGCTGCAGCAATCGCCGGATGCGGCGACGCAGGAAAAGCTCGAGGAACTGGTGCAACTGCTGTGGGACCTGGGCCTGGAAATCGGCCACAGCATCCGCACCGTCGATGAGTGCTTGATCGAATCGAAAGCCGACATCACCGTGCAAACGAGCTTGCTCGAAGCGCGCCTGGTGTGCGGCAACGCGGAGCTGTTCGCGCAATTGCAGCAGCGCTACGATGCGGCCATGGATCCGCAGGCGTTTTTCCAGGCGAAAACGGCGGAAATGCGCCAGCGCCACGCCAAATATGAAGACACGGCCTTCAGCCTGGAACCCAATTGCAAGGAGAGCCCCGGCGGCCTGCGCGACTTGCAGGTGATTTTATGGGTGGCCAAGGCGGCCGGCCTGGCCAATTCCTGGCGCACGTTGGCCACGGGCGGCCTGATCACGCTGACGGAAGCGCGCCAGCTGATGGAAAAGGAGCGCGCTTTCAAGGATATCCGCGTGCGGCTGCACCTGCATGCGGGCCGGCGCGAAGACCGCCTGGTGTTCGACGTGCAGACGGCCATCGCCGAATCGCTGGGCCTGCAAGCGACGGGCAGCGGGCCGCACATGCGCCGCGCCAGCGAATTCCTGATGCAGCGCTATTACTGGGCCGCCAAGACGGTGACCCAGCTCAACACGATTCTGCTGCAAAACATCGAAGCGCGATTGTTTCCGCAAGACGATGTGGCCGTGCCCATCAACGAGCGCTTCAATGAAGTCAACAGCCTGATCGACATCAGCGCCGACGACACGTTCGAGCAATACCCGTCGGCCATGCTGGAAATTTTCGTGCTGATGACGGAACGCCCGGCCCTGAAAGGCATGACTTCGCGCGCCACGCGGGCCCTGTGGCACGAGCGTTTCAAGATCGACGCCGCCTTCCGCCAGGATCCCGTCAACCGCGCCCTCTTCCTGCGCATCATGCAGGCGCCCGTCGGCATCATCCACGCGCTGCGGCGCATGAATGAAATGAGCATCCTGGGACGCTATCTGCCGAATTTCCGCCGCATCGTGGGCCAGATGCAGCACGACCTGTTCCACGTGTACACGGTTGACCAGCATATCCTGATGGTGGTGCGCAATATGCGCCGCTTCACCATGAGCGAGCATGCGCACGAATACCCGTTCTGCAGCCAGCTGATGGCCGATTTCTCGCAGTCGTGGCTGCTGTACGTGGCGGCCCTGTTCCACGATATCGCCAAGGGCCGCGGCGGCGACCATTCCAAGCTGGGCGTGGCCGACGCCACCCAGTTCTGCCAGGATCATGGCCTGTCGGCCGAGGATACGGAACTCATCGCCTTCCTGGTGGAAAACCATCTGACCATGTCGCAGGTGGCGCAGAAGCAGGATCTGTCCGATCCCGACGTCATCGCCGCTTTTGCGAAAGTGGTCAAGGATGAGCGCCACCTGACGGGCCTGTACCTGCTGACGGTGGCCGACATCCGCGGCACCAGCCCGAAAGTGTGGAATGCGTGGAAAGGCAAGCTGCTGGAAGACCTGTACAAGGTCACCTTGCGCGTTCTCGGTGGCGAACCGCACACGGCCGACCGCGAGCTGAAGAACCGCCAGCAGGAAGCGCTGGCCACCCTGCGCCTGTACGGCTTGCCGCCAGACGCGCATGTCAAGCTGTGGCAGCAGCTGGACGTGGCGTATTTCCTGCGCCACGACGCCTCCGACATCGCCTGGCAGACGCGCTCGCTGTATGACAAGCTCGACAGCAAGTTGCCGGTGGTAAAATGCCGGCTGGCGCCCATTGGCGAAGGCTTGCAGGTGGCCGTCTACGTGCCCGACCAGCCCGACCTGTTCGCGCGCATCTGCAGCTATTTCGACCGCAAGAACTTCAGCATCCTCGACGCGAAGATCCATACCACGAAGAACGGCTATGCGCTCGACACCTTCCTGGTGACGGAACAGAACTTCGCCAAGAGCTACCGCGACATCATCAGCCTGATCGAGCATGAACTGGGCGAACTGCTGCTGTCGCAGGCGCCGCTGCCGCCGCCGGGCAAGGGCCGGCTGTCGCGTCTGTCGCGCACCTTCCCCTTCCAGCCGACCGTCGACTTGCGGCCCGACGAAAGGGGGCAGTACTACCTGCTGTCGGTGGCCGCCAACGACCGCACGGGCTTGCTGTACTCGATCGCCAATGTGCTGACCAAGTACCGCATCAACCTGCATACGGCCAAGATCATGACCCTGGGCGAGCGGGTCGAAGACGTCTTCCTTGTCGATGGCCCCGCGCTCAACAATGCCCGCAACCAGATATTGCTGGAAACCGACTTACTCGATGCGCTGAAGGTGTAAATGCCGCCAGCGCAGCGTCCACTCTTATTGATTTAGTGAAACACAGACCATGACCGAAGAATTATTACGCTTGTCCAAACGCATGTCCGAACTGGGCCTGTGCTCGCGCCGCGAAGCCGATGAATGGATCGCGCGCGGCTGGGTGCGCGTAGATGGCAAAGTGGTATCCGAACTGGGCAGCAAGGTCTACCCCAGCCAGCGCGTCACCGTGGAGCGCCAGGCGGCGGCCGAGCAGTCAAAGCGGGTCACCGTCCTGATCAACAAACCCGTCGGCTATGTCAGCGGCCAGGCCGAAGATGGCTACACGCCCGCCGTGGCCCTGATCAAGGCGGAAAACCGCTGGGCGGAAGACCGCAGCCCGGAACAGTTTCATCCGACCCAGCTGCGCAGCCTGGTGGCGGCCGGCCGCCTGGACATCGATTCCGTCGGCTTGCTGGTGCTGACGCAGGATGGCCGCGTGGCCAAGCAGCTGATCGGCCACGATACCGATATCGACAAGGAATACCTGGTGCGCGTGAGCTACACCAAGGGCGGCACCCTGCCCGACAGCGAGCTGAAAAAGCTCAACCACGGCCTGTGGCTCGACGGCAAGCCCTTGCTGCCGGCCAAGGTGCGCTGGCAGAATGAAGACCAGCTGAGCTTTACCCTGCGCGAAGGCAAGAAGCGCCAGATCCGCCGCATGTGCGAAGCCGTGGGCTTGAAGGTGCTGGGCTTGAAACGCGTGCGCATCGGCAAGGTCAAGCTGGGCGACCTGCCGACGGGCCAATGGCGCTACCTGAGTGCCGACGAACAGTTTTAAGCACGCAGATCAAGGCGGCAGGCCCTGCGGCATGCCAGACTGCGCAAGAAGAAACAGGAATATAGTGCAATAAATATCATTATTGTGATTTGCTTAGCAAATATTGCCGTGAACCTATACACTATTCCCCATTAGAACAGAAGAGATACGCCGTCGTGAACGATCCCATCCCCAATCCCCTGCGCAAGGGCGCGCCCAGCCTGGCCGACGTGGCCGAGCCGATGGCGCCCGGCACCAAGCCGCACCACATGAGCGATCCGTGGGATATCGGCGAAACCCTGTGCAGCCTGGCAGACAACGGTGACGCCATCTCCATCTACCCCAGCGGTGGCGAAGAGGTCATCATGGCGCGCATTCTGTCGGTCGATGACGACCTGCCGCAATTCGTGCTGGAGCTCAATGAAGGTGCCACCCTGCCGCCGGGCGGCGCCACCTTCGTGTCCTGGGTGCAAAGCGCCAAGCTGCAATTCACCATCAATGGCGAATGGGAAGCCTATCCCGAGCGGCCCAACGTCTACCTGACGAACTTCCCCAGCCACTGCCTGGTGCTGGAGCGGCGCGAATCGACGCGCTTGGAAACGCCGCTGGGTGTGTACTACCTGGCCGCGTTCGTGCTGGAAGGCCGCCCCTACGAATTGCAGCTGTATGACTTTTCCGCCGGCGGCATCGGCATGCGCGCCCATCCGCGCGATACGGTGGGCCTGTACGTGGGCCGCAAGCTGTCGCGCGTGCGCCTGGAGCTGGGGCCGGACAAAGTCATGATCGCCGACCTGGAAATCCGTTTGTCGCGCACCTTCCGCTCCTTCCTGCTGGGCGAACAGGTGCAGATCGGCTGTCGCTTCCTGAACCTGTCGGTAGCCATGCAGGATGAATTGAAAATGCTGCTCGACAATATGGGCAGCAGCCGCAAGGTACGCTGAGTTTCTCGCTTGCCCATAAAAAATGGCCGCCCAGCTCAAGCTGCGCGGCCATTTTATGTTCGACAGTCACACGTATGAGGCGCCTGAAAAACGTTCAGGGCAAGGCGTATGGCCGAAGACAGTACGGAATAGTACGGCAAGGCAACGCAGCCTTGGGCGTTTTCTCAGGGGCCGATCAATCGTCGTCGTTCGGATCCAGGTCCGGGAACATGACCTCGGTATAACCGAACTGCGTAAAGTCGACAATCCGCATAGGATACAGAATGCCGTGCAGATGATCGACCTCATGCTGCACCACTCTTGCATGGAAGCCGTCGCAGTCGCGGCTGATGGGCTGGCCGAACTGGTCGAACCCTTCATAGTGCAGCTCGCTCCAGCGCGGCACGCTGCCGCGCAGGCCGGGCACGGACAGGCAGCCCTCGAAACCCTCTTCCTTGCATTCCGACAAGGGCGTCAGGACCGGATTGATCAGCACGGTTTCCGGCACTTGCGGCGCGTCAGGGTAGCGCGCATTCTGCTTGAAGCCGTAGATCACCACCTGCAGGTTGACGCCGATCTGCGGCGCGGCCAGGCCGGCGCCATTGGCGGCATGCATGGTGTCGAACATGTCGGCGATCAGCGCGTGCAATTCGGGCGTATTAAATTCGCGCACGGGCTCGGCCATCCGCAGCAAGCGCGGATCACCCATCTTCAGAATCTCGCGTACCGTCATTTGGCGTCCAGTGTCGATTGCAGCTGTTGCAGATAATTGCGGAAAGCGACACCCGTTTCCGCATGCTTCATGCCCATCGCCGTGGTCGCCTTCAGGTAGCCGAGCTTGGAGCCGCAGTCATAGCGCTGGCCCTTGTAGCGGTAGGCCAGCACGCGCTCCTCGCGCATCAGGGCGGCAATGCCGTCAGTCAGCTGGATTTCGCCGCCGGCGCCCGTGCCGATTTTTTCCAGGTGCTCGAAGATGCGGCTGGTCAGCACATAGCGTCCGACCACGGCCAGGGTCGACGGCGCCTCTTCCGGGGCAGGTTTTTCCACGATGGCCGAAACCAGTTCCAGGTCAGGCTGATAATGCTGGGCGCTGACGATGCCGTACTGCTTGGTCTCCGCGCGCGGCACATCCTGCACCGCCAGCAAGGAACAGTTTTCATACTGGTATACATCGGCCATCTGCGCCAGCACCGGACGCACGCCCTCTTCCACATCCATGAAATCGTCGGCCAGCAGCACGGCAAACGGCTCGTCGCCGATCACGGGACGGGCGCATAGTACGGCATGGCCCAGGCCCAGCGGCGCCGACTGGCGGATGTAGATGCAATTGATGTGCTTGGGAATGACGTTTTGCACCATCTCCAGCAACTGGCGCTTGCCTGCCGCTTCCAGTTCTGTTTCCAGTTCGTAGGCCGTATCGAAATGGTCTTCGATGGCGCGCTTGTTGCGGCCCGTGATGAAGATCATTTCCGTGATGCCCGCCGCCACCGCCTCTTCCACCGCATACTGGATCAAGGGTTTGTCGACGATGGGCAGCATTTCCTTCGGTTGCGCTTTGGTGGCGGGCAAGAAACGGCTGCCCAGGCCCGCGACGGGGAAAACTGCTTTTCGGATTTTTTTCATGGATCTATCTGCAAAATATTGAATAAATACCGCTATTGCTGTGCCAGTAACGCCAGCATGGCCGCCTCGTCCAGCACGGGCACGCCCAGCTCCTGGGCCTTGGCCAGCTTGCTGCCTGCGTCGGCGCCAGCCACGACATAGCTGGTTTTCTTCGACACGGAACCGCTGACCTTGCCGCCAGCCGCCTCGATCAGCGCGGCCGCGTCATCGCGGCCCATGGTGGGCAAGGTGCCCGTCAAGACGAACGTCTTGCCGTCCAGCTTGCCGCCGGAGGCTGGCATTTCAGGCAATTGTGACAGTAATTCATTTCTGAGGGCGTCCAATTGACCAAGCAGCTTGACATTGTCGTCAACAGACAGCCATTGCGCCAGCGACTCGGCCACGGCAGCGGGCAAGCCCGCATGGAAGCTGGCACCCTGCGCCGCCAGGCTGGCAAGGGTGACGCCCCGCTCCACCAGCTGCTTGCTGCGCGGCTCGGTCAGCTTGGGAATGCCCAGCGCGGCCAGCAGCTTGGTTTGCTCCAGCTGCGTGCGCAGCTTGGCGCTGGGCGCATGTTCGCCTTGCGGCGCGACCCCGGCGTCCAGCAATGCCTGCAGCGCCTGCTGGTTTTTTTCTTCCGCAAAGAAGTCGGCGATGGACTCGGCCACCGTGCCGCCGATATCGGGCAGCACGCGCAGCAGGGCCGCCGGCGCGCGGCGCACGTATTCCAGGCTGCCCAGCCACTCGGCCAGGGTCTTCGCCGTCGATTCACCCACGTGGCGGATGCCCAGCGCAAACAGGAAACGCTCAAGCGGCGGCCGCTTGCTTGCTTCGATGCCAGCCAGCAGGTTTTCCGCCCACTTCGTGGGAATCTTGCCTTGTTGCACTGTCTCAGGCGTGGAGCCATCGCGCTCATCGGCGCGTACCTTCATTTCCAGCAGCTTGTCCAGGGTCAGGCTGTACAGATCGGCCAGGCCATGCACGTATTCCAGTTCGACCAGGGTATCGATATAACGTTCACCCAGGCCGTCGATATCCATCATGCGCCGGCCAGCGAAGTGGCGGAACGCCTCCTTGCGCTGCGCCGAACAGAACAGGCCGCCCGAGCAGCGGGCGATCGCCTCGCCCTCTTCGCGCACCACGTGCGAGCCGCACACGGGGCATGCTTCCAGCATCTTGAACAGCGGCGGCGCCGGGTCTGGACGTTTCTCCAGCACCACGGCGAGCACTTCCGGAATGACATCGCCAGCGCGCCGCACAATGACGGTATCGCCCACGCGCACATCCTTGCGCAGCACTTCGTCTTCATTGTGCAAGGTGGCATTGGTGACCGTCACGCCGCCCACGGAAACGGGCGCCAGGCGCGCCACTGGCGTCATGGCGCCCGTGCGGCCCACCTGGATATCGATGCCCAGCACCTGCGTCAGCGCTTCTTCGGCGGGAAACTTGTGCGCCAGCGCAAAACGCGGCGCGCGCGAGACAAAGCCCAGTTCCTGCTGGTCTTCCGTGGCGTTGACCTTGTAGACCACGCCGTCGATTTCGTACGGCAAGGCGGGACGCCGGGCGCCGATGTCGGCGTAGTAATCGAGCAAGCCCTGCGCACCCTGCACCACCTTGCGCTCTTTCGATACGGGGATGCCGAGCAGTTCGTACCAGTCCAGCAAGGCCGAATGCGACGCGGGCATGGCGGCGCCATCGAGGGCGCCGATGCCGTACGCATAGAAACGCAGCTTGCGCTGGGCCGTGATGCGCGAATCGAGCTGGCGCAGACTGCCGGCCGCCGCGTTGCGGGGATTGGCGAATTCCTTCTGCCCGGCCTCGCGCTGGCGTTCGTTCAGGCGGGCAAAATCGGCCTTGAACATCATGACTTCGCCGCGCACGTCGAGCAGCGCCGGCACGGTCTTGCCATGCAGGCGCAGCGGGATGCCGGAAATGGTGCGGATATTCGCCGTCACGTCTTCGCCAGTGGCGCCATCGCCGCGCGTGGCCGCTTGCACGAACAGGCCGTTCTCATAGCGCAGGTTGATGGCCAGGCCGTCGAATTTCACTTCGGCCGCATAGGCGACGTCCTGTCCATCGAGGCCCAGGCCTTCGCGCACGCGGCGGTCGAAATTGACGATGTCGTCGTCGCTAAAACCATTGTTCAGCGACAGCATCGGCACCGTGTGCGTGACTTGCTCGAATTGCGGCAGAGGCGCCGCGCCCACGCGCAAGGTGGGCGTATCGGGCTGCAGCAGCTCGGGATGGGCCGCTTCCAGCGCCTGCAGTTCGATAAACAGCTTGTCGTACTCGGCGTCAGGAATGGTGGGATTGTCAAGCACGTGGTAGGCGTGCAGATGCCGGTTAAGTTCGGCAGTGAGTGCCAGGACCCGCGCTGCGGCGTCCTGGTTGGTCAGATCAGTCATTGTTGCGGGATTCTTCAGCTAAATAAACGCAGGGCGCGGGTGGAGCCGGCCGGAATGTCGGCCGCGTCCATTTCCTGGTAAAACTCTTGCACCTGGCCGGCGATCTCGGCCAGCGCCGCGTCGGACAGGGCCTGGTTGTAGTCGTCGACGATGGTCGCGTCCAGGCGGCCCACCAGCGATTTAGCACAGGCGATCATGGCGCCAAAACCGTCGCGCGCGGGCGCCACGCAAGGCACGTCGAGCAGCAGGGTCAAGCGGGGCGTGGTTTCCTCGGCCAGCGTGACATTGGTCGACAACGAGAACAGATAGCTGCCATCGCCGTCCGGCATGACGAAGCGGCCGTCGGGACGCACGTCGAAACCTTGTTTTTCAAGTGCCACGAGCAAGGTGGAAATGGCCCATGGCGCGCCATTCGTGTGCAGGTTGACACCCAGCTGCGCGTCGTGGCCAGCCACGAAACGGTGCAGATTGCGCGCTTCTGCCATCACTTCCATCATGTCCGGCACTTCCGGCTCGGCGCCGATATCGTCGGCCACGCCCCGCAGGCGCGTGACCAGTTCCGAGTACTCGAGTTCATTCAGGGCCGTGCTGCGGCTGGCCAGCTGCACACCGCCCTGCATCTTGGTGTAGACACCGCCATGCGTGATCGGTTCCCAGTCGCCATTCACATGCAGGCCGATGAAATGCACGGGCTTGTTGCCCACCAGGCGCAGCGTTTGCAGCACGGGCAAAATCTTGTCGCCGCGTACCGGCGCTTCCAGCGACAAGGGCAGCAGGCAGTCGATCAGCGGATCGACGAGGCTGGTAGCCTGTTCGCTGGCGGCGCTGACTTCTTCGCGCACAGGAGCGGCCGCTGCGGCAGCGGCAGGCGCAGCGGCAGGCGAAACCACAGGCGCGGCGGCATCGCCCAGCGACGGTTCCGCGTGCACGGACGCGTCCGTTACGGCGGCGGCCGGGGGTGCGCCAAACGACGGCTCGGCCTTGGCGGCCGGCGCCGCATCGAAACGCGGTTCCTGGCGCAGGACGGGTTCCTGGACATCGGCCACAGGCGCTTCGCCTTCGCGCATCAGCACGTCATCGTGATCGGTGGAAAAGGCCCGCTCCACGCTTTTCTTGGCCTTATATTCCTGCCATTTGTTGTAGGAGAAAACACCGACGATAAAGACGCCGCCGGCGCCGAACAAAGTAATTTGAAGGTCTGTCATGCTGCTTGTGCCTCGGTAGCAAAATTTGCGGCGGACTCCATGTCCACCGCCACGATGCGCGATACGCCTTGCTCCTGCATCGTCACACCGATCAATTGATGGGCCATTTCCATCGCAATCTTGTTATGCGAAATGAAAAGGAATTGGGTCTGGTCGGACATGCGCTTAACCATGCGGCAGAAGCGTTCCGTGTTCGAATCATCCAGCGGTGCATCGACTTCGTCGAGCAGGCAGAACGGCGCCGGATTCAGGCGGAACATGGAAAACACCAAGGCCGTCGCGGTCAGCGCTTTCTCTCCACCCGACAACAGGTGGATGGTGGCATTTTTCTTGCCAGGCGGCTGCGCCATGACTTGTACACCGGAATCGAGAATTTCGTCGCCCGTCATGGTGAGCTTGGCCTGGCCGCCGCCAAACAGAATCGGGAACAGCTCGGAAAAGTGATGGTTGACCTTGTCGAACGTGTCTTGCAGCAAGTCGCGCGTTTCCTTGTCGATCTTGTGGATCGCGTCTTCCAGCGTGTTGATCGCTTCCGTCAGGTCCGCATTCTGGGCGTCGAGGAAATTTTTGCGCTCGGAAGCCTGCGCCAGCTCGTCGAGCGCGGCCAGGTTGACGGCGCCCAGCCCCGTGATGGCATTCGTCAGGCGCGTCACTTCGCCCTGCAGATACGAGGGGCGCATGTCCGGGTGCAATTTTTCCGTCAGCGCGGCCTCGTCGGCGCCCGACTCCAGCAGTTGCTGGGCGAATTGCTCCTGGTTCAGGCGCGCGGCCTGCTCCTTGAGCTGCATTTCCATGATCTTGTCACGCTGCGGCTGCAGGCTGCGTTCCGATTGCGTACGCGCATCTTCGGACAAACGCAGCTGCTGCGTAATTTGATCGAGTTCATGGCGCGCGTCCGCCAGCGCCCGTTCCTGCGTGGTGCGGCGCTCGAGCAGATCCTGCAAGCCGTCGGCGGCAGCGCCGCTTTCCAGGTTGGCCAGTTCCAGCTGTCCCGCCTGCAGGCTTTCCGACACTTGCTGCGCCTGCGTGCTAGCCGTCGCGATGTTGCGGCGCAATTCCTCGATCTTCGCGCGGTGGGCTTTTTCCGCGTATTCCGTATCCTTGGCGGCGCGTTCCAGGTCGCGCAAGGCTTCGCGCGCCTCGGCCAGACGCTGTTCCTTCTGCAGGAAATCCGTATGGCCGTCTTCGTGCGCTTCCTGCAAGTTGCCCAGCTCCATGTCCAGTTGTTCGAATTTTTCTTCCGATTCCGCCTTGATCTGCTGCTGTTCCGCTTCCTGCGCGGCGATTTCCGCCAGGTCGGCACCGATCTGCGTGCTGCGCTGATTGAAACGCGCTTCCACTTCCGACAGTTTCACCACGTCCAGCTGCAAGGTATGCACGGAGGACGTCAGCTGCTGTATGCGCAGGCGCAAATCGGACAGGTTGCGCGTCAGGGCGCCCACTGCCGCGTCGGCCCGCACGGAACGGGCGCGCGCCTCTTCGGCCAGCAATTGCTGGGCACGCAGCTGCTTGCCGATATTGTCGATTTCCTGCTGGCGGCCCAGCATGCCTTCCTGCTCCGAATCGGCCGCATAAAAGCGCACGCTGGTGGCCGTGACCACGTGGCCGGCGCGCGTGACGAAATAGCCGCCCGGCGGCAGTTTACCCCGTTCCGCCAGGGCTTCGGCCGCGTCTTCCACGGCGTAGGCATTGTGCAGCCAGTCCTGCAGCAAGCCGCGCAAGCCCGGGTCGTTGAGTTTCAGCAAATTCAAAAACGGTTTCAGGCCAGGCACTTCCGGCACGGGCAGCGGCGCCACGGTCGATGGCGCGTACAGGGCCAGCTTGGCCGGTGGCGCGTCGGCAAAGAAGGCCTTGGCCCAGTCGATATTCGACAATTGCAGGGCCGACGTGCGCTCGCGCAGGATCGACTCCATGGCCGCTTCCCAGCCCGCCTCAATCTGCAGCTTTTGCCACAATCGCGGCAAGGTGTCGAGCTCGTGCTTTTTCAGCCATGGCTGAACCTTGCCCTGGGTCTGCACCCGCTCCTGCAACTGTTTCAAAGCGGAAAGACGCGCTTCCAGCTGGGCGTTGGCGGCCGTTTCGGCGTTGACTTGCGTCTGTGCTTCGGCCCGTTCCTGCTCCAGCTTGGGCTGCTGCTCCAGTGCTTCTTCCAGGTAGAAGCCCTGCTCTTCCAGCGCCTGCTGCTTTTCTTCCAGCTGCAGTTTCAGGTTTTCCAGGTGGCTGCTGTCGGGCAAACTCAGGCTGTTCTTTTCCTGCTGCAGGCGCTCGCGGCGCGTCAACAGGCTGGACAGAATGTTCGAGGCATTGCGCTGGTGCGCCGATTCCAGCTCCAGCTGCTGCTGCGCCTGCATGATCCGCGCGCGCGATTCCGTGCTCTTGTTTTGCGCGGCGCGCCAGGCGGCGTCCAGCTCGGGCAATTGCTCGCCCTTCTGCTCGGCCATCATCTGCGACTGCTCGACCTTGGCGGCCAGCTCCTCGAGGTGGAATTCCGCCTCTTCGATCTGCTCCTGGTAGTCGCTACCCTGCTGCGTCCACTGGTCGCGCTGGGCCGTCAGGGTCGCCAGCTGCGCCTGCAGGCGGGCACGCGATTCGATGACGAACTTGATCTGCGCTTCCAGGCTGCCGATTTCAGCATTCGTCTGGTACAAATGGCCTTGCGCCGTATGCAGGCGGTCCCCCACGGCAAAGTGCGCCTGGCGCATCTGCTCGAGGGTCAGCTCGACATTGCGCAGCTTGGCCGTCTGCTCTTCCAGGTCTGTCTGCGCCTGTTCCACTTCGCGGAAATAGCGCGTCTGCTCGTTTTGCGCCTCGTTCTTGCGCAGCAGCCACAGCAGCTTCTGCTTTTCTTCCTGGTCCGCCTGCAAGGCGTGGAAGCGCGTGGCCACGGCCGCCTGCGCTTCGAGTTTTTCCAGGTTGGCATTGAGTTCGCGCAAGATGTCTTCCACGCGCAGCAAATTCTCGCGCGTGTCCTGCAAACGGTTTTCCGTCTCGCGGCGGCGTTCCTTGTATTTCGATACGCCCGCCGCTTCTTCCAGGAACACGCGCAATTCTTCCGGGCGCGATTCGATGATGCGCGAAATCATGCCCTGGCCGATGATGGCGTAAGCGCGCGGGCCGAGGCCGGTGCCAAGGAAAATATCCTGGATGTCGCGCCGGCGCACCGGCTGGCCATTGATGTAATAGGTGGAGGTGCCGTCGCGCGTCAGGGTGCGCTTGACGGCGATCTCGGCGTACTGGCCCCACTGGCCGGACGCCTTGCCATCGTTATTGTCGAACACCAGTTCCACGGAAGCGCGGCCGGCCGGCTTGCGGTGCGTGGAGCCGTTGAAAATGACGTCCTGCATCGATTCACCGCGCAGCTCCGACGCTTTCGATTCGCCCAGCACCCAGCGCACGGCGTCGATGATGTTCGATTTGCCGCAGCCATTCGGGCCAACCACGCCCACGAGCTGGCCTGGCACCTGGAAATTGGTGGGATCGACGAAAGACTTAAATCCCGACAACTTGATGGAAGAGAGACGCACGTGTTTTAGAGTTCCTGGCCTATGCTGGCGGTTAATTTATGGGTGAACCCGGTTCATATGCAGCGCATGGCCACCATGCCGCCCTTGCGGCGGCAGTCTGGCCACTCACCGCGGGGTGCGCAGGGAGTGCTTTATCATACCATTTCCTGATGCTTTTCTGGCCAAAAAACAGCAGCGCCAGACAGCCCCCGCCCCTGTGTCAGCGGGCGGGACGGCCATCCTGCGCCAGTTTCCAGTCCGCACGGGAAAAAACGCGCTCGTGGCCGGACAGGCTCATGGCCAGTTTTTGCAGCCACTGCTCGGTCGGCAGCGGCTCCGCCTTGAAGCTGAGCATCACCATCAGCAGCAGGCTGGCCAGGGCCAGAGCATGGCTGACGGCAATATTCACGGCGCCGCGGGCATTCCACATGAAGCCCAGTGCCACCGCCAGGCCCAGCACGCAGCCGCTGACGGCTTCCGACACGCTGTGCGCATGCACGACCACGCGCGAAATGGCCACCAGTACGGCAAAGGCCACGCCCGCCAGCACGCCCGCGTGGCGCCAGCGCGGCGCGGCGCGCTGCAGCAAGACATACATCAGGACGGGAAAGACGGCGCCGGCGCGCATGGCATGGCCGCTGAAACCGGTAAAGTCCAGGCTGCTGCTGCCCACGCCCCAGGTCATGAAGGCCAGCTTCGACAGCACCACCAGCGCCAGGCCGGCGCCATACCACAGACTCCAGCTGAGCACCAGCTTCCACTGGCGCGACACCAGCAGCCACAGGGCAATCGCCACTCCCGCCGGGCCCATCAGGGACATGTCGGCCGCAAAAGAAATCCCGTTCCACCAAGTCATCGTACCAGCGCTTATTTCATGATCAGACTGCACTATGCCACGACATGGCCCCGTTTCGCGCGCCTTTTGATGCAGAGCAGCAAAGAATTACATTCCATTACAAAATTTCCATGCGGAAATTAAATGCACGGAAACATGCCGCCGCCACCTTGCACCGGCCTCAGATATTCGTCAGCCGCTTGCCCTTGGGCGGCGCGAAGTCGCGGACCGCATCGATCATGCCCACCGCCAGCGCCTGCTCTGCCGTCAGGTGCAGGTCGGAATACGCGTGCACCTGCCACTGCTCTTCCGTCAGCCGGACGTGGTTGCGCAGGATGCGCTCGGTGCGCATGTCGTCGGCGCGCAAGCCTTCGACGATGATGCTGAGCGCATCCGGGCGCGAACCGGGCGACGCCGTCGCATGCGACTTGTGCACCATGAAGCGCGCCGTATCGCTGGCATGGCGCTGCCGTCCCGCCAGGAACAGGGTCACGGCGATGGACGCCACGGCGCCGGCGTTATAGGTGATGATGTCGAGCGGCAATTTACTCAGGAGGTTGTACAGGCAGATGCCATCGCTGACATAGCCCCCGTTCGACTGGATCAGGATATGCGCGGTAGTGAGCTTGTCTTCCGTGATGTCGGCCACGGCGTTGAACACGCGCCGCACCATATCGCTGTTGACGTCGCCCGAGAGCGTGAAGTAACCGTGCTGTTCAGTGTTGTTTTGCGTCTCGCTTTGTGTAGTATTCATGGCAGGCACCCGCAAGAAAGCCAGGATTTCATGATAGCGCATTCCTGCGCGGCCGGGCGCCCTTTTGCAGCGTTCGCGCACCCCTGCCAGCCCCGCAAACAGGCGCTTTCGGGCGCCCGGGACACGCCTTTACAGATTGACAGAAGCACCCTGCTGGCATATATTCCTCCCACTTGATCGGGAGAGGGCAACGCCAGCGTTGCCGCCGAAGGGGCACTACCCAAAAACTCTCAGGCAAAAGGACCGATCAGGCGGACTGAAGCTGTTGCTTTGGCGACACGTTTTAGCTCAACTCTGGAGAGCGGCCGCGGCTATTGCCGGCGGCCCACCGAAGGGGCGCACGGGGCAAGCCCCCGTAATCTCTCAGGTACAAAGGACAGGGGGGTCAGTGATCACGCTGGAAAGCCGTGTTTGGCTATTCTATGTTTTGTTAACTCCCCTTTTACCTTCGTCCCGAGGAATCCATGACGCTCAAAGCGACCCCACTCAATAACGCCCACCGTGCCCTCGGCGCCCGCATGGTTGATTTCGGCGGCTGGGACATGCCCGTCAACTACGGCTCGCAAATCGAAGAACACAACGCCGTGCGCGGCGACGCCGGCATGTTCGACGTGTCGCATATGTGCGTGGTCGATATCGAAGGTCCGAACGTGCGCGCTTTCCTGCGCGGCCTGCTGGCCAACAACGTCGACAAGCTGCAAGTGTCGGGCAAGGCGCTGTACTCGTGCATGTTGAATGCCGAAGGTACCGTCATCGATGACCTGATCGTCTACTTCTTCAACGAAAACTGGTTCCGCCTGGTCGTCAACGCGGGCACGGCGGAAAAAGACGTGGCCTGGATGCAGCAGCAAAATACCGCCAGCAACAGCGGCCTGACGATCACGCAGCGCCGCGACGGCAATGACGCCATGGCCCTGGTGGCCGTGCAAGGCCCGAACGCGCGCGCCAAGGTATGGCAGGTGCTGCCGGAAACGCAAGCCGCGTCCGAAGCCATCAAGCCGTTCAATGTCGTCATCGTCAAGGACACGGCTTTCGGCGAAGTCATGCTGGCGCGCACCGGCTACACGGGCGAAGACGGCTTTGAAATCGGCGTGGCCGCCACGCAGGTTGAAGCGCTGTGGAATGCCCTGGCAGCTGCGGGCGTCAAGCCGGCCGGCCTGGGCGCACGCGACACCCTGCGCCTGGAAGCGGGCATGAATCTGTACGGCCAGGATATGGATGAAAGCGTCAACCCGCTCGACGCGGGCCTGGCCTGGACCATCGACCTGGTCAGCGAACGCGACTTCACCGGCAAGGCCGCCCTGCTGGCCAAGGGCCAGAACGCGCAATTCGTCGGCCTGATCCTGCGCGAAAAAGGCGGCGTGCTGCGCGCGCACCAGAAAGTCATCGTCGCCGGCAATGACGCCGCGGGCGAAATCACCAGCGGCACCTTCAGCCCGACCATGCAGGAAGCGATCGCCCTGGCGCGCGTGCCGAACGGCGTCGCTGTAGGCGACACCGTGCACGTGGAAATCCGCGGCAAGCAGCTGGCCGCCTCGGTAGTCAAGCTGCCTTTCGTGCGTAACGGTAAAATCCTGGCTGCGTAAGCGTATTAGAGCCGCCCGCAAGACTGCATAAACATAATCAATAACGAACACTTACCATCTGGAGCCACACATGAACATTCCTGCAGACCTGAAGTACACCGCTTCCCACGAATGGGTACGCCTTGAAGGCGACGGCACCGTCACCGTCGGCATCACCGAATACGCACAGGACGCGCTGGGCGATATCGTCTTCGTCGAACTGCCAAGCGTGGGCAATACCTACGGCGCCGGCGACGACGCCGCCGTGGTGGAATCGGTCAAGGCAGCGAGCGACATCTACGCACCGGTCGCCGGCGAAGTCGTGGCCGTCAACGACGCCGTGGTCAACTCGCCAGAGTCGATCAACGCCGACGCCTACGCCAACTGGCTGTTCAAGATCAAGCCAGCCGACGTGTCGGCCCTGGACGGCTTGCTCGACGCCGCCGCCTATGGCGCCACCACCGGCGCGTAATCGCGTTTGACTCACGGCCGCCATTGCGGCCCGTTTGCATTTAATTTTGTAGCTATGCCCCGGCGCCGCGCCCGCGCGCCGCATCCCGGTTTTTCAGTCTTTTTTGGCCTCTATATCATGACCCGCACCAGCCTGACCCAACTCGAAGCACGCGATGCCTTCATCGCCCGCCACATCGGCCCTTCCCACACCGAACAGCAAGCCATGCTCGCGACCCTCGGCTATCCATCGCGCGCCGCGCTGATCGATGCCCTGGTACCGGCCAACATCCGCAACAAGGGCGCCCTGCCGCTGGGCGCGTACTCGCAGCCGATGCCGGAACAGGAAGCGCTGTCGCGCCTGAAAGCCATCGCCGGCAAGAACCAGGTGCTCAAATCCCTGATCGGCCAGGGCTACTACAACACCTTCACCCCTGGCGTCGTGCTGCGCAACATCTTTGAAAACCCGGCCTGGTACACGGCGTACACGCCTTACCAGCCAGAGATTTCGCAAGGTCGCCTGGAAGCGATTCTGAACTTCCAGCAAGTCATCACCGACCTGACCGGCATGGGCATCTCGAATGCCTCGATGCTGGACGAAGGCACGGCCGCCGCCGAAGCGATGACCCTGATCCAGCGCGTGGGCAAGTCGAAGTCGAACGTGCTGTATGTGGCCAGCGACGTGCTGCCGCAAACCCTGGAAGTGGTGCAGACGCGCGCCCAGCCGATCGGCATCGACGTGCGTACCTTCGACCCGGCGGAGATTGAGTCGCTGGACGCCTGCTTCGGCGTGCTGCTGCAATACCCTGGCGTCAACGGCGTCGTGCGCGACTACCGCGCCGGCGTGGAAAAACTGCATGCGAATGGCGCCATGGTTATCGTCGCGGCCGACCTGCTGGCCCTGACCATGCTCACGCCACCGGGCGAATGGGGCGCCGACGTCGTCGTCGGCAACAGCCAGCGCTTCGGCGTGCCGCTCGGTTTCGGCGGCCCGCACGCGGGCTATTTGTCCACGCGCGATGAGTTCAAGCGCAATATGTCGGGCCGCCTGGTCGGCGTGACCGTCGATGCGCAAGGCAACAAGGCGTACCGCCTGGCCCTGCAAACGCGCGAACAGCATATCCGCCGCGAAAAAGCGACGTCCAACATCTGCACGGCGCAAGTGCTGCTGGCCGTGATGGCGTCGATGTACGCCGTCTACCACGGCCCTGCCGGCCTGCTGCAGATCGCCCGGCGCGTGCACCGCTTTACGGGCGTGCTGGCGGCCAACCTGAAGACCCTGGGCTACGGCATCGCCAACGCCAGCTACTTCGACACCCTGACCGTCAACGTCGCCGATGCCGACAAACTGCACGCGACGGCCATCAAGCACGGCGTCAACCTGCGCAAGGTCGATGCCACCCATGTCGGCCTGTCGCTCGACGAAACCACCACGCGCGACGATATCGCGCTGCTGTGGACCGTGTTCGCCGAAGGCGTGGCCAACGCGCCTGCCTTCCCGGAGCTGGACGCCGTTGAAGCGGCCGTGACCAGCGCGCTGCCGGCGAATCTGGCGCGTGAAAGCGCGTATCTGACGCACCCGGTCTTCAACAGCTACCACTCGGAACACGAAATGCTGCGCTACCTGCGCAGCCTGGCCGACAAGGACCTGGCGCTGGACCGCACCATGATCCCGCTCGGCTCGTGCACCATGAAGCTGAACGCCACGTCGGAAATGATCCCCGTGACCTGGCCCGAGTTCTCGAACATCCACCCGTTCGCGCCGGATGCGCAAACGGTCGGCTACCGCGAAATGATCTCGCAGCTGGAAGAAATGCTGTGCGCGCTGACGGGCTACGCGGCCGTCTCGCTGCAGCCGAACGCCGGCTCGCAAGGCGAATACGCTGGCCTGCTGGTAATCAAGGCGTATCACGAATCGCGCGGCGAAGGCCACCGCAACATCTGCCTGATTCCATCGTCGGCACACGGCACCAACCCCGCGTCGGCCAACATGGTCGGCATGCAGGTGGTCGTCACCAGCTGCGACGCCAACGGCAACGTGGACCTGGCCGACCTGAAGGCGAAAGCGGAAAAGCACAGCGCCAACCTGGCCTGCGTGATGGTCACCTACCCGTCCACGCATGGCGTGTTTGAAGAAGGCATCCAGGAACTGTGCGAAATCATTCATTCGCACGGCGGCCAGGTCTACATCGACGGCGCCAACATGAACGCGCTGGTTGGCGTGGCAGCTCCCGGCTCGTTTGGCGGCGACGTCTCGCACCTGAACCTGCACAAGACCTTCTGCATTCCGCACGGCGGTGGCGGACCAGGCGTCGGCCCGATCGGCGTCGGCGCCCACCTGGCTAAATTCCTGCCAAACCAGCGCTCCTCGGGCTACCAGCGTGACGTTGCCGGCATCGGCGCCGTCAGCGCCGCGCCATTCGGCTCGGCCAGCATCCTGCCGATTTCGTGGATGTACATCGCCATGATGGGCGCAGAGGGATTAACCGCAGCCACCGAGACGGCGATCCTGGCGGCGAACTACATCGCCCGCCGCCTGGCGCCGCACTACCCGGTGCTGTACTCGGGCCACGACGGCCTGGTCGCGCACGAGTGCATCCTGGACCTGCGCCCGATCACGGACGCCACCGGCATCAGCAACGAAGACGTGGCCAAGCGCTTGATGGACTTCGGCTTCCATGCGCCGACCATGAGCTTCCCCGTGCCGGGCACCCTGATGATCGAGCCGACGGAAAGCGAATCGAAAGTGGAGATCGACCGCTTCATCGACGCCATGATCGCCATCCGCGCGGAAATCGCCAAGGTCGCCAGCGGTGAATTCGACCACGACGACAACCCGCTGAGGAACGCGCCGCACACGGCACAGGTGTTGATGTCGGACAACTGGGAACGCAAGTACAGCCGCGAAATCGCCGCCTACCCGGTCGCCTCGCTGCGCCAGCGCAAATACTGGCCACCGGTCGGCCGCGCCGACAACGTGTACGGCGACCGCAACCTGTTCTGCGGCTGCGCACCAATCAGCTCATACGAAGAAGAGTAATTGCCAGGCGCCCGCTTCCGCGGGCGTGCCAGCGACAAAGGCAGGCCACGCGGCCTGCTTTTTTTATGCCCGCAGGCACATCGCTGCGCAGGTCGGATTAGCGCGCAAGCGCGTAATCCGACTACATGGTTGGCGTACGCGGTGGTGTCGGATTACGCTGTGCTAATCCCGCCTACAACGCCAGCAAGGCTGCACCCGGCAAGCCCAGCGCCGTGCCGAGTATCGTCAGGCACACGACGTCGCGCCGCTCGCAGCGGGCGCGGTGCGAGCTCCAGGCGGCGAACAGCAAGGCCAGGGCCACGCCGCTGAGGGCGATTCCCACTTCGGTCATGTGCGTGCTCCCCACGCCGCTGGCGCAGCCATTTTTATCTCGTCTCGCATCGTCATCACGGATCCTTTATAAATTGTGCAAAAATAGTGGCTACCTACCGGTAGGCAGTAAGTGTACAATAAAAAAGACAAGGGTGTCCATGCCGTGTTTTTTGACCATCAAAGGAATCGCAATGCAGCAGCAAACCACTCTCCCCGCCGCCAGTCTCGGGCTGGCGGCGTCCCTGGCCCTGGTGGCCGTGCTCGGTCCGGCCGGCATCGACATGTACCTGGCCTCGATGCCGGCCATGGCGCGCGAACTACACACCTCGTATGGGAATGTGCAATTGAGCCTGACCGTTTTCCTGCTGGCGCTGGGCGCCGGACAACTGCTGTGCGGACCGCTGACCGACATGCTGGGGCGGCGCCGTCCGCTGCTGGCCGGCATTGCCGTCTACATGCTGGCCGCCGTGTGGGCGTCGCAGGCGGATCAATTGAGCACCCTGCTGCTGGCGCGGCTGGTACAAGGCCTGGGCGCGGCCTTGACTCTGGTGGTGGTGATGAGCATGGTACGCGACGTGGCCGATGGCGTCCGGGCGGCGCAGCTGTTTGCCCTGTTGATGACCATCGTTGGCCTGGCGCCCGTGCTGGCGCCCGCCGTCGGCGGCCTGCTCGACGCGCATTACGGCTGGCGCGCCGTGATGCTGGCCCTGGCCGTGCTGGGCGGCGTGACCTTGTTCAACAGCGCGCTGTTCTTGCCAGAAACCCTGCCGCTGGCGAACCGCGTCTCGCCGGCAGGCATGCACCGCACCTATGCGCGCATCGCGCGCGACCGCGCCTTCCTGCTGCCGGCGCTGGCCCTGTCCGCCAGCTTCTTTTTCCTGTTTGCCTATATCGGCGGCGCCTCGCTCGTCTACCAGCGCGATTTCGGCCTGTCCACCGGCAGCTTCGGCCTGGTTTTCGGCGCCACGGGCGTGGCCGTGCTGCTGGGCGCGATGGCCAGCGGGCGCCTGGTGGAAAAGTACGGCGTGGCGCGCCTGAGCGCTGCCGGCAGCGCCGCCATGCTGTGCGGCGCCATGCTGGCCCTGCTGGGCGCGTGGGCCGGTGCCGGCATCACGGCCGTCGTGCCCGGCATGTTCCTGGCCCTGTTTGGCCTGGGCATCGCGGAAGCGGCGCTGATGGCCATGGCCATGGGCTCGCAGCGCAAGGCGCTCGGCTCCACGGCCGCCCTGCTGGGCGCCATCCAGATGAGCTTGTCATCGTTGGCCACGCCGCTGGCGGCCGGCCTGTCCGAACGGGGGCCGTTGCCATGGCTACTGTTCTTGACCGTGGCCGGCCTGCTGGTATCATGGCTGACCTTGGCAACTGCGCGCGGCCATCCGGCCCATGCCACCGGCCAGGGAGCGCACTGACGCCTCACCCCATAGCACCCCCATGATGAAAAAACGCTCGGCCTCGGCCGATAACATCTGCGCCGTCGCCGTCGTCCATTTTTCGGAGCACGGCTACGACGCCTCGTCCCTCAGCGACATCGCCGAGCAGGCGGGCATGCGCAAGGCTTCGCTGTATTCGCATTTCGCTGGCAAGGACGCCCTCTTCCTTGACGTCTTTGCCGACGCGCTGGCCGAAGAGCAAGCGTTCATGGATGGCTGTTTCGCCGACGAAGCATCGCTGGCGACAAATGCCGGCGGCCAGCTGGCCGGTTCCCTGTACTGCGACCGCATGGCCCAGCGCTATGCGGATTCTGCCCATCTGCGCTTCCTGCTGCGCACGGCCTATTTGCCGCCCGCCAGCCTGCGCGTGGAAGTCGGCACCGGCTACGAAATGCTGCTGGCGCAATTGCAGCGCCATTACGTTGCCAGCCTGCGCCGCCTGGTGCCATCCCTGCCGCCGCAGCGCATCGAACTGTACGCGCAAGCCTACCTGGGCATCGTCGACAGCCTGCACGTGGAACTGATCTACGCAGGCGGTGCCACCCTGCAGCAGCGCCACGCGGCGCTGTGGCAGATATTGTCCGATTCGCTGGCGCTGGCGGTGCAATCAGCTTGATGCGGCAGGTCCAGTTTCCAGACATACTGAACAGCAACGTCGTAGACACAGGACAGAAACCGGCGTTTTCTGCTCAGGCCCGGCATGCGAAAGATAGCTCAGGCATATGCGTGCACCAATAAAAAGCCAGCGAGCGGAACGACGGCAAACAGCACGACAACGCCAAGGCATCCCGATGGGGAGCGGGAGCTGCGCCCTACCGGCGAAGTGCCGCGTTCACGCTCTCGCGGCGCCCTGCCATGCAGCCATTTAAGATGGCAGGACTGGCAGAAGTAGGTCGTCTTGTTGTTGCGCCAGGCTTCCATGGTGCGGTCGGTGTGGCGTGCAAGCGTGCCGCAACGGGCACATTCAAAGTGGGTTTCTTTGGGCCGTTTTTTAGAAAAGTGCTTGCCAGCAAAAAACATGACAAGAAGCCCGGCGATTACGGCAACGGCGATCAGTTCCATGGGCATGTGTTTTCTCTATAGGCATAGCGTTGACAGTGGCTGTTTCTTGGCCAATTGGCGTACCCGAGCATAACGGATTGCCAAGTGGCAAAAATCACGGATTGTCACGGCAACGGGGACGGCAGCTTCCGGCCAAACAAAATTTTTTACTTTTTGGCATCCGACGTGCGACTTCGCCACACACCACATTACACTTTGGAAACCTAAGATTTCTTCAGTTGACACTCTTGCAGCACGTCCATAAGATGCCCTCATTATTCATTTACGGAGTCCCACGTGGGTACTTGTTCTAGTGACAGTAGCCGATCTTGTATCGGTGATTGCCTCGGCAGCTAAACAGCAAGCAACGCGGAACTCTCTTTCCTCCGTGCCTTGCTGAGCAAGGTGCGGTGTCTCGCGCGGCCAGTCCGGCTGCGCGCCTCCTCCCTCTTTCCGATCGCGACCGGCTACTGACCCGGATTGCACGCCAGCGCCATGCCTAGCCAAGCTAGCCATGCCGCGTTGGCGGCACGCAAGTCTTGCCTGCGGCTGCGCCGCCCGCCAACACATCGTCGTGAAAGGAAGAGCCATGAATCTCTTCACCCGCTTATTCGAATCGTTCCTGCGCAAGCGCCATACGGCCGGCCACTTCCGCCGGCGCGCCATGCCGCTGGAAAACAGCACGGCCCGGCCCGTGCCCGACCACCTGGCGCGCCAGTTGCTGGGCGCCGCCCATGAAGACCTCGACACGGCCCTGAACCGCCTGCACACGCGCCTCGAAGGCTTGCGTGATGCCGAGGCGCAAGTCATTGGCGCGCAGACGGGGCCGAACGAAGTCGAGCATGAAAAACCGCTGGCCTGGTACCAGCATCTGTGGCTGTGCTACAAGAATCCGTTCAACCTGCTGCTCACCGTGCTGGCCATCGTTTCCTACCTGACGGAAGATCCGAAAGCGACCATCGTCATCGGCACCATGGTAATTTTGTCGACCCTGCTGCGCTTCGTGCAGGAAGGCCGCTCGAACCGCGCCGCCGAGCGCCTGAAAGCCATGGTCAGCAACACCGCCACCGTGCTGCGCAATGGCCAGCAGACGGAACTGGCTATCCGCCAGCTGGTGCAGGGCGACATCATCGTGCTGTCGGCCGGCGACATGATCCCCGCCGATTGCCGTCTGCTGTCCGCGAAGGACCTGTTCGTCAGCCAGGCCGCCATGACAGGCGAATCCTTGCCGGTGGAAAAGATGGCCGAGCTGGCCGATGCGCAAGGCAAGGACCCGATGGAGCTGGCCAACCTGCTGTTCATGGGCACCAACGTGATCTCGGGCGCGGCCACGGCACTGGTGCTGGCCACCGGCAACCGCACGTATTTCGGCACCATCGCCACGAGAGTCACGGCCACGGAGCGCACGCCGACGGCGTTTGAAGCGGGCGTCAACAGCGTCAGCTGGCTGTTGATCCGCTTCGCCCTCGTGATGGCGCCGCTCGTGTTCCTCATCAATGGCTGGACCAAGGGCGACTGGATGGAAGCCTTCCTCTTCGCGCTATCGGTGGCTGTCGGCCTGACGCCGGAAATGCTGCCCATGATCGTCACCAGCACCCTGGCCAAGGGCGCCGTGAAACTGTCGAAAAAGAAAGTCGTCGTGAAACGCCTGGATGCCATCCAGAACTTCGGCGCCATGGACGTGCTGTGCACGGACAAGACGGGCACCTTGACGCAGGACAAGATCGTGCTGGAGCGCCATACCGACGTGTTCGGCCAGCCCTCCGATGAAGTGCTGCAATTTGCCTATTTGAACAGCCACTACCAGACAGGCCTGAAAAACCTGCTGGACCGCGCCGTGCTCGACCACGTGGAACTGCAGACGGAAATGCAGCTGGCGCGCGATTACGTCAAGGTGGATGAAATCCCGTTCGACTTCGTGCGCCGCCGCATGTCCGTCGTCGTGTCTGAAAAGAATGACCACCATGAGCTGATCTGCAAGGGCGCCGTCGAGGAAATCCTCGCCGCCTGCAGCCATCTGCGCCTCGGCGGCGTCAGCATTCCGCTCGATGATGCCCTGCTGGCGAAAGTGCTGGAAACCACGCAAGGCCTGAATGCGGAAGGCTTGCGCGTGGTGGCCGTGGCCGTCAAGGAAGTGCCGCCGCACAAAACCGTGTATGGCGTGGCCGATGAAACGGCGCTGACCCTGATCGGCTACGTGGCCTTCCTCGATCCGCCGAAGGAATCGACGGCGCCCGCCCTGCGCGCGCTGGCCGAGCATGGCGTGACGGTCAAAGTCTTAACGGGCGACAACCACCTGGTGACGGCAAAGATTTGCCGCGAAGTGGGCCTGGCCGTGCATGGCGTGCTGCAAGGCCCGCAGCTGGACGACATGGACGACGCCACCCTGGCCAGGGCGGCCGAAGACAACACCGTGTTTGCCAAGCTCAGCCCGCTACACAAGGAACGCCTGGTGCGTGCGCTGCGCGGCAATGGCCACATCGTCGGCTTCATGGGCGACGGCATCAACGACGCACCCGCCCTGCGCGCGGCCGACATCGGCATTTCCGTCGATTCGGCCGTCGATATCGCCAAGGAGGCGGCCGACATCATCCTGCTGGAAAAGAGCCTGATGGTGCTGGAAGAAGGCGTGCTGGAAGGCCGCCGCACCTTCAGCAACATGCTCAAATACATCCGCATGACGGCCAGCTCGAACTTCGGCAATGTGTTTTCCGTGCTGGTGGCCAGCGCCTTTTTGCCTTTCCTGCCCATGCTGCCGCTGCACTTGCTGGTGCAAAACCTGCTGTATGACGTGTCGCAGATCGCCATTCCGTTCGACAATGTCGATGCCGAACTGATCCAGCAGCCCTTGAGCTGGAACCCGCGCGACATCGGCCGCTTCATGGTCTTCTTCGGCCCCATCAGCTCGATCTTCGACATCAGCACGTTCATCCTGATGTGGCATGTGTTCGGCGCGAATACCCCGGAACAGCAGACCCTGTTCCAGTCCGGCTGGTTCGTCGTGGGACTCTTGACGCAAACCCTGATCGTGCACCTGATCCGCACGCCCAAGCTGCCCTTCATCGACAGCATCGCGTCCGTGCCCTTGCTGGTGGCGACCACCGCCATCATGGCCGTGGGCGTCTTCCTGCCGATGGGGCCGCTGGCGAGCTACTTCAAGCTGCAGGCTTTGCCGCTGGGATATTTCCCATGGCTGCTGGGCATTCTCGTCTGCTACACCGTGCTGACGACGTTCATGAAACGCGTGTACCTGCGCAAATTCGGCTGGCAATAGTATGATGGACCGCTCTTCCACCGATAAAAGGCGCGCATGAGCGGCTCCCCCTCAGCTTCATCAATATCCAAACGCACGCAGGCCTTGCTGCTGTCCGCTTTGGTATTTCCCGGCAGCGGGCATTTCTTGCTTGGGCGCAAAGCCCGTGGCTGCCTCTTCCTCGTGCCCGCGCTGGTCGCGCTGCTGATCGTGTTGCGCCAGATCATGGCACGATTGGACCAGATCATGGCACAGATCGACAGTGGCGCCCTGCCCCTTGACGTGCAGCTGATCGCGGAAAAAGTCGATGCCCTGTCGGCCAATGACGGTCCGGCCATGACGGTGGCCGTTGCTGTGCTGGTGGTGTGCTGGCTAGCCAGCATCATCGACATCTTTCTGATCAAACCATGACGGAAGAAGCGGAGGCGCGCAATGAACGCAAAAAGCGCAAGGAAGCGAAGATGCAGGCGCGCCGCGCGCAGCTGGCGCTGAGCCGCCAGGATCACGGCGGGCCGCTGGCCTGGCGCGGCTGGTTCGATGGTTCCGCGCATCCGAATCCAGGCAAGCTGGGCATAGGCGCCCTGCTGCTGGGGCCACAGGGCGAACGCATCGAAGTGAGCCAGGCGGCCGGCTATGGCAACAGCAGCGAAGCGGAATACGCGGCCCTGACGGCGCTGCTGCAAGCGGCGGTCAAGGTGCGCCCGCCCCCGGTCCAGCTGCTGCTGTACGGCGACAGCCAGGTGGTCATCAACGATGTGCTGGGAACGACGCCGGTCGGCGCCAAGGGGCTGGAAACGCAGAGGGCCACCGTAGTGGCCCTGCTGGAACAATTCACAGAGGTAAGCTTGCACTGGCTGCCGCGCCACCGCAATGGCGAGGCGGACAAACTGTCGCAGATGGCGGTTGCAAACCTTACCCCAGAGTCCTAAATACCGGGGTCGTGCCCTCCAGGGTACGATCCCGGCCTTGACGGGGTAGGCAACTTAAGCCGCACGGCCGATCCGCAAGGCTTCCTTGGCTTCTTTCGCCACAGGGCGTTGCTTGCCCTTCAAACCCGTGACACTGGCCTGCTGGCCATTCAGTTTGAAGACGCTGACCACTTGCGCCAGGCTGTGCGCCTGGTGCTGCATCGATTCGGCGGCCGCCGCCGATTCTTCCACCAGCGCTGCATTTTGCTGGGTGACGGCATCCATCTGGCCAATGGCGCGGTTGATCTCGTCGATGCCCACGCTTTGCTCGCTGCTGGCGGCCGTGATTTCCGTGATGATGTCGCTCACGCGCTGCACGCTGTCAACGATATCGTTCATGGTCGAACCGGCTTGCGCCACCAGCATGCTGCCCGCGTTGACTTGCTCCACGGACGCGCCGATCAGGGTCTTGATTTCCTTCGCGGCGGACGCCGAACGCTGCGCCAGGTTGCGCACTTCCGATGCCACGACGGCGAAACCACGGCCCTGCTCGCCGGCGCGCGCCGCTTCCACTGCCGCGTTCAGGGCCAGGATATTCGTCTGGAAAGCGATACCGTCGATCACGGAAATAATGTCGACGATCTTGTTCGACGAGGCGTTGATCGATTCCATGGTGCCCACCACCTGCGCCACCACGTCGCCGCCCTTGACGGCCACCTGGGCCGCCGAGGCCGCCAACTGGTTGGCCTGGCGCGCATTGTCCGCATTCTGCTTCACGGTGCTGGTCAGTTCTTCCATGGATGACGCTGTTTCTTCCAGCGAACCGGCCTGCTCTTCCGTGCGGCTCGACAGGTCCTGGTTGCCGGCGGCGATCTGCGTCGACGAGGTGGCGATGCTGTCCGTGCCGCTGCGCACTTCGCTGACGATGTTGAGCAGGCTGGTATTCATGTCTTTGAGGGCGAGTAAAAGCTGCCCGGTTTCATCCTTGGCGCTGGCGTCGATCTGCGCCGTCAGGTCGCCATCGGCCACCTTGCGGGCAATTTCCACGGCCGTGCGCAGCGGGCGCACGATGCCCATGGTCAAGACCCAGGCACACACGACGCCGAATGCCAGCGCCAGCGCGGCCAAGGTCAGCAACAGGTTGCGGCTGGTGCTGGCAACATCATCGATCTCGCGCGCCGTGGCGTCGATGCTGGCGCGCTGGTGCTGCAGCATGTCGTTGACCACTTTCAGGTATTTCGTCGAGCCTGGCACGAAAATGTTCTGGAATGCCTGCTCCGCTTCCGCCTCGTGTCCGTCCGCCTTCAGTTTCGACACTTGTGCGCGCGAATCCAGATACACCTTGCGCTGCTCGCTCACCAGGCGGAACAATTCCTTTTCTTCCGGGCTGGAAATGAGCGCTTCGATTTTCTTTTGCAGCTCGCCCGACACCACCGACGATTGCTTGGCTTCTTCCGCAAAGTAGGCGCCCAGTGTCGTGTCGCTGCTGCGCGCGATGGCCGTGGTGCGGCGCACGCCGCTGTCAATCTTCGCATACCAGTCGGAAATGAAACGTTCCTTGGCCAGCGGCAGCTCCATCATATTGCGCGTGGACACGGCCACATCGTGCAAGCGCCACACGCTGATGCCCGTGATGACCATGGAAAACAGCAAAATGACGGCAAAACCCAGGCCGAGACGCACACCAATACTGACGTTTCTTAACAAATTCATGTGAATATCCTAAAAAAGCGGAACCAGACTACAAAAGGGTACAAAGCAAAAGACAGGGAAGGCGGCTGCGCGCGGCAGCCGCCAGAGGCATCAGCGTGCGCGCAGGCGCAAGGCCGTTGCCGGTGCTTGCCCAGCCTGGCGCTGGGCGGCATGCGCGCCTTTCAAGCCGGTGGCGCCGGCCTGCTGGCCATTCAGTTTGAAGACGCTGACCACTTGCGCCAGGCTGTGCGCCTGGTGCTGCATCGATTCGGCGGCCGCCGCCGATTCTTCCACCAGCGCCGCATTTTGCTGGGTGACGGCATCCATCTGGCCGATGGCGCGGTTGATCTCGTCGATGCCCACGCTTTGCTCGCTGCTGGCGGCCGTGATTTCCGTGATGATGTCGCTCACGCGCTGCACGCTGTCGACGATATCGTTCATGGTCGAGCCGGCTTGCGCCACCAGCATGCTGCCCGCGTTGACTTGCTCCACGGACGCGCCGATCAGGGTCTTGATTTCCTTCGCGGCACTGGCCGAACGCTGCGCCAGGTTGCGCACTTCCGATGCCACGACGGCGAAACCACGGCCCTGCTCGCCGGCGCGCGCCGCTTCCACGGCCGCGTTCAGGGCCAGAATATTCGTCTGGAAAGCGATACCGTCGATCACGGAAATAATGTCGACGATCTTGTTCGACGAGGCGTTGATCGATTCCATGGTGCCCACCACCTGCGCCACCACGTCGCCGCCCTTGACGGCCACTTGCGCCGCCGAGGCCGCCAACTGGTTGGCCTGGCGCGCATTGTCCGCATTCTGCTTCACGGTGCTGGTCAGTTCTTCCATGGATGACGCTGTTTCTTCCAGCGAACCGGCCTGCTCTTCCGTGCGGCTCGACAGGTCCTGGTTGCCGGCGGCGATCTGCGTCGATGAGGTGGCGATGCTGTCCGTGCCGCTGCGCACTTCGCTGACAATGTTGAGCAGGCTGGTATTCATGTCTTTGAGGGCAAGTAAAAGCTGCCCGGTTTCATCCTTGGCGCTGGCGTCGATCTGCGCCGTCAGGTCGCCATCGGCCACCTTGCGGGCGATTTCCACGGCCGTGCGCAGCGGGCGCACGATGCCCATGGTCAAGACCCAGGCGCACACGACGCCGAATGCCAGCGCCAGCACGGCCAGCACCAGCAGCAGGTTGCGGCTGGTATTGGCAACGGCGTCGATCTCGCGCGCGGTCGTGTCGATGCTGGCGCGCTGGTGTTCCAGCAAGTCCTGCACCATCTTCTGGTACTTGGCGGCGGCAGGTACGAACGTCTTTTCAAACACGTCATTGGCGGCCTCGACCTGCGACTCGCCTTTCAGCTTGTATACCTGGTCGCGCGAGCTGATGTACACCTTGCGCTGCTCCAGCAAGCCGGCAAACATGGCCTTTTCGTCCGGCAGGTCGATCAGTGCTTCGATTTTCTTTTGCAGCTCGGCCGAACTGGCCGACGAGACTTTCGACTCTTCGGCGAAATAGCCGCTGAGCGAGGTGTCGCTGCTGCGGGCAATGGCGATGGTGCGGCGCACGGCGCTGTCGATGCGGCCGTACCAGTCGGAAATATAGCGTTCCTTGGCCAGCGGCTGTTCCATCATGGTGCGTGTGGCCGTGGCCACGTCGTGCAGGCGCCAGACGCTGATGCCCGTGATGACCATCGAAAACAGCAAGATGACGGCAAAACCGAGGCCCAGGCGGACACCGATGCTGACGTTGCGTAATAAATTCATGTGACTATCCTAAAAAGCCCTGCTGCCAGATGTGCAAAAGCTTGCCGCACCCCATGGGGCGCTCTGGCTGGCGGCAGTATCGAAGCGGGCATAAAAAATGAAACTGAAGTGAAACTGGCGCACGGTCCGCGTGAACCGTGCGCCAGGAAATGCGCTAGCGTGCGCCTTGCAGAAAGAGCAAGCAATGCTTGGGGTCAATTGTTTCTAGAAATTTCCCACAGCAGCGTATGGTTTGGGAATTTACGCCGCCAACTTCTCGATCAGGCCCATCTCGGCACTGGACATCAGCTGGTCGATGTCGACGAGGATCAGCATGCGCTCGTCGATGGTGCCGAGGCCAATCACATATTCCGTATTGATCGAGCGGCCCATGTCCGGTGCCGGCTTGATTTGCTCTGGCAGCAAGGTGGTGACGTCGGAAACGCGATCGACAACCATGCCAACCACGCGGTTGCCGATGTTGAGGATGATGACGACGGTAAACTGGTCATAGCTGGGCGTGCCCAGGTTGAATTTGATGCGCATGTCGACGATCGGCACGATGATGCCGCGCAGATTGACCACGCCCTTGACGAACTCGGGGGCGTTGGCGATGCGGGTCGGCGTTTCATAGCTGCGGATTTCGCTGACTTTCTGGATGTCGATGCCGTATTCTTCCTGGCCCAGGGTAAAAGCCAGGTATTCGGCAGCCTTGGCGACAGCCGCGCCCGATTCGCTGGAGATGGTGCTCATGATAATCCTTTAGAAAAAACGCCGGAAGCGCGCAGGGCATTCATGGTGCCGGGCGTTAAAAAACAGCGCATTAAAATTGCAATACGGCAATATTAACGCATGTAAATATGACGTGCACTAAAAATGTGCACATCACCTGAATTTACTGTATTTATAACAACCTTTTGTGGCAATCCCGATACCCTGGCGATCCGCAGCGGCGTTTATTTCACGAGCGTGTTATCAATGACATCATCAAAGAACGCATATTCAAAACGGTACATGAAATCCATGGCGCAGGGCACGCCATGGCATAGCCCGGGCTTGAACTTTTCCTTGCTCAGCAGGATAGCGCCGTAATACGCCATGCGCTCGTTCGAGGACGAGTACACGGAAACATCGCCGACGTTACCCTCGGCATCCACCGACAGGATCAGTTTCAGCTCGCCAGGGCCGCCTATGCGCCTGTGCACCTCGCGCAATTGCATGATGCTCGGTCCCAGCCCCCTTAGGGGGAAAGGCGGCTCATCATCGGCCGCCATGGAAGAATATACGGCGCGCAGCTTATTCCGGTGTTCCACGCTCATTTCCCCGTAAGTCTGGTTGAGCGGCAGCCAGCTGTCACGCAAGGCATCGCGGCGGATGTGCGTGCCAAGAGCAGGCGTGTCTTCCTTGTAGTTGAGCGCAGGAGTGTTATGCGCCAGCAATGGCGGGCTGGCCATCAGGACGGCAAGCAGCATCAGTATGGTTCGCATGGTGTCTTTCATGGTGTGCGGTAATGGTCCAGGCGCGCCCACATCCGGACGAACATCTTGCCACATAGATAGTTTGCATGAAAAACAAGACAATGACAATGCCGCGCCAGGAGACAGAAACCAGGCGCGCGCCTATGGCACAATACGGGCGCTTCTTTATCAGGACTGTACCGAATGACAACCAGCTGCCTCCCTCCTTCCCTTGAACTTTGGCAACCCCGCCTGCTGGCCCTGGCCAAGGCCGGCCTGGGCGACGACAGCGCCCACGATATCAATCACTTGCAGCGTGTCTGGCGCAACGCCAGCGTGCTGCTGCGCGAGTACGCGCAAGCCGACGCCCTGACCGTGATGGCAGCCTGCTACCTGCACGACCTGGTCAACTTGCCAAAAAACCATCCGGAGCGCCACCTGGCCTCGCGCCAGGCCGCCAGCCTGGCTTGCCGCCAGCTGGCGGAACTGGATTTCCCCGCTGACAAATTGCCGGGCGTGGCCCATGCCATCGAGACGCACAGTTTTTCCGCCAACCTGCCGCCGCATACCATCGAGGCGCAAATCGTGCAGGATGCGGACCGCATCGACGCGCTGGGCGCCGTCGGGCTGGCGCGCCTGTTCTACACGGCGGCACGCATGGAGAGCGCGCTGGCGCATGGCAGCGACCCGCTGGCCGCGCAGCGCCCGCTGGACGACAAGGCCTACGCGCTCGACCATATCGTTACCAAACTCGACAAGCTGCCGGGCAAGATGCAGACGCGGGCGGGTCGCGCCCTGGCCGAACGGCGGCTGGCCGTGCTGACGGAATTCCGCGCCGCCTTCGCCGACGAATGGGGCGTTGCCATATAGCATGTGGTGGCGATAGCCAGCATGGCCCATGCTGTCTATAATACAAGGCTCAGCTATCGCGCCGCGGCGTCAGCAGCAGCATGGACGCGCGGGCGCAACGCCAACAACTGAACCCTGCGGGCCGCATGGCGGCGCGCGGTGTGCGCCGAAAGCATGCATGTCCGACAACACGACACCCGACAGCACTACCCTCTCTTCACCGGCCGCGCCCGCGCGCGCCGGCAACCTCAACTTCATCCTCGTCTGCGTCTTCATCGACATGCTGGGCATCGGCCTGGTGGTGCCCGTGCTGCCCATCCTGATCGGCGACTTTGTCGACGGAAAGGATGCCCAGGCCTTCTGGTACGGCATCATGGCAGCCCTCTTCGGCTTGCTGCAATTCATCTTCATGCCCATGCTGGGCGCCGTCAGCGACCGCGTGGGACGCCGTCCCGTGCTGCTGTATTCGATGGCCGGCATGGCCGTCAATTTCCTTGCCACCGCGCTGGCGCCCAACCTGGCCTGCCTGTTCATCGGCCGCGTGATTGGCGGCGTGTCGTCGGCCAGCATGTCGGTGGCATCCGCGTATGCCTCCGATGTCTCCACGCCGGACAACCGCGCCAAGAGTTTCGGCAAGATCGGCGCCGCCTTCGGCCTAGGCTTCATCTGCGGCCCCATGCTGGGCGGCTTGCTGGGCGACATCAACCTGCACCTGCCCTTCTTTGTCGCGGCGGGATTATCGGCCGCCAATTTTATCTACGGCTATTGCTTCGTTCCCGAATCGCTGCAACCGGGTCCGCGCGCGCCGTTCACCCTGGCGCGCATCAATCCCTTCGCCGCCCTGCTGAAGCTGGCGCGCCGCGTGGAGATCCGCGGCCTGGTGCTGGCCTTTGGCCTGATGACGTTTGCGCAGATGATGCTCAACACCACATGGGTGCTGTACACGCACTTCCGCTTCGACTGGACGCCGCGCCAGAACGGCATTGCCCTGTTCTGCGTGGGGCTGTGCGCGGCCGTGGTGCAGGCGGGCTTGCTGGGCATCCTGATCAAGCGCTTTGGCGAAGTGCGCCTGTCCCTGCTGGGCATGGCTTCGGGCGCCATCACCTATCTGCTGTATGGCCTGGCCACGCAGGGCTGGATGATGTACGCCCTCATCCTGTGCAACCTGCTGGCCTTTGCCGCCGGCCCTGCCCTGCAAGGCATCATCTCGAAGTCGTCAAACGCCAGCGAGCAGGGTGAACTGATGGGTTCATTGCAGTCCATCAGCAGCCTGGGCATCATCATCATGCCTTTGCTGGGCAGCATGATCCTCGGTGAAGTAAGCCACTTGCCGCCGCAGGACTGGCGCATCGGCAGCACCTTCTATCTGTGCGCCGTCATGCAGGTACTGGGCATCGCCGTGGCCTGGAGATACTTCAAGGCGCATGGCCAGGAAGGACTTGTGGTTTCCACCACAAAGTAGTCGGCGGCATAATATTGCATTTGAGAAATAAATAGGCGAGAATGTGCGATCAGCCGTGCGTTGCCGACGTCCGGCATTCGATGGTGAGCAAGGATGGGTATGACTGACTTTTATTCCAGCGCCTGGCGCCGAACCATGGCCATGCTGGCGCTGGCGCTGCCGTCCCTGGCCAGCGCGCAATGTTCGCGCGATATCCAGGTGCCCGTCTCGGCGATCGGGGCCAGCGTGGTGATCAATGGCGCCGCCATCAGCGGCATCTACCCGGACTTGCTGCGCAGCCTGGGCGCCAAGGCCGGCTGCAATTTCATCTTCACGCCCGTGCCCCGCGCGCGCCTGGAAGCCATGTTCGAGGCGGGCAAGGCCGACATGCTGATACCGGCCAGCAGCACGCCCCGCCGCGACCAGCACGGCCTGTTCATTCCCCTGATGGGCAACCGGCCCCTGCTGGTATCGCTGCAAAGCGCGCGCGCACCCATCAACACCATGCAGGAACTGATCGACCGGCGCGAATTGCGCATTGCGCTGGTGCGCGGCTATGACTATGGCGCGTCCTACCAGGCGCTGGCCAAGGAACTCGGCAGCCAGGGCCGGCTCTTCTATGAAGTCGACGCGCTCTCCGTGGCGCGTTTGATGCAAAGCGGCTTCATCGACGCCACCATCATGGGCCCGACCATTCTGGCCGGCGTGGCGCAGAACGACGCGCGCGTGTATGGCCTGGCCGACCGCCTGCGCCTGGAAGCGCTGCCGGAACTGCCCTGGGGCATGAGCGGCGCCTACCTGTCGCGCAAGTCGCTGACGGCGGAAGACCAGGCCACCCTGCGCGAACTGCTGGAAAAAGCGGGCCGCTCCGGTACCCTGATGGAGGGTTTCCAGCGCCATCACCGCCAGGAATTGCTGACGCTCAGCATACGCCCGCGCTAAGGCCCGCATGTCCGGTACCGTCGTCGCTGTCGTACTGTTTGCCGCCCTGCTGCATGCCAGCTGGAACGCCATCGTCAAGTCGGGCAAGGATACCTTTCTCAGTACCGTGCTGGTGTCCGCGGGCGCGGCGCTGATCTCGCTGGCCGTGCTGCCCTTCGTCGCAGCGCCTGATCCGGCCAGCTGGCCCTACCTGGCGGCGTCCACCGTGGCCCAACTCGCTTATTACTCGCTGCTGGCGGCCGCCTACCGGGCGGGCGACATGAGCCACGCCTATCCATTGATGCGCGGCAGCGCGCCCCTGCTGGTGGCGCTGGCCAGCTGGCCGCTGATCGGCGAGCGCCTGTCGTCCATGCAGATGGGCGCCGTCGCCTGCATCTGCGCCGGCATCTTCGGCCTGTATTTCGCATCGCGCCAGCCTGCCACTGCCCGCGTGGCGAAAAACGCGGGACACGCCACCGCCTTTGCGCTGGGCAATGCCTGCGTCATTGCCAGCTATACCCTGATCGATGGCATCGGCGTGCGCCTGTCCGGCGCGCCGGCCGCCTACACGATGTGGATTTTTGTCCTGAACGGCGCCGGGCTGCTGCTGTGGACGGCGCTACGCCGCCCGGCCGACTTGCTGGCCTATGCTGGCACGCAATGGCGGCTGGCCGCCTTTGGCGGCTTCGGCACCCTGGCCTCGTATGGCCTGGCATTGTGGGCCATGACGCAGGCGCCCGTGGCAGCCATCGCCGCCCTGCGCGAAACATCGATCCTGTTCGCCGTCGCCATCGCCGCCCTGTTCCTGCGCGAACGCATCAGCCCCCGGCGCTACCTGGCCATCGCGCTGATCGCGGCGGGAGCCGTGCTGATGCGCATGGGCTGATCAGGGCTGCAAAGGCTCGCGTCAGGGCCGCCCCGGCGCAACAGGTGCGCACAGGACGGGATCACGCAGCACCTGCGCGGCAAAGCTGGCCGGATAGTCGAATGGCGCAGTATCATCCTTGATGAAGCCGGCAAAATTACAGGTCAGTATGGCCATGTCATGCGAGGCGATCTTCTTGCTGTCGTGAAAATAGAACTCGTAGTCGGCACGTTCGAGCTGCTTGCTCATCATGCGCGTGCTGAGGTTGCGCAAGTCCTGCAATATTTCATTGCGATGATAGATGCGGAACACTTGTGGATAGGCATTCTTCACGGGCGACGGCTGCATCAGCATCATTTCGCTCCAGTTAGTGACGGGCGAACTGTCGAACACATAAGCCGCATCCACTTCCGTGCCCATGTAGGCGATCTGCTGCGCGATGCCACCACCCAGCGAATGCCCGGTCACGAATACGCGCAGGCGAGGATTGTCCTCCTTCATGCGCACGGCCAGGGGGTGGATGGTCTCGCGCGCAGCCCGATATTGCGCCGCATCGATGCCAAACGATGCCGCCGCATTTGCACTCCAGTCGGCGGCCTGCACCCGCAGCGCCCAGTTTTCCGTGCCGCGGATGGCGATCACGGCCACGTCGTCGCCATCCGCGCCGGCACCGCGGTGCACATAGGTTTCATAATACAGGCCGTGCTGCTGGTAGCACGGCGGCGGCAGAGACGGCTGCGCGCGCAGCTGCTCCGGCGTCCAGACCAGGCGGCGCCAGCGCCTGCCCTGCGCATCGGCAGGCATGCCGAACACATCGTCGCCGCCCGCCAGATAGCCGCAGCCATCCTGCACGCGCCGCGCCTCAGGCATGTCATGGCGGTAAACCACCTGGGAAAACAGGGCCATCAGGGCAAAACGGGGAACGTAGCTGGCGGCATCGTCCAAGGTGGGCGCCGGCGTCACGAGTACCTTCTCCAGCATGGGCGTGTAGCTGATGCGCTGCGAGGCGCGCCAGCTGGACATGGCGCCGCAGCCTGCCAGCCAAGGCAAGAAAAACAGGGCAAGTATCAGCCGGTGGCGTTTCGCCTGCATGCCGCGCTCCTTCAAGAAAGAGGTTATCGAATTTATCAAAACAGTAACATGAAAATTTTCTTGTGAGCAAAAAAATAGCGACCCTTGGGCCGCTATCGCACAGCACATCACGCCAGCCTTTCTACCGCTCCGACACGCCCACCATCGGCAACTCGATCGCGCTGGCCGCCCCTGCCGCGTGATACACCCGCTGCGTGGCTTTTATATAGTGGCCTGGGTCGGCCAGGAAGATGTTCGGCACGTAGTTTTGCGGGTTGCGGTCGTACAGGGGGAACCAGCTCGACTGCACTTGCACGGCGATGCGGTGGCCGGGCAGGAAGACGTGGTTCGCGTTCGGCAAGGCGAAGCGGTAGCGTTCGACCTTGCCCGGCGTTATCATCGCCGGGTGCTCGAAGCTGTCGCGGTAGCGCCCGCGGAAGATATCCATTGCCACGCCCAGCTGGTACCCGCCCATGGCCGGCTGCGACGGCACTTCGTCCGGATACACATCGATCAGTTTTACCACCCAGTCCGCATCCGTGCCGCTGGTGGCGGCGAACAGGTTGACCATCGGCGCGCCGGCAATGCGCACGGCCGTCTTCAACGGTTCGGAAACATAGCTGAGCACGTCCGTGCGGTCCGCATAGCCGCGCTGGTCGCTGACCAGCCATGGCTTCCACACGTCGCCATCGTTCAGGCGCACGGGACGGGGCACGAACGGCACGGGCTTGGCCGGGTCGGACACGTATTCGTCGAAGGCGCCTTCCGCCGCATCCGCAGCGCCCGATGGCGCCGCAAAGCCCAGCTGGAAGCCGTGCTGCAGGTAGATCGGCGTCAGCTTGGTGTCGCACGTCTCGCAGGCCAGCGGCCACTGCTGCAGGCGCTGCCACTGGTTGGTGCCCGTCTGGTACGACGCCACGGGCGGCGTGTTCGCTTCCGGCGCGCCATCCTTCAGGTATTGATTGAGGAATGGCTGCATGACTTTTTCACGGAACTGGCGCGCCGTATCGCCGTCAAACTTCAAGGCGCCCAGGCTGGAGCCGTCATAGTTGACGCCGCTGTGGCGCCAAGGGCCGATGGCCAGGTAATTGAGGTTGTTGCGGTGGTCGCGTGCTTCCATCGCCCAGTAGCTGGCGTACGGGCCATAGATATCTTCCTGGTCCCATTGCCCCACCACGTGCATGGTGGGCACGATCAGCGGGCGTTTCGCGAGGATTTTATCCAACGCCTGTTCCTGCCAGTAACTGTCGTAGGCCGGATGTTCGAACAGTTTTTTCGTATAGGTCAGCTTGTCGATGCCGAATTTCCTCGCAAAGTCGCGCGCCGAGCCGATGCGCAGATACGCCTCGTAATCGTCGTAGACGCCCAGGGCCGGCGATTCGCCGCCGCCGCGCACGCTGGTCTGGCCGGCGATATACGACAGGCTGGGCATGCGGAAGGCGCCATTGTGAAACCAGTCGTCGCCGCGCCAGCCGTCGACCATGGCGCTCATGGGCACGGCCACCTTCAGGGCAGGATGCGGATCAACCAGCGCCATCAGCACCGTATGGCCTTCATACGAGGAACCCAGCATGCCCACCTTGCCATTGCTTTCAGGCACGTTCTTCACCAGCCAGTCGATGGTGTCCCACGCATCCGTGACGTTGTCGACCTTGGTATTGTTGAGCGGACCGCGCACCGGGCGCGTCATCACATAATCGCCTTCGGAGCCATACTTGCCGCGCACATCCTGGAACACGCGGATGTAGCCGTTTTCCACCAGGGTATCGTCACCCTGCGGCAAGGTGGCCAGCATGCTGGGGCTGGCCGTGCGCTGGGCGCGGCGGGCAGCATTGTAGGGCGTGCGCGTGAGCATGATCGGCGCGCGGCTGGCGCCCTTCGGCACAACGATCACCGTGTACAGCTTGACACCGTCGCGCATGGGGATCATGGCCACGCGCTTGACGTAGTCGTTCAGGTCCGGCATCACCAGCCTGGCGCCGATATCGGGCGTCATGGGCGGCGTTTGCGGCGTTTGCGGCGTTTGCAGCAGTCGCGGCGTTTGCGCCAGCACGGGAGCGATGAACACGGTGCTGACAAGCAGGGCCAGGCCGCTCAGGCGGACGGGGGATACAACAGGCATACACTTCTCCAAAAGATTCATGCTGACAATAGTACCCGCAAAGCAAGTTTGACAGAAATCCGGCAGCCGCCTGCGCGGCAGATAAATCGGGCTGCAACTTGACAGAATGCGTGCGAACTGCAACCATAACGCCATGAAATTTATCCCTTCACAACACGCCTGCCTGAATTGGTGGTCCCGCTCACTTTCGCGCGGCCACTGTATAGTGATGTGAATTTGATCCACGCCGCCTCGATCGGTGGCGTAACAGGCTCAGCCTGGATCATCCCCGATGCAGGCGGCTCAAAAGGAAACTTGATGAGCTTGCCTAATACCCCAGATACCCAAGACCAGCATGACGCACCGGCAGCACCGCTGTCCGCGGCCGCCATCGCTTCGCAATCCGTGATCCTGACGGGCGACCGCCCGACCGGTCCCTTGCACCTGGGTCACTTCGTCGGCAGCCTGCGCGACCGCGTCAGCTACCAGAACAGCTACAAGCAATTCATCATGCTGGCCGACGCGCAGGCGCTGACGGACAATATGGAAGACATCGACAAGGTGCACCGCAACGTGGTCGAAGTGGCGCTCGACTACCTGGCCGTCGGCATCGACCCGAGCAAGACCACGGTCTTCATCCAGTCGCAGATCCCGGAACTGGCCGAGCTGACCTTTTACTACCTGAACATCGTCACCGTGGCGCGCCTCGAGCGCAACCCCACCGTCAAGGAAGAAATCCGTTTGCGCGGTTTCGAGCGCGACATCCCGGCCGGCTTTTTGACCTACCCTGCCAGCCAGGCGGCCGACATCACGGCCTTCAAGGCGGGCGTCGTGCCAGTGGGCGAAGACCAGATCCCGATGATCGAGCAAACGAATGAAATCGTGCGCCGCTTCAACCGCATGTACAACCGCGAAGTGCTGATGGAATGCAAGGCGCTGGTGCCGGACATCGGCCGCCTGCCCGGCATCGACGGCAAGGCCAAGATGAGCAAGTCGCTGGGCAACACCATCAACCTGGGCGCGAGCTCGGCCGAGATCACGGCCGCCGTGAAAAAAGTCTACACCGACCCGCTGCACCTGCGCGTGGAAGACCCGGGCCACCTGGAAGGCAACATCGCCTTTACGTACCTGGACGCGTTTGATCCGGAAAAAACCGCGCTGGCAGAAATGAAAGCCCATTACGTGCGCGGCGGCCTGGGCGACAGCATCGTCAAGAAGCGCCTGGACGTGGTCTTGCAGGAATTGCTGGCACCGATCCGCGCCCGCCGCGAAGAGTTCGCCAAGGACAAGGGACAAGTCATCCAGATGCTGAAGGAAGGCACCTTCAAGGCGCGCGAAGTGGCGGCCCGCACGGCCGATGAAGTCAAGTCGGCGCTGGGTCTGAATTACTTCTAACTCCCACCGCCAACAGCAAACTGATGCGCCCTGGCGGAGTCGGGTAGAATCCCGTCTCCGCCGGGCCATTTTTTTGCCTAACCCAACAGCAAAGTCCGGGGTCGGACTCTCAGGGTCCGACCCCGGTACTTGTCTTAGGGGCACCATAATTGAAACATAGCCAATGACCGACTCCGCCATCGAACAGCTTTTGCAGCAGCATTTTTCCATCGATGCGCTGCAGCAGGCACCCGCGCCCCTGCAGCAGGCGCTGCGCATGCTGGGCGGCTGGCTGGCCGCCGAACGCGGCGAACCTTATCCGCACACGCCGTATGCGGAACTGCTGACGCAATTGTCCGACACCAGCCCGCCCGCGCATGGCATGCCGGTGGCGGATTTCCTGCAAGAACTCGACAGCACCGTGCTGGCCAATACGGCCCAGCTGAACCATCCCCAGTACATCGGTCACATGACCCAGGCCTTGCCATGGATCAGCGTGCTGGCCGAAGCATTTACGGCCACCCTGAACCAGAACCAGGTGAAGATCGAAACGGCGTATGTCTCGACCCTGATCGAAAAGCAGATCCTCGGCTGGCTGCACCGCCAGGTGTACCAGCAGCCGGACGCCGTCTACGCGCAGGCCATGGCCGCCACCAGCGGCGCGCTGGGCAATGTCGTCAATGGCGGCACCATGGGCAATTTGACGGCGCTGGCCGTGGCGCTAGAAAAACAGTTGCCAGGCACGCGCAAGCGGGGCCTGTTTGCCGCCATGCAGGATGCCGCTTACGCGGGACTGGCCGTGATCGGCTCGGCCCGCAGCCATTATTCCGTCAAGAAAGCGTTGGCGACCCTGGGCCTCGGTGAAAACGCCCTGCACCTGGTGGCCGTTGACCGCGACAACCGCATCGATATCGCGGCGCTGGAAGACACGATTGCCGATTTAAAACTGCGCAAGATCAAGGTGGTGGCCATGATCGGCATCGCCGGCACGACGGAAACGGGCGCCATCGACCCGCTGGCCGCCATGGCGGCCATTGCCGCGCGAGAAAGCATCTGGTTCCACGTGGATGCGGCCTGGGGCGGCGCCCTCTTGATCGCGGAACAGTACCGTGCGCTGTACGAGGGCATTGCCCTAGCCGACTCCGTCGTCATCGACGGGCATAAATTGCTGTGGGTGCCGATGGCGCAAAGCATGGTGCTGTTCAAGGACAGCGCCAGCCTGAACCTGCTGAAACACAACGCCAACTACATCCTGCGCGACAACTCGGGCGACCTGGGCCAGACTTCGCTGGAAGGCTCGCGCCGCTTCGATGCCTTGAAACTGTGGACTTCGTTCAAGGTGCTGGGCGTATCCGGCTACACCACGTTGCTGCAGCAGGCCGCCACCTTGTCCGGCCAGTTGCAGGATTTGCTGGCCGACCAGCAGGATTTCGAACTGGTCACGCGCTCCGACACCTTCATTCTCACCTACCGCTACGTGCCCGTGCACTTGCGCCAGCGCATGGACAGCTTGCTGGCCGGCGGCCAGCTGGACGCGGCGGCAGCACTGAACACCCAGCTCAACACGCTCAATGCCAAACTGCAGAACCGGCAAAAGGCGGAAGGCCACAGCTTTGTCTCGCGCACGGTGCTTGAATCGACGCGCTATCCTGGCCCGACCAATGTGCTGCGCGTGGTCATGACCAACGTCAAGACGCGTCCTCACCACTTGCGCGCCATCCTGACCGAACAGCGCGCCATCGGGCAGGCGCTGGTGGCGGAGCTGGGCCTGTAGGATTTATCACGGCCATTGTCAAAATTTAATAGTCTCCATCGGCCGGCAGTGCTAGAATTTCCAGCGGAGATGGCATTCCTCCCACGTATTTCTTCGTGAACCGCCTTCGGGCTGATGATGCCTGCAGACTTTCCTGGACCGTCGGAAAGATGCAGGCGCGCACCCCGCGCCCTTGCATCTTCGGCCGCCTGTCCAGGTTCTACCCATACCAGACTGGACACGCACGATGACACGCCTCACCGCTTTCACTGACCTGCTCTTGCATCTGCTGAAATGGCTGCTGATCGCTGCCGCCGTGGCCGTGCTGGCCGGCACCGCGTCGGCCGGCTTCCTGTTCGCCCTTGAATGGGCCACGCAAACGCGGCAGGCGCACGCGTGGCTGGTGTGGCTGCTGCCCGTGGCAGGCTTTGCCGTCGGCTGGCTGTACCTGCGCTACGGCAGCGCGGTGGAAGGCGGCGCCAACCTGCTCATCGATGAAATCCACGATCCGAAGAAAATCATTCCCCTGCGCATGGCGCCACTGGTCCTGGGCGGCACCGTCGTCTCGCATTTGTTCGGCGCCTCCGTCGGGCGCGAAGGCACGGCCGTGCAGATGGGTGGCGCGCTGGCCGACCAGCTCACGCGCCTGTTTCGCCTGAACAATGAAGACCGCCGCATCATCCTCATGGCCGGCATCAGCGCCGGCTTTGCCTCCGTCTTCGGCACGCCGCTGGCAGGCGCCATCTTTGGCCTGGAAGTGCTGGCCATCGGCCGCCTGCGCTACGAAGCCATGCTGCCCTGCCTGGCCGCTGCCGTCATCGCCGACCAGGTGGGTCTGCTGTGGGGCGTCCAGCATACCCACTATGCCGTGCCACTGATCCCCGCCCTCTCCGCCTGGACCTTGTCCGCCATGGTGCTTGCGGGCATGCTGTTCGGCGTGGCAGGTAAAGTATTCGCGCAAGCCACGCATGGCTTGAGCGCCCTGATGAAACGCTGGATCGCCTACGCGCCGCTGCGCCCGCTGGCCGGCGGCGTGCTCATCGCGCTTGCCGTGTGGCTGCTGGGCACGGACCGCTACATCGGCCTGGGCATTCCCACCATCGCCGATGCGCTGAAAGAGCCACTGCCGGCGTATGATTTCCTCGGCAAGATGGCGTTTACCATCGTCTCGCTGGGCAGCGGTTTCAAGGGCGGCGAAGTGACGCCCCTGTTCTTCATCGGCGCGACCCTGGGTAATGCGCTGGGGCCGCTGCTGCACCAGCCCGCCACCTTGCTGGCGGCCATCGGTTTCGTCGCCGTCTTCGCGGGCGCGGCCAACACGCCGATCGCCTCGACCCTGATGGCCATGGAACTGTTTGGCGCGGAGCTCGGCGTGTACGCGGCCATCGCCTGCGTCGTGGCCTACCTGTTTTCCGGCCACGCCGGCATTTACCGGGCGCAACGCGGCGGCCACGCCAAGCGCACGCCCCGCAAGGACCTCGATACATGACACAGAATATCTACGACAACGAGGCCTTCTTCACGGCCTACAGCCAGCTGCCCCGCTCGATCGGCGGCCTGGATGCCGCCCCCGAATGGCCAGCCTTGCGCGCCATGCTGCCCACGCTGCAGGGAAAGCGGGTGCTGGACCTGGGCTGCGGCTATGGCTGGTTCTGCCGCTGGGCGGCGGATGCGGGCGCATCCCAGGTGCTGGGCGTGGACGTGTCGGAAAAGATGCTGGCGCAGGCGAGCGCCATGGGTCAGCACGGCGCGCTCAGCTATGCGCGGATTGATCTCGGACAACTGGCCTTGCCGCCGGCGACCTACGACCTGGTCTACAGTTCGCTGGCCTTCCACTACATCGAGGATTTTGCCACCCTGCTGGCCGCCATCCGGCATGGCTTGAAACCCGGTGGCAAGCTGGTGTTTTCCATCGAGCACCCGGTCTTCATGGCGCCGCGCCAGCCGGGCTGGCTGACGGATGCGCAAGGACGCAAGACCTGGCCCGTCGACAGCTACCAGCGGCAAGGCCCGCGCATCTCCGACTGGCTGGCGCCCGGCGTGATCAAGCAGCACCGCACCCTGGGCACGACCCTGAATGCCTTGATACAAGCCGGCTTGCGGATCGATCACGTGGAAGAATGGGGACCGACGGATGCACAGGTGGCGCAGCAGCCGGCCCTGGCGGAAGAGCGGGAACGGCCAATGCTGCTGCTCATCGGCTGCAGCCTGCCGTCACTGCGCCGTCAGCTGGCCACATTGCGCGTAAAGCGCAAGGTCGATGCGCCAGCGTTGACATAGCTGTACGCCTGCGCGCTGCTGAAGACGAGGAAATCGCCCGTGGCCAGCGCTCTCGCCCCGTCCGCCAGCACCAACTGCAGCTCGCCTTCCAGCACGTAGAGCATTTCGCTGAAACCGGCCGGGTCGGCTTGCGCATCGTAGCGCTCGCCCGGCGCCAGGGTCCACGACCATAGTTCCACCTGGCGGCTGGCGGGCGCAGCGCCCAGCAGTACGGCCTGGCTGGCCTGCGTGGCACTTTGCCACATCAGCACCCGCAGGCTGGCCTGCGCTTGCTGCGGCGGCTGGACCAGATCGACAAAGGCCACGTTCAAGGCGGCGGCCACATGGTCGAGATTGGCCAGGCTGATGTTGGTGCCGCCCGCCTCCACGCCATTGACCATGCGCCGGCTCAGGCCAGACAGGCGCGCCAGCTCTTCCTGGCTGAGGCCGGCGGCCAGTCGCAAGCGCCGCAGATTGGTGGCCAGGTGTGCCAGCACGCCACCGGCTTCGGCTTGACTGCGCAATATATTGCTCCTATTATAGTGGGAAATATTTTGCTCATAGCATAGCCTCCCATGAAAACACACGCAAGTCCCCCGCCCGCCCTCGGCCTGCCCGAACTGGCCCTGATCGCCATCACCTTCATCTGGGGCGGCACTTTTCTGGTCGTGCAACATGCCGTCACGGTCAGCGGCCCGCTGGCCTTCGTGGCCGCCCGCTTTGCCGTGGCCGCCGCCATCGGCGCCCTGATTTGCCGGGGCCAGCTGCGGCACCTGAGCCGGGCCGAGCTGTTCACGGGCATGGCCATCGGTGTCAGCATCTTTGGCGGCTACGCGCTGCAAACCTATGGCTTGATGCATATTTCCAGCAGCAAATCGGCCTTCATCACGGCCTTCTATGTCCCCATCGTGCCGCTGGTGCAATGGCTGGTCTTCAAGCAGCGGCCCCATCCTGCCGTGTGGGCCGCCGTGGCGCTGGCCTTCGTGGGGCTATTGCTGCTGACGGGCACGGATGGCTTGAGCATGGCATTTGGCACTGGCGAGCTGATCACGGCCGTGGGCGCCATCGCCATCGCGCTGGAAATCATCCTCATCAGCCGCGTTTCGCCGCAGCTGAACATCTTGCGCGTGACCATCGTGCAACTGGCCACGGCGTCGCTGATCGCCCTGCTGCTGATGCCCGTCATGGGCGAAGCGCCGCCCGCCCTGAGCCAGACTTTCATCCTCAGCGTGCTGGCGCTGGGCTGCGCCAGCGCACTGATTCAATATGTGATGAACTGGGCGCAAAAGCGCATCTCGGCCACCAAGGCCACCCTGATCTATGCGGGCGAGCCTGTCTGGGCCGGCGTGATCGGACGTATCGCCGGCGAACGCCTGCCGGCGCTGGCCATCGTCGGCGCGATCCTGATCATCGCTGCGGGCATTCTCAGCGAATGGCGGCCGAAACGCAGGGGCGGCGCCGCCAAGGCCGTGCAGCAGTAAGGCAGCATGGACAGCCGGCCGCGAGCACAGTTACACGTGCACGGCGGGTAATCAGGCCAGTCCCATCTCTTCCGGCCAGCCAGGCACGCCCAGCGCATGGGCGGCCCGTGCCAGACTGGCCTGTTCTTCCCCGCTGGCATGCCGCAACTCGGCCGCGATCGACTCCAGGGCGGCAATGTCGGCATCAGGGTCGTTTTCGTCGCGGCCTTCGATGTAGGTAGTGGCGAGTATCAGGGCGCGGGCCAGGGTATCGATAGTTGCTCCAGTCGTGGTTCAGAATGATGTATCAGTCGCCCGCGCGCCGCAGCGCCGCGTCGCCATGCAGGGCGAACGGCACGGCCCTGGCCCAGCGGTTCGAGGACAGCGAAAACGTCAGCGCGCGCACCTGGTGGTACCAGCCGGCGGGCACGTACAGCATGTCGCCCGGTTCGACCAGGCATTCGATGATGCTGGCCTGGCGCGCCAGGGGAAAACGCGCGAAATCGGGCGCTTCCGGGTCGAAGGGCGAACCGAACAGGATGGCGTTCGCTTCGCTCGGGTACAGGAAGGCGTCATGGTGCGGCGGTGACAGCATGATGCGCTTGCGGCCCCATACTTGCGCGAAGATATTGTCGTCGTAATCGCAATGCAGCGGCGTCACCGTGCCGGCCGGCCCCACCCAGAAGCGCGGCGGCCCCATCTTGTCGAAATACGTGGGCCAATGGCACAGGCTGTTCAATTCGCGCAATTCCAGGTTGCCCAAATAAGGCGGCAGCGCACTCGCGCCCTCTTCCACCAGGTCCAGATATGCCCCCATCGACATGTCCTGCATGGCACGGTCAGCCGCGAACGCCGTGTTGATGTAGTCGCCCACCCTGGCGCGCACGGGCACGTGGCTGTAGCGTTCGCGCAAGACGGCCGGCGCCATGCCTGACAAAGGCCAGCGCTGCACCAGGCCGCGCATCAGGAACGGCAAGCCCAGCGCCGCGCGCGCGCGGAAGGCGGCCGCATCCAGCATGGCCAGGCGCGGCACTTCGGTGATGGCGGGCAAGGCGCGCGCCGCGTGGCGGAT
>NZ_NRDQ01000370.1 GCF_002878455.1 Janthinobacterium sp. AD80
CTGGCGCGCCAGGCGCGCAGCTTGAGCGGCGGGGAATTGCAGCGCCTGGCCATCGCGCGGGCGCTGATCGCCGATCCTGCCGTGCTGGTGGCCGATGAGCCGACCGCCGCGCTGGACGCCTCGGTGCAGGCCAAGGTGCTGCGCCTGCTGCTCGACGTGCAGGAGGCGCGCGGCCTGGCCCTGCTGCTGATCACGCACAATCTGCCCGTCGCCCGCCACGTGGCGGACCGCATCGTGCGGCTGGAAAACGGCCGCTGCGTGGCAGAGGCCCCGGGGCCGCCGGCGGGTCAGGAAGGCGCCGCGCCGGTGGCCTGGATGCGCCTGGCCTAATTGAGGAAATCGCCTACATACACCAGGTGTTCGAACGGCGGTTTTTCGTTCTCCGTGCGGGCCAGCACCGTGCCCAGGGTGGCGCGCAGCACGGCCTGTTTCGCGTCGGCGCCCGCATGCGCGACGATGGCCAGCGGCGTGCTGGCTGGCAGGTGGCGCGAGAGGCGTTCGACCAGCGAGGGCAGGTCGGCGCGCATGGTGAAGAACACCAGGGTGGAACCCGTGGCGGCCAGCTTGTCCAGGGTGTCGCTGCCCGTGTAGTCGTCGCGCGTGTCGGCCGAGGCGGCGAGGATGACGGAGCGGCTGTGCTTGCCGCCGGTGACATCGCGGGCCAGCGCCGCATTGGCCGCATTGAAGCAGGAGATGCCAGGCACGACGATCGGATTGAGTTCGCTGAACTCGCTCAGGTAGCCAGATTGCGGCCCGAAGATCATGGCGTCGCCATAGTCAAGCACGGCGACGGTCTTGCCGGCCGCCGCCGCCGCGTGGATGATCTCGCGCGTCTGCTTTTCCATGGCGTCGACCTCCTCTTCCGGCGTATCGCGCCGCGCCAGGGGGCTGAACAGGCCGTGGCCCGCCTTGTGCTGCTCCTTGCCGCTGAGCAGTTCGGAAAATGCTTCCAGCAGTCGCGGGATGCCGAACACGATATCGACGCTGCGCAGGGTTTTCTGCGCTTTCACGGTGATGCTGTCCGGGTCGCCGATGCCGGCGCTGACGAGGTACAGGCCGCAGCGCGCGCCCGCTTGGGTGGTATAGGTCATGGTTCTCTTCTCTCTACGGATGGATGATGGGGATGATGCTTTCGCTTAAAACTGGTAACTGGCGCTCACGCGCACGTCGCGCCCCGGCTCCGGCAGGATGTTGCCGCTACCGCCATCGAGCGAACTGTGGCTCGTGTAGCGCTTGTCGCCCAGGTTGCGCACGGCCAGCGCCAGGCTCAGGGCGCGCAAGGCGGCCGGCTGCCATTGCAGCTGCACGTCGTGCAGCACATAGCCGGCCCGCTGCACCGCCGCTTTCGGCACGTCGTCCAGGCGCCGCACGGCGTTCAGCGTGTAGCCGGCTGTCAGGCCGGGCAGCACCTGCCACTGGCTGTCCCACGTCAGGCGGTCGCCCAGCGCCGTGCCCACGCGGCGCGCCGGGCTCAATGGCTTGCCGCCCACGGTGGTATCGGCCAGCACCACGCCGACGGACGTGTGATAGCTGCCGCGCTGCCAGAGCGCTTTGCCTTCCCAGCCCTTGCTGCGCAAGGTGTCGGGCATGTTGCGGATATACGCGGGGTAGACGGCGCCCTGGCCGGCCCATTCGATCAGGTTGGCGATGCGCGTGTCGAAATAGCCGAGGCGCACGGTCAGGCGGTCGCCGTCCCGCAGCGCATTGGCGCCTTCGTACTGCAGGCCCGCTTCGCGCGTGGCGGAGGTTTCCGGCTTGAAGGGCTTGCCGTTATTGAAATTGCTTTTTTTATCCACGCTGGTGAGGAAACCGATGGGGATGATGCCGCTGGCGCGCACGGCTTCGCCATAGCTGGCGAAGGCGCCCACGCCGCGGCCCAGTTCCATTTCGGCGCCCGCGTTCGGCGACGTCTTGCCGCCCTTCAAATTACGCGGTCCGAAGGCCGTGTTGTAGTGGTCATGGCGCACGCCCAGCGACAGCTGCAAGGCTTGCCAGCGCATGCGCTCCTGCACGAAGACGCCCAGGTTGCGCGCCTGCGTCGATTTGCGGCCCGGCCCCAGGATGGCCGCACCGAGCACGCCGTTGGTGATGCCTTCTTCGTCCATGAAGTCGGCGCCGGCCGTCAGGCGGTGCTGCGTGCCGGCCCAGGCCAGGTGCGCCGTGTTGCGCGCGCTGCCGCCCCATTCCCGCGTCCTGGCGCTGCGCGCCTGGCTCACGTCTTCCAGTGCGTTCTCGTTCTGGTACAGATTGAATTTCCAGTCCAGCAGGCCATTGCCGGCCGGCTGGTAGCGGTGCTCCACGGTATAAGTATGGCGTTCGCTGCGCTGGTAGGTGGGCACGGCGTTCGCGGGCGCATAGCCGTTGTCGCTGCCGACCCGGCTGAACAGGTAGAGTCCCGCATTGCGGTTGCGCGCCGCGCCCAGGCGCAGGCTGTGGCCGGCCAGGTCCAGCAAGCTCAGTTTGAGCAGGTAGTCGCGGTCATGGCCGGCCGAATTGGGCACGTCGCCGCCGCCGCCGATGCGGTAGTTTTCGCGGTTGACGGCGCTCACGTGGGCCAGCAAACCCAGTTTATTGTCCAGCGTTTCGCCGGGCATGCCATACACGCTGATGGCGCC
>NZ_NRDQ01000371.1 GCF_002878455.1 Janthinobacterium sp. AD80
GTGCGGCTGTGCTGGCGCGAAAAGCCGATGCCGGCCGTGGTTGACGGCGTCAGGTCCGCTTCCACGATCGCATACACGGTGCTGTTKTTTTTGTTATTGACCACGTCGACAAAACTGTCGCTGTCGCGCCAGCTGGCCGCCACACGCCCCCGCACGCTGCCCGATTCGTTCAGGGCATTGCTGGCGTCCACCGTCAATTGCCTGTCTTTCCAGCTGCCCAGGTGGGCGGACAGGTTCAGCAAGGGCGTGGCCGTGGGGCGCTTGCGTATCATGTTGATGCTGCCCGACGGCGCGCCCGCCCCTTCCATCAGGCCCGTGGCGCCGCGCACCACTTCCACCCGGTCGTACATCAGCATGTCGGCCGAGACGTTGCGTTCGTTGAAACCCGTGACGTCCAGCGGCAAGCCATCGACATTCACGTGGCTCAAGGCAAAGCCGCGCGCGAAATACGTGGTTTCCTGATCGGACACGCCCTGTGTCTTGCCATAGATGCCAGGCGTGGCGCGGGCCACGTCCTGCAAGGTGGTCAAATCGAAATCTTCCATCTGCTGGCGCGAAATGACGCTCACCGTTTGCGGCGTGTGGCGCTGCGACAGGTTCAAGCCCGTGGCCGTCGACAGATTGCGCGCCGTATATAGGCCGGTGCCTTCCGTGGCACGGTCGGCCTCGGCGCTGACGACGACGGCCGGCATGCTGGCCAAGCCGCCATCTGCCAGGTTACTGCGCATTTTGCGCAGCTGGTAGTTGCCATTGCCACTGTCCGCCACTTCGAGGCCGCTGCCTTGCAGCAGCTTTTGCAAGCCGGCCGTGACGCCATGGCTGCCCTGCAAGCCAGGCGTCGACAAGCCGTCGAGCGCCACGCCCTGTGTCGACAGGTTAATCCCTGCGGCGATGGCGAACGAGGACAGTGCATGGCGCAAGCTGCCGGCGGGGATCTGGTAGTCGCGCACGCCAGCCGCCTGGCTGGCTTCGGCCGCCAACGCCAGCTGCGGCAAAGTGGCGCCAGCGGCCCCCACGGCGAGGAACAGGACCAGCGCGGCACGCACGGCGCCGGTGGTGGGATGGAGCGTCAGTCGTGCTGGTGCAAAGATACGGTGCTGCAAAGCCATGTCTACCCTTTCGGTGGTTCGGATGATTCCTTCTCTACCTGTTATGACGAGGGAGGCCGGAAAAAGGGACAGGCAAACAGAAAATAACGTGCAAGCCGGCGCCGCCTGTCGGCTTACGCCCTGCGGGCCAAGCCGACCTACCAAAGCAAACTGCCAACTCTGAATAGCCGCGCAGCCATAGGTCGGCTCAGCGGGGCGCAGCCACGCGCAAGCCGACAAGTGCAGCGCAGGCCTCAAGCCGCGTCGACGCTGATCCAGTAGCGCGTGCGGCGGGTCATGCGTATGGGCAGCGAATGCTGCAGCAAGGCGAGGATTCTGTCCGTGTCGTTGAGCTGGAAGATGCCGTCCACGGGCATGCTTGCCAGCGCGGGATCGCAGCGGATCACGCCGTGGCGGTAGCGTCCCACTTGCTCCAGCACCTCACCCAGCGGCATGCGCTCGGCGATCAGCACGCCCCGCAGCCACGCGCCCGCGTGCGGCGCCAGCGGCGCCAGGGGGGAAACGCCAAGGTCATCGAAGCTGCCCTGCTGCCCCGCATTCACCAGCCGCACGGCTTGCGGTGCCTTGGCCGGCAGGACTTCAACAGCGCCCTGGCTGACGCTGAGCAGCGTGCGCGGTGCCAGCAAGGTGCCGCCATGGCGCACGCTGAAATGCGTACCCAGCGCGCGCACGATGCCATTACTGCTGCGCACGAGGAATGGCCGCGCCGGCGTGGCCCGGTCCTGCGCCGTGCCGATATGGATTTCACCCGCATGCAGCACGACGGCACGCGCCAGCGCGTCGAAGCGCACGTCGATGGCCGTGTCCGTATTGAGCACCAGCTGCGTGCCATCAGGCAAGTTCATGTGGCGGATTTCGCCCCGGGCCGTGCGGATGGCGGCGCGCCACGCCTGCCACGGCGCCGACTGGCTGGCCAGCCACAG
>NZ_NRDQ01000372.1 GCF_002878455.1 Janthinobacterium sp. AD80
GTTGAAGGTGCCATCGCTGTTCAAGGGCGGCAGCACGATGTACAGCATGGCCGCACCGACCATGCCCAGCGCCGCCTTGAAGCCGTACAGTTTGACCAGGGTGGCGAAACCACCAAACGATTCTGCGGACATTGCTTGATTCTCCGGGGTGAGGATAGATAGATTTTTCATGAGGGTAAAAATGGTGGATTGCTGCGTTAATCCCATAGCTGCACGATATCCGCGGCTTGGCCCGTGCTGGGCGCCGGTTCGGGCAGGGTGACGACCAGGCCGGCAGGCAGCACGGCGCCGTAGCGCGCCAGCGCGGGATTCAGGGCCAAGGCCTGTTCGACGTATCCCGCGCCGTCGCCCAGGTAACGCCACACCAGGGCGTCCACCGTGTCGTGCTGCTGCGTGCGCACCTGCATCAGATCAGTTCCACGGTGAGGTGCGTGCGGCCGACGATATCGGCGATGGCCCATTGCGCATTGCGCCGCTGCGCGCCGGGCGCCTCGTCCAGCCATTCCATGCTTTTCTTGTCGCTGACGGACGTGGCCGTGCTGTCGTAGTCGCGGTAACGCTCGATCAGGTCGGCTTTCGCCGTGCTGTAGACGGCGCGCCGGTACTGCGCCAGCAGGCGGGATTCGCGGTTGATGCGCGTGGCCGGCACGTCCACCAGGGCGGCGATACCGGTAGCGGCTTGCTTGCCCTGCCAGTCGGCCAGCTCGCGGTTGACCTGCAGGATGGCATCGACCACGGCTTGCACCAGGCGTGCGTCGGTGACGGTGCCGTCCAGGCGCATGGCATCGCGCATGTCGGCCAGCTTGACGTCAGGGAACCAGCCGTCGTTCTCGATGATGCCGGCGGCCGGTGCTGGCGGCGCCGGCGTGGTGCCGGGCGGGATGGACGGGGGCAGGGCCATGAAGGACATACGGGACGCTTTCAAAAGTGGGCGGTGGACGGGGTTCATCAGGCAAATGAGTTAGCCAGAATCCCCCCGTGCCGCCGTGCTGCGGGGGATGCTCTTTACGTGGAACCGGCCGCGCGCTTGATGCGCCGTTCCAGCTTTTCCATATCTTTCTTGACGCCGCACGATTCGGACAGGGCGCGCGCGCGTTTCAGCTGGGCCATGGCCGTTTCCGCCTGCGCCACCAGCGCCGGGGCGATGTCGGCTTCGTCCGCCTGGTCCAGCATGGCGATCATGGCCAGGCCAATGGCCTTGTGCAGCTTGGCGCGCGCCTGGTCTGGCGCGTCGCTGGCGGCCGTCAGTTGCTCGACGGTGCCCAGCACCTGGGCCGCGTGCTGCGGATCGCTGGCCAGCTTGCCGTGCAGGAAGCCCTCGGCGAACTCGTCCAGCATCAGGGTGGCGATGTCGCGGCTGTAGGTGTCGGGCAGGGTGAACTTGTGTTCCAGGGCGTAGGCAGCCATGACCAGCGCGCGGTCATACTCGCCCGTGTCGATATGCCACACCAGCAGCGTGGCGAACACGTCATCCTGCGCGCCCTTGCCTCCGGCCAGCACGCCGTCGATCCATTGCGCGTAGTCGGGCAGCAAGGTGGCCTTGACCTCGATCTTGCGTTCGACGGACTGGATGGCTTTCAGGCGGCGCCGGTCGTCGGCCAGCTTGTACAGCATCAGCTCGTAGGCCGTACCGGTGGTCACGCCCTGCGGCACGGCGGCGCCGGCCGTGCGCTCGGCCAGCATGCGCGCGCGGTGGCGCAGGGCGGGGGACTGGTTGGCCATTATTTGTCTTTCAGCTCGATGTTTTCCACCAGCGCGGCCAGGCCCAGGTCTTCGATCACGTAGGCGTCATTCGACGACTCGTAGTTCTCGATGCGATCGCGTTTCGGCTCGTCCACCACGCGGCGGCGGCGCGCGCCGTCTTGGAAGTAGATCGACAGGTTGTCGAAGCGGGTAATCAGGATCGCGTTGTCCGGGAAGTAGGGCACGCGCGCCGCCGGCAAGCCGCCAATGCGTTTCTGGCTGATGATGATGTCCGCCGCCAGCGTTTCCGTGGGCGCCTGCTTGGTGTTGACCAATGGAAAATACTTGTCGTTCAACAGCTTGCGCCCGACGATGGCCACCAGATTGGTGTCTTCCTGATACCAAGGGTCCAGCAGGTTGACGGCGTCCGCCACGGCCGCGTCCAGGTTGGCATAGTCCGCATCGGCCACGTCGCCGATGATGACCTTGCCCGGCATGCCGGCGGCGACCAGGCCCAGCACGCGCTCGGGCGCCTGTTCGCGCAGGTGCTGCAGCCAGCCCTTGTTCACGTCCTGCAGCAGCGGAT
>NZ_NRDQ01000373.1 GCF_002878455.1 Janthinobacterium sp. AD80
AGTGTCAGTACAAGTTATGCCTGATGACCATAGCAAGTTGGTCCCACCCCTTCCCATCCCGAACAGGACCGTGAAACAACTTTGCGCCGATGATAGTGCTGCAACCAGTGTGAAAGTAGGTTATCGTCAGGCTTGTTATTCGCAGTAGAGAAAAACCCGTCAAGCAATTGGCGGGTTTTTTTCGTCTGGTGGTTTTGTGGGTTATGTCTGTGGTGTTTGTCGGCTTACGCGCTGCGCGCTAAGCCGACCTACGTTCGTTTGCGGCTGGCCAGGCCGGGTAGGTCGGATTAGCGCGGCAAGGCCGCGCGTCATCCGACAGCAACGCCTGCCGACCAGGCCAATTCGCGGTTTATCGCGATAAAATGCCGCTTTTCGTCCCATCTTCCGGCAAATTGCTATATAATTCGCCTCCTCAGATCAGATGGTTTGCTGCCCCGTTGGGAGCAAGCTGTTGAAAAAGTTATGCCTGATGACCATAGCAAGTTGGTACCACCCCTTCCCATCCCGAACAGGACCGTGAAACAACTTTGCGCCGATGATAGTGCTGCAACCAGTGTGAAAGTAGGTTATCGTCAGGCTTGTTATATAAAAAAACCCCGCGTGTGCGGGGTTTTTTTTCGTCTGTCGTCATTGCCGGCTTACACGCCCCAGGTGATGCTGTCGCCTTCGGCCTTGGCCGAACGCAGCATTTCCATCAAGGGGAAGGCGCGCTGTGAAAAATGCACTTTCTGTGCGCGCGCATGCTCGCCCGTTTCACCGTCTTCCAGCGTTTCCGGCGTATGGGCATCGTGTTCGATGTCCGTTTCCGGGTGCAACTTGCTTTCCGCGACTTCCTTTTCCAGCAAAGCCAGTGCTTCGCCCGCTTCCGCCGGAGTGATGACGCCGCGCGCCGGGCTCTTGTGCAAGATGTCGAGGATGCGCTGGGCATGTTCCTGGTACATCATGACGGGAGGGGAGGATTTGGATTTGAAAGAGATCAGCATAGGAACTTTCTGAAACTTGTTGTTGGTGTCGAAACAATATCACGACTTGAATTGTCACACAGGCCGTCCGATTGCCCAGCTTGCCCATTTGCAAGCGGGATATAGCCATCTGTTGGACAGCGCACCAATTTACAAGAGCGGCTTGCGGGCGGCTCTCTTTTTAAGTGATCGTTAAG
>NZ_NRDQ01000374.1 GCF_002878455.1 Janthinobacterium sp. AD80
AAAGACTTCCAGCAGCCACGACAGCAGCGCGATGCCCGTGCCGAACAGCACCAGGCCGATCAGGTCCAGCGGACGCGGCCGCTGCGGATGGCGGCGCGCAGGCATTCGTGCAGCAGGCGCTGGCGCGGCCAGCCCCGTTCGCGATGCGTGCGCTCGAATGCGCTCAGCAGTAAAGCATAATCCATGCGGTTTTCCCGTTTTTGGTTTGCATCTGTGGCCCTAAATTATTTCGTGGTTCTGGATCTTTTTTCAGAGCCAGATGACGATTATAGTGCGGCCTGTCTCCTCAACCAACCGGACTTCCGCCATGGACGCTGCCGCCCTCCCTCCCAGCCCCCGTACCCGCGTACGCCGTGTCGCCGAACTGGCCAACTACACGCCTGCCGCGCTGCACGCCATCATCGATGCCGCCTATCTGTGCCACATCGCCTTCCAGGACGAGCAGGGCCGCCATTGCATCCCGACGGCATGCTGGCGCATCGGCGGCCACCTGTACATCCATGGCTCGAACGGCAGCCGCATGCTCAAGCAGCTGCTGCGCGACACGGATGTCTGCGTGGCGGTCACCCACCTCGACGGCCTGGTGCTGGCGCGCTCCGCCTTCAACCACACCATGAACTACCGCTCGGCGATGATCTACGGGCAGTTTGAAAAAGTGAGCGATATCGGCCAGCAGCATGCGGCCATGGATGCGCTGATGGAGAAGCTGGCGCCGGGACGCCTGGCCCAGGTGCGCGGCGGCAGCGCCAAGGAGTACGCGGCCACCACCGTGCTGCGCATCGCGCTCGACGAATGCGCCGTCAAGCAGCGCACGGGCGGTCCGCTCGACGACGCGGGCGACATGGCGCATGTGGTCTGGACGGGCGAGCTGCCCTTCACGCACGGCCGTGGCGCGGCCATCGCCGATGCGCGCAACACCAGCGCGCTGCCCGCGTATGCGGCGGCATGGGAGACGGAATCCGCTTGACCCGTCCGCGCGCTTGCCCGATGATCGGCGTTGATGGCGATAGCCACCAACAGACCCTTTCATGAATGGAGCACAAGATGATGAAGCGAGTATCCCTGGCCGCGGCCCTGGCGGCCGTGCTGGCCTGTGGCGGCAGCGGCGCCGCACTGGCGGCCGAT
>NZ_NRDQ01000375.1 GCF_002878455.1 Janthinobacterium sp. AD80
CCCTGTAGCGCTCTTTGATGACTTCGGTCTCAGAGGCTAACGTTATAGGGACAAGCGAATAAGTGCACATGGTGGATGCCTTGGCGATTACAGGCGATGAAGGACGTAGTAGCTTGCGATAAGCTGCGGGGAGTGAGCAAACACACTTTGATCCGCAGATTTCCGAATGGGGCAACCCACCCTTTTAGGGTATTGCATACTGAATACATAGGTATGCAAGGCGAACGCGGCGAACTGAAACATCTAAGTAGCTGCAGGAAAAGAAATCAACCGAGATTCCCAAAGTAGCGGCGAGCGAAATGGGAAGAGCCTGTACGTGATAGTCGGACTGATAGAAGAATCCTCTGGAAATAGGAACCGTAGCGGGTGATAGTCCCGTATTCGAAATCAGACCGGTGATACTAAGCGTACGACAAGTAGGGCGGGACACGTGACATCCTGTCTGAATATGGGGGGACCATCCTCCAAGGCTAAATACTCGTAATCGACCGATAGTGAACCAGTACCGTGAGGGAAAGGCGAAAAGAACCCCGGAAGGGGAGTGAAATAGATCCTGAAACCGTGTGCATACAAACAGTAGGAGCGGACTTGTTCCGTGACTGCGTACCTTTTGTATAATGGGTCAGCGACTTACATTCAGTGGCAAGGTTAACCATATAGGGAAGCCGTAGACGAAATCGAGTC
>NZ_NRDQ01000376.1 GCF_002878455.1 Janthinobacterium sp. AD80
GCCATGGCGCACACGGGCAGCAGCAGGTGCTGCGCGCGCTCGCGCCAGGCTGCCATGCCCGTCCGCGTGGAAAACGGCGCCATGGCGCCATTGCTGGGCAGCCATTCCAGGCCGTAGGCGAACAGCATCACCAGGCCCATCGCCAGGGCAAAGGGCGGGACGCTGTCGAGCGCCAGGGTGGCGGCCGTCAGCACGCGGTCCATCGCCCTGCCCTGCGCGAACGCGGCCTCGATGCCCAGCACCACGCCCAGCAGCAGGGCCAGCGCCAGCGCGCAGGCCACCAGCAGCACGGTCCACGGCAGGTGCTGCGCCAGCAGGTCCGCCACCGGCATGCCATGGCGGATGGAATAGCCAAGGTCGAACCGCAGCAACTGCGCCAGGTGCGCCAGGTACAGCTGCCACAGCGGCTGCCCGCCGCCCAGGCCATGGCGCGCCAGCAGGGCGTCGCGTTCTGCCGCATCGAGTTCGATCAGCGCATCCTGCCCCAGCAAGGCCGTGACGGGGTCGCCCGGCATGAGCAGCGGCAGCGCGAAGTCGAGGCTGACAAGCGCCAGCAAGGCCAGCGCATAGCCTGCGGCGCGCCGGCCCAGGAAGGAAAAAGCGCTCAGCGTCGGCTCCCGTCTACTGCACGAACATCAGTTTGTTCAGCGGCAGCGAGATGCCGACGGCGATGCCGCCCGGCGTGAACCACGGCCGCAGGCGCGCATTGGCCGCCGTGATCCACTGCGGCGAATACAGGAAAAAGGCCGGCAGCTCGTCGGCATAGATGGCCTGGGCGCGGTCGAGCAGCGCGCGCCGCTTGGCCACGTCGACGGTGCCGACCTGCTGCTGCAGCAGCTCCAGCAGGTCGGCGCGGCGGAAGGCATCGCTGTAAGCGCCGTTGCCCGCCGTTTGCCGCAGCATGCTTTCCGGATCGCCATTGCTGCCCTGGCTGACAAGGGCCAGGTCGAAATCGGCGGCGGCGATGCGCGCGCCCAGGATGCCGCTGTCCATGATGCGCACATTGACTTCCATGCCCAGCTTTTTCCAGCTGGCCGGCCAGCTGGCTGGCGGGCCGCGCCAGGCTGCGCGCCGCCGCCAGTTCCAGCACCCAGGGCTT
>NZ_NRDQ01000377.1 GCF_002878455.1 Janthinobacterium sp. AD80
CCGCTTGCGCCTGCAGGCGCGCCTGCACGGCGGGCGCGCCGAACGGGCGCAGCACGAGCAGCATCAGGCCCACGGTGGCGCAGAACGTCAGCGCCAGTAACAGCAGGTGCAGCCATGTCATGGTATTTCCTTCCAAAAAAGTTGGCTTTACAGGCGGATGCGCGTGACCTTGCGGATCACCAGGATGCCCAGGCCCATCATGACGAGGGCCATCGTCAGCATCTTGCGTCCGCCCGGGTCCGTGTACAGCAGGCGCAGGAAGTCGGGGCTGCTCAGCTGCATCATCAGTGCCACGGCGAACGGCATCAGCGACAGGATCCATGCCGACATGCGGCCCTCGGCCGACAGGGTGCGGATCTCGCCGAGCAAGGTCAGCCTGTCGCGGATGATGGCGCTGATGCGGCCCAGCAATTCGGCCAGGTTGCCGCCCGTCTCGCGCTGGATCAGCACGGCCACGACGAAATAGCGCAAGTCGGTGCTGGGCACGCGGCTGGCCAGGTTGCCCAGCGCATCGCCCATGGCCACGCCAAAGTTGACTTCATCGAAGACGATGCGCATCTCGCTGCCCAGCGGCGCGCGCAGCTCGTCGCCGACCATTTTCAGGGCCGTGGGAAACGCATGGCCGGCGCGCATCGAGCGGCCCATCAGGTCCAGCGCTTCCGGCAACTGCTGTTCGATGCGCGCCAGGCGGCGCTGGCGCGCGCGCAGCAGCCGCCAGCAGG
>NZ_NRDQ01000378.1 GCF_002878455.1 Janthinobacterium sp. AD80
GCCGCTGGCGCCGTGGCGGCGGCCGGCGTGGCAGCCGGGGCGGCGTCGGATGAATGGTGGAAGATTTTGTTGTAGATATTGCTGAAAATGCCCATGAGTACACCTCGCGTTGGAGTGAATGGAAGAAGGATTGCCTGCGCGCCCGGTCGGTGACCGGTGACAGCTGGAGCCGGGCGCAGGCGCCAGCTGATCGAGTATAAGCCCGTTCAGGCCGGGAGCCCCGTCCCGCAGGCCCAAGGCCAATCTGGCGGCATCGCCGCCTGTTTCAAGGGTGCAAGGGGCGCTGCGCGCGCAGCAGCGCGTCGAATGCCTCGATGGCCAGCGGCGGCGCAAACAGATAGCCTTGCGCATGGTCGCAACCCAGTTCCAGCAGCAGCGCGCGCTGCATTTCTGTCTCCACCCCTTCGGCAATTACCTGCAGGCCCAGCTTGTGCGCCACGCTGATGATGGCTTCGCACAGGGCCAGTTCGCTGGTGCCGGGCGCCAGCTTGCGCACCATGGCGCCGTCGATCTTCAGGTAATCGATGCCGCATTGCTGCAATTGCGTCAGCGAGGCATGGCCGCTGCCAAAGTCGTCGAGGGCGATCTGCACGCCCGCCGCGCGCAAATGCTGCAGCCGCTGGGCCATGCTCTCGCCAGTTCCCAGCAGCGCGTCTTCGCGCATGTCGAGCACGATGGCCGAGGCGGGCACGCCCAGCGCCTGCAACTGGCGCAGCCAGGCGCCGGGCGCCTCGGCCTCGCGCTGCCACTCCAGCGGCGACAGGTTGATGCACAGCTGCAAGTCGGCTGCGCCGGCATCGCCGC
>NZ_NRDQ01000379.1 GCF_002878455.1 Janthinobacterium sp. AD80
GTTGGAAATTTGAAGGGGGCTGCTCCTAGTACGAGAGGACCGGAGTGGACGAACCTCTGGTGTACCGGTTGTCACGCCAGTGGCATTGCCGGGTAGCTAAGTTCGGAAGAGATAACCGCTGAAAGCATCTAAGCGGGAAACTTGCCTTGAGATGAGATTTCCCAGAGCCTTGAGCTCTTTGAAGGGTCGTTCGAGACCAGGACGTTGATAGGCTGGGTGTGGAAGTGCAGTAATGCATTAAGCTAACCAGTACTAATTGCCCGTACGGCTTGTCCCTATAACCTTAGCAGGTACAGAGGATAAGATGGTACAACGTTGCGTGTGTGTTGATACAACCAGTCATTACCCCAATCTTTGCTTCTTCCAGATTCATGGCCTTGTCGTCCTACAGGAGACAAGCGCCAGTACAAGTTATGCCTGATGACCATAGCAAGTTGGTCCCACCCCTTCCCATCCCGAACAGGACCGTGAAACAACTTTGCGCCGATGATAGTGCTGCAACCAGTGTGAAAGTAGGTTATCGTCAGGCTTGTTATTCGCAGTAGAGAAAAACCCGTCAAGCAATTGGCGGGTTTTTTTCGTCTGGTGGTTTTGTTTGCGTGATACGCCGCAGGTGGTGTCGGCTTACGCGCTGCGCGCTAAGCGACCTACGTTCGTTTGCGGCTGGCCAGGCCGGGTAGGTCGGATTAGCGCGGCAAGGCCGCGCGTAATCCGACAACTACGCCAGCCGGCCAGGGTAGCCAAAGCATAAAAAAGACGAAAAAAAGCAGCGCTGCGCGCTGCCTTTGCTGTTTGACGCTCAGTTTTCCTGCAAAACCT
>NZ_NRDQ01000038.1 GCF_002878455.1 Janthinobacterium sp. AD80
GCGCTAGCGGCAGGGCTTTCCCGAGCGTGCTGCCACCGATCGAGTATCCATCGGGTGATACTGTCCGCAAAGTCAGCGACAAGGGAGAAATTTCTTTTCAGAACCGACGCTACTTTATCGGCGAGGGCCTGAGAACACAGTTGGTGGCCATCAAGCCAACCACGATTGACGATGTGTTTGAGGTGTTCTTCTGTCACAAGGAAATACGGCGAATCAACCTGCGTGATTCGCCGTAAAATGGAAGTCTGATGTGTAACCTATGTCTCCCGACAAAGTGTTACCCATGTCTGCCGACTAAACACCCGGCAGGTCTGACCCCGGGTTATGCGGCAATCAGCGCAAATGTCCTTGAAGTACAAACCCCAACAGCAAGGACTGGGGTCGGACCCTCAGGGGCCGACCCCGGCATCTGCCGCTGGGTGAAGCAGGCTGAACGCCTTGCCGATCTCCGCGCTGTCGAGCGGGCGCACGAGGCGCGCCACTTCCTGGCCGTCTTTCAGAAAAACCAGGGTCGGCCACAGTTTGACCTTGAACGAACGCCCCAGGGCGCGGCCGGGGCCGTCTTCGACGCGCAGGTGCGGCACGCCGGGATGCTGCGCGAAGGCGGCGGCCAGCGGCGCCTGGGTGGCGCGGCAATGGCCGCACCAGCCGGTGCCAAATTCCAGCAGGGCCGGGCCCGTCAAGGCATCGATCTCGGCGCGCGTGGGTTGCGCCACGGAATAGGTATCGGTCATCATTGTCTGTCTCCTCAATATAAAAAAAGCCCGCAAGGCGATTCTGCGCCAGGCGGGCTTGCCGTGCCGTGCGGCAGGCCGCTTTTACACGACCTTGACGCGCAGGGTTTCCAGGCCAGCGATGGCGCCCACCAGTTCGTCGCCACGCTGCACGGCCGCCACGCCGGCCGGCGTGCCCGTGTAGATCAGGTCGCCTGGCTGCAAAGTGAAATATCTGGACAGGTCGGCGATGGTTTCGGCCACGTTCCAGATCAGCATGTCGATCGTGCTGCTTTGGCGCAGCTCGCCGTTCACGTGCAGGGTGATGGCCGCATGTGTGACATCGCCCGCCTGCGCGGCCGGCGTGATGGGGCCGATGGGGGCCGAGTGTTCAAACGCCTTGCCCGTATCCCACGGACGGCCCAGCTTTTTCGCGTCGCCCTGCAGGTCGCGGCGCGTCATGTCCAGGCCCACGGCGTAGCCCCACACGTGGTGCAAGGCGTCATCGACGCCGATATCGCTGCCGCCCTTGCCAATGGCCACCACGAGTTCCATCTCGTGCTGGAAATCCTGCGTTTGCGCGGGATATGGCAGCTCGCCCGTCGTGCCGCTTGCCACCGGCAGCACGGCGTCGTTTGGTTTCATGAAAAAGAAAGGCGCCTCGCGGCCCGTGTGGCCCATTTCCTTGGCATGGTCGACATAGTTACGGCCGACGCAATAGATGCGGTGGACGGGGAAGCTGTCGGCGCTACCGCTGACGGGTACGCTTGCTTGCAACGGTGCGGGAATAACATACGGCATGAGGACTCCTGATCGGCACGATAAAAAGGCGGTGATGAAAAAGGGACACCGCAGTGTCCCCCATTTTACGGCAACGTTATTTCAGCAGGCCCGAGCGGCTCGGGTCCGGCATGCGGATGGCAACGATGAAGGAAATCAGGCACATGATGGTGACGTACCAGTAGAAATAATCTTCCACGTGCCAGGCCTTGAACTGCAGCGCCACGTATTCGGCCGAACCGCCGAAGACGGCGTTGGCCACCGCGTACGACAGGCCCACGCCCAGCGCGCGCACTTCGACGGGGAACATTTCCGCCTTGATCAAGCCGCTGATCGAGGTATAAAAGCTGATCACGGCCAGGGCGATGATGATCAGGCCAAACGCCGCGTACGGGCTGCTGACGTCTTTCAGCGCATGCATGATCGGCAGCACGCACAGGGTGGCCAGGCCACCGAAGAACAGCATCGAGGTGCGGCGGCCGATGCGGTCGGACAAGGCGCCGAACACGGGCTGCAGCACCATGTAGACGAGCAGGGCGCAGGTCATGACGGCGCTGGCCGTCTTGGTATCCATGCCGGCCGTGTTGACCAGGTATTTCTGCATGTAGGTGGTAAACGTGTAGAACACCAGCGAGCCGCCGGCCGTGAAGCCCAGCACCGTGATGAACGCGCGCTTGTGCTTGAGCAAGCCGCGCAGGCTGCCCGCGTCCTTGTCCTTGCGCTCGCTGGCGGTGGTTGTTTCCGTCAGCGATTTACGCAGGTTCAGCGACACGAGGGCCGCCAGGGCGCCGCAGACGAAGGGAATGCGCCAGCCCCAGGCACGCAGCTCTTCCAGGGTCAGCAATTGCTGCAGGATCACCAGTACCAGCAGCGCCAGCAGCTGGCCGCCGATCAGGGTCACATACTGGAACGAGGCAAAGAAACCGCGCTTGCCCGATTCCGACACTTCGCTCATGTAGGTGGCGCTGGTGCCGTATTCGCCGCCCACGGACAGGCCCTGGAACAGGCGCGCCACCAGCAGCAGGAACGGCGCGAAGGCGCCGATGGTGTCGTAGGTCGGCATGACGGCGATCATCAGCGAACCGCCGCACATCATCAGCACGGAAATCATCATCGACTGGCGGCGGCCATATTTGTCGGCGATGCGGCCAAACAGCCAGCCGCCCACGGGACGCATGAGGAAGCCGGCGGCAAAGATGCCGGCCGTCTGCAGCAGCTGCGTAGTGGGATTGCCGGAAGGGAAGAAGGCGTGCGAGAAATACAGCGCGCAGAACGAGTAAATGTAGAAGTCGAACCATTCGACCAGGTTACCGGAGGAAGCGCCAATGATGGCCTTGATGCGCTGCTGGGAAGTCAGCTGCGCAACGTCATGCGGAGTATCGTGGGATGTCATATCAGTCTTCTTGTTCGTGTGAAAAAGCCAACGCCAGCCCGGTTGCCCTGGCTGGTTTTGCATCATACGCCCTTGATCCGGGTCAAAAAGCCGTCCGACATACGGGTTAATACGTATAAGCGGCAACTTTTTTCGCCCTCAGGCACTGCCGGTCAGCCCCGTTCCAGCACCAGCGCAATGCCCTGGCCCACGCCGATGTCGCATCTTGTGTCAGTACAGTGCATGGCGCCTGCCCGGGGGTGCAGGATCAGACCCGTTCCAGCACCAGCGCAATACCCTGGCCCACGCCGATGCACATGGTACAGAGCGCATAGCGCCCGCCCGTGCGGTGCAACTGGTTGACGGCCGTCATGGCCAGGCGCGCGCCGGACGCGCCCAGCGGGTGGCCCAGGGCGATGGCGCCGCCGTTCGGGTTGACGCGCGCATCGTCGTCGGGCAAGCCCAGCTGGCGCAGCACGGCCAGGCCTTGCGCGGCAAACGCCTCGTTGAGTTCGATGACGTCGAAGTCGGCCAGGGTCAAGCCCGTCATGGCCAGCACTTTCAGCGTGGCGGGCGCCGGGCCGATGCCCATGATGCGCGGTGCGACGCCTGCGGTGGCCATGGCAACAACGCGGGCGCGCGGCGTCAGGCCGAAGCGCGCCGCGTTCGCCGCGTCGGCCAGCAGCAGGGCTGCCGCGCCATCGTTGACGCCGGACGCGTTGCCGGCCGTGATGCTGCCATCGGCGCGCACCACCGGTTTGAGTTGTGCCAGGGTGTCCAGGGTGGTGGCACGCGGATGCTCGTCGCGGCTGACGATGATGGGATCGCCTTTCTTTTGCGCGATACTGACGGGACAGATTTCGCTGTCGAACACGCCCCCCTGCTGCGCCGCCAGGGCCTTCACCTGGCTGGCCAGGGCAAACGCATCCTGGTCGGCACGGCTGATGCCGAAGTCCGATGCCACGTTTTCCGCCGTTTCCGGCATCGAATCAACGCCGTATTGCGCCTTCATCAGGGGATTGATGAAGCGCCAGCCGATGGTCGTGTCTTCCATTTTCATGCCGCGCGCAAAGGCGCTGCCGGCCTTGCCCATGACAAACGGCGCGCGGCTCATGCTTTCCACGCCGCCGGCGATCAGCAAGCCCGCCTCGCCGCTCTTGATGAAACGCGCGGCGCTGCCGATGGCGTCCAGGCCCGAGCCGCACAGGCGGTTCAGGGTGGCGCCCGGCACGCTGTCGGGCAGGCCGGCCAGCAAGGCGGCCATGCGCGCCACGTTGCGGTTATCCTCGCCCGCCTGGTTGGCGCAGCCGTACAGCACGTCGGTGACGGCATTCCAGTCGACGTCAGGATTGCGTGCCATCAAGGCGCGGATGGGCACGGCGCCCAGGTCGTCGGCGCGCACGCCGGAGAGTGCGCCGCCGTAGCGGCCAAACGGGGTGCGCTGGGCGTCACAGATAAAGGCTGCGGTCATGTTGATTTCCTCCAAGAAATATTTATGTTGGTCGGCCTGACGGGCAAGCCGATAGGGGTGGTGTTGGGTGGTGGCGGTGGCGGTGGGGTGGCGGTGGCGTTGGGGTGGCGGTGGCGGTGGGGTGGCGCTGGTGGTGGTGTCGGCTTACGCGCTTTGCGCTAAGCCGACCTACGCCGACCTACGCAGACCTACGCCGACCTACGCCGATCTGCGCAGACCTGCGCCAGCCTGCGTCAATCTGCGCTGTGCTGGCGTCCGTCCGTCAGCGGCACGGGCGTCAACGCTTGCAGCTGTTCGAAACTCAAGCCGTCGACCAGTTCGACGACGGTGGCGCCGGCAGGGCCCAGGTCGAGCACGGCCAGGTCGCTGTAGATGCGGCTGACGCAGCCGATACCCGTCAGCGGATAGGTGCATTCCTGCACCAGCTTGCTCTCACCGCCCTTGGTCAGCCATTCCATCATGACCCAGGTTTTTTTCGCGCCGATGGCCAGGTCCATGGCCCCGCCCACGGCGGGAATGGCGTCGGGTGCGCCCGTGTGCCAGTTGGCCAGGTCGCCCGTGCTTGATACTTGAAAGGCGCCCAGCACGCAGATGTCCAGGTGGCCGCCGCGCATCATGGCGAAGCTGTCGGCATGGTGAAAATAGCTGCCGCCGGCCAGCAGGGTAACGGGCTGCTTGCCCGCGTTGATCAGGTCGTAGTCTTCCTCGCCCGGCGCCCGTGCCGGTCCCATGCCGATCACCCCGTTTTCGCTGTGCAGGATGATATCCGCGCCGGCCGGCAAGTGGTTTGCCACCAGGGTCGGCAAGCCGATGCCCAGGTTGACGACGCTGCCTTCATGGATGTCGGCCGCCACGCGCGCCGCCATCTGGTCTCGATTCCATTTGTTCATTTGATACTCCTCAGGCAGCTTTGAAGCCGGCGGGGCCGGTGGCCGTGCGCGGCACTTGCACGATGCGCTGCACGAACAGGCCCGGCGTGATGACGTGTTCCGGATCGATGCTGCCCAGTTCGGCAACTTCATGCACGGATGCAATGCTGACTTTCGCGGCCATGGCCATGATCGGGCCGAAATTGCGCGCCGTCTTGCGGTACGTCAGGTTGCCCCAGCGGTCACCCTGTTCCGCCTTGATGAGGGCGAAGTCGGCATGGATGGGCGACTCGAACACATACATGCGGCCGTCGATCTCGCGCGTTTCCTTGCCCTTGGCCAATTCCGTGCCGTAGCCGGTGGGCGTGAAAAAGCCGCCGATGCCGGCGCCGGCGGCGCGGATGCGCTCGGCCAGGTTCCCCTGCGGCACCAGTTCCAGCTCCAGCTTGCCTGCGCGATAGAGGGCGTCGAAGACGTGGGAATCGGCCTGGCGCGGGAACGAGCAGATGATCTTGCGTACTTGCCCGTTGTGCAGCAGGGCGGCCAGGCCCGTGTCGCCATTGCCCGCATTGTTGTTGACGATGACGAGGTCGCGCGCGCCGTGAGCGATCAGGCCGTCGATCAGCTCGGCCGGCTGGCCCGCGCCGCCGAAGCCGCCAATCATGACGGTGGCGCCATCGTGGATATCGGCCAGCGCATCACTGACGCTGGAGCGGAGTTTATTGATCATCTGTGTGTCTCCCACAAAAATCCGGTTGATTTGTTCTACATACGAACATATATTCGTATTTAGAACATATTCAGGAGAATAGGCCTGATTGCCCCGCTTGTCAATTTGCCGTTTTGCCCGCCCGCATGGCTATAATTGCCACCTTGATCCATTGGACACCCCATGACCGAACGCCGCACCGCCCCACTTTCCGCCGACGCCGACGCCACCGATGCCGATGCCGCCACTGCCGCGCACGATGGCGCGCCGCGTCCCGGCGACAGCTATGTGCAATCGTTTGCGCGCGGCTTGGCCGTGCTGCGCAGCTTTGGCGCCGAGGCGCCGCGGCAAACCCTGAGCGAAGTGGCGGAGCGGGCGCAGCTGACTCGCGCGGGCGCGCGGCGCATCCTGCACACCTTGCTGCATCTCGGTTATGTGGAAGCGGATGGGCGGCTGTTCCGCCTGACGCCCAAGGTGCTGGACCTGGGCTACGCCTATCTGTCGTCGCTGCCCGTGTGGACGCAGGCGCAGCCGCTGCTGGAAGAATTGATGGCGACCTTGCGCCAGTCGTGCTCGGCCACCGTGCTCGACGGCGACGACATCGTGTATGTGGTGCGCCTTTCCGCGCACCGCACCATGTCGATCAACCTGGGCATTGGCAGCCGCCTGCCCGCATATTGCACCTCGATGGGCCGGGTGCTGCTGTCAGGGCTTGAACCGGATGCGCTGCGCGCGCGCCTGTCGCAGATGGCGCTGCTCAAGCTGACGCCGGCCACCAAAGTCGATATCGATGCACTGATGGAAGAAATTGCGCAAGTGCGCCGCCAGGGCTGGAGCCTGGTACAGGAAGAGCTGGAACAGGGCCTGGTGGCCCTGGCCGCGCCTGTGTTCGACCGGGCCGGCAAGGTGGTGGCGGCCATCAATGTCAGCGGCCAGACGGCGGGGCCGTCGGTGGCGCAGCTGCTCGAGCACAGCTTGCCGAAACTGTTGGAGACGGCAAGCCGGGTCAGCGCCCTGGTGCGGGTGCAGCAGTGATTATTTCTTGAACTTGGCGCAGGCGTCGGCACGCGCCTGCGCCGGCATGCTTTGCGTCAGGTCGAATTCGCCCGGATAGGCTTTGCCGCCCTGTTCGATGTAGCCGATGCTGCGCACGCTCAGCTGCGGGTCGGCCAGCTTCAGCCAGCGCGGCACGCCGAGATCCTTGCGCACGTGGTCGTTGCCGGCCAACAGCACCACGGCACGCGGCGCCTGGTCGCGGATCAGCTTGGCCATCCAGATGTCGCGCGCCACTTGCGCGTTGACGACGCCGCCGATCATCATGTCGGGCAGCATGTTGCAGCGCGCCGCCTGCACTTCCTTCCTTTGCCCTTCCAGGATGTCGTTCGGCACGGGCGCGGCCAGGTATGTCGCGGCCATGGCCGGCGGCATCGACCATTTGATGCCATCGCGCACGATACGCGAAGCGTCGGCGGGCGACAGGCCGGCGGCCACCAGGGGCAGCTGGTAGCTGATGGCCAGGTCCAGCACGGGCCGGTACAAGCTCCAGTCCCAGCGCGGCTGTTCCATCACGCGGATGATGCAGTCGGGGTCGGCGCAGTCGCGCGCGGCGCGCGTCAGCAAATCCTGGTTCTCGCGGTCAAACTGCTCCATGACAATCACGGGGCGCCAGCCGGCGGCCACGCGGCGCTGCAGTTCCGCCATGCGCAGCCGGTGGCCTTGCGCATTGTCATGCACTTCGCCCAGCAGCAGCACTTGCGGATTGGGCAAGCTGTCGGCCACGGGCGCGGGCGGCGGTGGCGGCGTTTTCTTCAGCCAGCTGCCACAGGCGGTCAGCGCCAGCACGCCGCACAGCAAGGCGGCGCGCGCGGCGGCGCGCGCAATGACTGGCGCAGTTGTTCCTGCAGTTGCGCGTGCAGTTGCGCGCGCCGTTGCTACTTGAATCACGGTCTTCATGGTCGGTGGGGCATTCTCGTTGGCAATGCGCCAGATTGTACCGTCTCAGGCGGATGCCATCGCTGTGCGGCGTGCCTTTTGCCATTCCAGCCATTCGAAGATGGCCATGCCGGCCAGCATGGCGGCGACGAAAATCCACGCCTTGCCCTGCCCCGCCAGCAGGGAAACGAGGGCCGGGCCGGGACAGAAACCGGCGATGCCCCAGCCTGCGCCAAAGGCCAGGCTGCCCAGCAGCAAACGCCGGTCGATACGCCGCGACACGGGCAATTGCATGGGCTCGCCCAGCAGCGCCGTGCTGCGCCGTCGCGCCAGCCAGAAGGCGGGCATGGCGACGGCGATGGCGCCGCCCATCACCAGCGCCAGCGACGGGTCCCATGCGCCGGCCAGGTCGAGGAAACCCAGCACCTTGACCGGATTGCTCATGCCGGAAACGATGAGGCCCAGGCCAAAGACGAGGCCGCTCAACAGGGAAAGGATCAGCTTGCTCATAGGTGGCGCAGCAGATACACGGTGAGGAAACCGGCCGCCATGAAGACGCAGGTGGCAGCCAGCGAGCGGGGCGACCAGCGCGACAGGCCGCATACGCCGTGGCCGCTGGTGCAGCCGGCGCCGTAGCGCACGCCCACGCCGACCAGCAAGCCGGCGGCGACCAGCGCGGGCGCGCCCGCATCGATACGCACCGCAGGCAGGGCCAGCCACAGCTGCCACAGCAAGGGGGTGCCGACGAGGCCGGCAAGGAAGGCGATGCGCCAGCCCAGGTCGCCCTGGCGTGGACGCAGCAGCCCGCCAACGATGCCGCTGATGCCGGCGATGCGGCCGTTAAACAGGATCAAGAGCGCCGCCGCCAGGCCGATCAGCATGCCGCCTGCCAGTGCGGACCATGGCGTGAAGTGTTGCCAGGCTATGTTCATGGCAGAGTTCAGTCCGCTTCGTCGTTGAACAGCGGGCGCGGCGCGCAGAACTGGGCGTACAGCACTTGCAGCACTGCCAGCACGGGAGCGCTGGCGACGCGGTAGTAAATCTGCTTGCCGTCGCGGCGCGTGGCCACCAGCATCTCTTCGCGCAGCACGCCCAGCTGCTGCGACAGGGTCGGCTGGCCGATGCCCACTTTCTGCTCCAGGTCGCTGACACAATGTTCGCCCTGCGACAGCTGGCACAGCAGCATCAGGCGGTCGGCATTGCCCATGGCTTTCAGCAGCGAACTGGCTTTATAGGCCGCGCCGCGCATGGCGTCGAGGTTGTAATCGGTCTCTTGTATTGCTGGCGTTTCCATCGTGCCCTCCCACAGGCGGTCGTGTTGAACATCGTGCGATAAACAATATACTAATCAATATATTGTTTTCCTGCTGGCGATTCGCACAAAAAAACAACAGTGTTTTTTCAGCGATAGCGTGGCCATGCGAAGTGTGCGGCAGCGATCATGTTTACGCTATCAAAATGACAAATATTCGTAATAAAGAGGAAATAAGCGTATCAAAATTGTCACGATCTGTGCTGTAATGAGAGGTCAGCAGAAAAACCATGATACGCCCCCGTACAGGCGAATTGTCCGTCCATGCGCAAGCCGGTTTCGGCGGCGCCAGGCGGTGAACAACAGGGAGATCAAGATGGGAATCAATCAGCCGCTATGCGTGGCCTTGCTGGCGCTCTCGGCCAGTACATGGAGCATGGCGGCAGTCAGCGACACCACGGCCGGCAAGCAGCAGGAAGCCGCTGAACGCGTGACGATCGATGAAAGCATCAGCTTGAATAATCATCCCGGCTGGGAAACGCCGGACTTGCCGTATGCACGCCTGCTGTCCAGCAGCAGCGCAAGCGCGGCAACGCACTGGAGCACCATCGGCGCGCGCCAGGTGGCGCTGGCGCCGCCCAGGCCCGTGACGGCCGCGCCCGCACAGCAAGCCAACGTGCCAGCCCCCGTGCCAGAAGCGAGCATGTACTCGATGCTGCTGGTGGGACTGGGCCTGGTGGCCTTGAGCCTGCACGGCGAAAAACAGGAAAAATTCGACAACTGACGGCGCCAGCATTGGCAAGGCGCCGCCGCAAAACATTCCGCCTGGTGCGGAATGTTTTTTATGCTGCCATCATTTGTCCAACAGGCGGCACACCCGTTCGATATTACCTACCGGAATGCCCGACTTCAGGGCCCGCGCGATGCAGCCCGCCTTGTCCGGTCCCGAGGCGGAAATCAGCACGAAGGCCGTCACCACGACGCTGATGGCGACGAGCACGATCAGGACCCCCTTGACGATATCCCAGTTCATTGCGGCTCAGCAATGTCATACGTAAAATCATAATAATGCCTGCCCTCCTCGATGCGGATGGCCAGGCTGCCCGTCAGCCCCAGCAACTGGCCCGTACCCGTATCGGGCACCACCGTCACTGACAAGCTGGGCGCGCCGCGCGTCATGCTGCCGCTGTGCTGCAGGTAAAAACTGCCGTGGCGCCCGTCCAGCGCGCCTTCGACCCGCTCCAGCGCCACGTAGCCGGCCGAGCCCGGCACGCTGGCGCGCACGCTGAGCATCTCGCCTTGCGCGCTGGCATCGAGCGCGCCGTGGTAGCGCTTGTTCAGCGACATGCGCCCCAGTCCGGACTGGGCCGCCGTGTCCGACAAGTTTTCCGGCGTGATGGTGACGTCAAATTGCCCTGTGATATACGGCATCCTTGCTCTCCTGTGTTCGTTACGCCGTGGCGGCGCCATCGGCCCCGCCCAGCAAGACATGTAATTTCTGCATGGTCGCCCAGTTGCGCGACGTGACACCATCGCCGAGCAGCACGCCCAGCGCGGCCACCAGCCTGCTGGCCAGCACGCCTTCAGGGCACCACGCATACGCGGCCCACTGCCCCAGCGCCAGCGCTTCCGGCTGCCAAGGCTGCTGCAGCAGCGGCGCCAGGCGCTGGACGTCGGCCGGATTATTCAGCACCAGCGCCAGCAGGCGGGAAGCATCGGCCGGCGGCGCCAGCGTGTTTTGCGCGATCAGTTCGTCGAACTGGCTGGCCGACAGCACCGTTACGCGCGCCGCCACGCCCAGCTTGAGTACCAGCGCTTCCTCGATGCGGGCCGCCGCCTCGGCCGGTGCCACGGTGCCCGCGCCGAACACCACGTTGCCACTGTTGAGCACCGTGCGCACCTGCGTAAAACCCAGGTCGCCCAGCAGCTTGCGCAGGTCGGCCATGGCCACGCGCTTGGCGCGACCCACGTTGATGCCGCGCAAGAATGCCACCTGCTGATTATCTTGACCATCTGCCATGTGTTTCTCCTTGCCTAAGCCTGGCCGGCTGTGCCTTCCGGCAACGGCGTCACCTTGGGCAGGCGCAGCAGGAACGTCGCGCCTTGCCCCAGGGTGCTGCTGACCGTGATAGTGCCGCCAAATTGCTTGGCAATCAAGTTGAACACGATATTCAAGCCCAGTCCCGTGCCGCCCTGTCCCCGGCGCGTGGTGACAAACGGGTCGAACACGCGGTCGAGCATGTCGGGCGCGATGCCGCGGCCATTGTCGCGCACCTGCATGTCTATCCAGTCCGGCTCGCCGCGCACGCCGATGTGGATGCTGCCGGCCGTATCCGCGTCGAATGCGTGCTCGACGCAGTTGAGCACCAGGTTGGTCAGCACCTGCGCCAGCGCGCCCGGATAGCTGTCAAGGATGATGTCTGGCGGGCAATCGATATCGATGCTGATGCGCGTCTTCTTCAGGGTCGGCTGCAGGCTGGAAATCACCTCGCCGATGTAGTCGCGCAACTCGAACAGGCGGCGCGCCTCGCTGACCTGGTCGACGGCGATCTGCTTGAAGCTGTGAATCAGGTGCGCGGCGCGGTAGGCATTGTTCATGATCAGGCGCGCGCTTTCGCCGGCCGTCTCCAGGTAGCGCACGATATCGGTCTTCTTGACGCCGCCGCCGGCCACCGCGGCGCTGATGCTGTCCGTGGCTTCCTTCAGCACGGAGGCGCTGGTCAGCGCGATGCCGACCGGCGTATTGATTTCATGCGCCACGCCCGCCACCAGGCTGCCCAGCGAAGCCAGCCGTTCAGACTGCAGCAGCGATTCCTGCGCGCGGCGCAGCTCGTCCATGGCCTGCGCCGTCTCCTGCTGCGAACGGCGCGCCATCTCTTCGGCCTGGCGGCTGCCTTCGATGATGGACTTGAGCTTGCGCTGCACGGCGTTGAAGCCGCGGATCACGTCGCCCAGCTCGTCGCGCCGGTTTTCCGGCAGTTCTTCGACCTCATCGCTGCCGCGCGTGGCCAGGTCGAACAAGCCGTCGCGCAACTGTTTCAGGGGACCGAAGACGATGCGCAGGCTCAAGGCCAGCGCGCCCACGAGAATGATGTCCAGCAGCAACACTTCCACCACCTTGCGCCGCACTTCGCTGCGCAGGGCCGCGTCGATCTGCTCGCGGCTGAAATTGACGATGACCTTGCCGACGATCACCGGCTTGCCGCCGCTGGCCGCGGCCACGGCGTCGCGGAATACCAGCGGCGCCTCGACGGGCGTGCCGCCGATGGCCACGTCGGTATCGAGCGGCACCAGGGTGCCGGAAGCATCGCGCACCTCGCCAGCGAACAGGCCCACCGAGGCGTCATAGACACGGATGCCGACCAGTTCCGGCGGCAGCATTTCGGCCGCCACGATGCTGTCGACCTTGGATTTATCCAGGTCCCACAGGGCCGAAGGCAGGCTGGTCTGCAAGCGCGTGAGCACGCCGCTGCGCAGGCGCGCGCTGCCCGATTCGAGTTCCTTGCTCAGGGTATATTGGGTATAGCTGCCGGAAATGCCCAGCACCAGAGTGACGATCACGACAAAAAGCAAAGTCAGCCGGACTTGGATACTTACCATCAATAAACACTCCCCGTGCCAGGCCCGTTGCCGGCCCGCGGCGCGGGCGCACAGCTGTCAGCGGACACTCGCCTGAATGAAATGTACGGTATGACATGCTTATTGGCAAGATTTACAGCAGCCCCGCTGTCAGCAAGGGTTTGATGCAGGTCGAGACATTGCGACATGGCAATGGTAATATCCCGCAATCATCTAAGGAGTCGTCATGGCGGTCATGCATCAACATCTACCCCTGGAACAAGTTCGTCCTGGCATGGTCCTGTCGGATGTCTTGCTCGATGCGCATGGACAAGTGCTGTTGCCGCAAGGCGCGGTGCTGACGGAAAACATGCTGGCCCTGATGCCGCGCCATGGCATCGACATGCTGCCGATCCAGGCGCCGCCGCCGTCGCCCGAGGAAGTGGCGGCGCAGCAGGCGGCCGACCGCGAACGGCTCGCTTACCTGTTCCGCAAGCATGATCCCGACGACCCGGCGCAGGCCGCCACCACCTTGCTGCGCAGCTACGTGACAGCCTACCGCCTGGGCACGGGAGAGGCGGCATGAGCGCCCTGCTGACCCTAGCCGACATCGTCGCCCACCTCGACGACCTGCCCTCGCTGCCCGCCGTGGTGATGGAACTGCTCAACAGCATCGACCAGGAAGACGTGGATATTTCCGTGCTGGCGAAAAAAGTCTCGTATGACCAGGCCTTGACGGCGAAAACTTTGCGCCTGGCCAACTCGTCGCAATACGGCCTGCAAGTGAAGGCCACCACCATCCAGCAGGCGATCACGTATCTGGGTTTCCAGACCACGCGCAGCCTGATCACCTCGGCCGCCATCACCGGCGCCTTCCCGGAAGGGCGCTGTCCCGGCTTCGACGACAAGGCCTTCTGGCGCCATTCGGTGGCCACGGCCGGCTGCGCCAAGGTACTGGCGCGGCAGATACGCTTCAACCAGGATTACGCCTTCACGGCAGGCTTGCTGCACAACATCGGCCGCCTGGTGCTGGTCAGCAGCTTTCCCGCGCAGTACGCGCAAGCCATCGCCCACCAGGCGGCGCACGACTGCAGCCTGCTCGAGGCGGAGCAAACGGTGCTGGGCGTGGACCACGTGCAGGCGGGCGTGGCGCTGGCCGAACACTGGAATTTTTCCGACACCATGCGTCTGGCCATCGGCAACTATGTGCAGCCGGACGCTGCGGGCGCCGGTTTTCTCGCCGCGCTGATCCACGTGGCCAATGCCATCGTCTGCGCGCTCGACCTGGCGCAGGCGGGCGATGACATGGTGCCGCTCGTCTCGCCGGTGGCGTGGGACGCGCTGGGCCTGGGCGAAGAGACGTATCTGCAGCTGTTCCGCGAAACGGAACTGCGCTACGACGAAATCACTTCGGCGTTGTTGAGCTAGTTGTTGAGCTAACTTCTTAGGCGGACTCTACATTTAAAGCTGCAAACGCAAACGGCTCTCGCCGCAAGGCGAAAGCCGTTATGGGTACTGCCTTACTGCCATCCTGCCCGGTCGACGCCAGCCTGTTACCGCCAGCAATGACGCAAGCGGCACAGTCAGCGCGAGACCACCACATCAGTGCGCGTAATTCGATTCTTGCGCATCGCCGCGGTCTTCCGCTTTTGGACGGCCCTGGGCGTCGGACAAACGATACTTGGTGCGACGGTCGCCCATCAGGTCGCGCAGGTCGCGGATGCTCATGCCCGTCACTTCGTGCATGCGGATCAGCAGGGACGCGCCGACCGGCAAGCGGTGGTGGCGAATCTTGCTGATGACGGGTGGCGCCACTTCGAGCAGGCGCGACAGGGCTGCATCGTTTTTCAGCTGCATCTTGCTCAGCAGAATATCCAGCAGGTGGTTAGGGTTGTAACTCTCTTGCGATGCTAATGCATGATGTGCCATGATTTTTCCTCGTCTAGTGAATGTTGAAAATAATGCCGATACGAACTTAAGGCTGGCTTAGAGTGTTTAAAAGTATTTCAAAAACCGTCAGCCCCTCTCCCTCCTATCGCGCTGCCTGCACAGGACTCGCACAGCCACGTCCAGCCAACGTGCGCAGCTTGCCGCGTGAGTAAAAAGCATTGCAATCCACTGAAATGCATTGCATATAAGGCAATATACTAGTCCAATCAGGCAGCATCCCCGCCTGGCGCAACCTTCCTGATTGTTAAATATCAATCAAGGTGCTGGTTGGCTTGGCAACGATGCCATTTCAACACATTAGGACGTCAGCGGGCGCGCACAAGGCTTTGCAGCAACTTGTTACAAATCAATGCTGCCGCACGGCAATAAATGCTTTTCAGCATTGCCAGCCTGCGCCGCATGAGCCCGCTGCAACCTTGTCGGCAAGGTAAGTACGGCGTGGCCCGCCCGGGCGATTTACGCTAAACTATGGCTTGAACTTGCAGCGCGCCTGTCACCAGGCAGCCAGGCCTGCACGGCCAAGCTGCCGCGGAGTGCGCAGCGCCTGCTTCGTCAGCATGACGCGCAAACGATGCCCGACGCCGCCGGCCAGGTATCGCAGCATCCACCCAGCATCCACTACCGCTAAAGCGCCCGACTCCATGCAGAAAAAAGTATTCATTAAAACCTTCGGCTGCCAGATGAACGAGTACGATTCGGACAAGATGGCCGATGTGCTGGGCGCCTCCGATGGCCTGGTGCGCACCGACTCGCCGGAAGACGCCGACGTCATCCTGCTCAATACCTGCTCCGTGCGCGAAAAGGCGCAGGAAAAAGTGTTTTCCGACCTGGGCCGCCTGCGCGAACTGAAACTGGCCAAGCCGCACCTGCTGATCGGCGTGGGTGGCTGCGTGGCCTCGCAGGAAGGCGACGCCATCGTCAAGCGCGCGCCGTATGTCGACATGGTCTTCGGCCCGCAGACGCTGCACCGCCTGCCGCAAATGATCGAACTGCGGCGCGCCAGCGGCGATGCGCAAGTGGACATCAGCTTCCCGGAAATCGAAAAGTTCGACCATCTGCCGCCGGCCAAGGTGGAGGGCGCCTCGGCGTTTGTCTCCATCATGGAAGGCTGCAGCAAATACTGCAGCTACTGCGTGGTGCCCTACACGCGCGGCGAGGAAGTCTCGCGCCGCTTCGAGGACGTGCTGACGGAAGTGGCCGGACTGGCCGCCCAGGGCGTCAGGGAAATCACCCTGCTGGGACAGAACGTCAACGCCTACCGGGGCGCGATGGAAGGCGGAGAGATCGCCGACTTCGCCCTGCTGCTCGAGTACGTGGCCGACATTCCCGGCATCGAACGCATGCGCTTCGTCACCAGCCACCCGAAGGAATTCACGCAGCGCCTGATCGACGCCTACGCGAAGATCCCGCAACTGGTCGACCATTTATATCTGCCGGCGCAGCATGGTTCCGACAAGGTGCTGGGCGCCATGAAACGCGGCTACACGGGCCTCGAATACAAGTCCATCATCCGCCGCATCCGCGCCGTGCGCCCGAACATGGCCATTTCCTCGGACTTCATCGTCGGTTTTCCTGGCGAGACGCAGGCGGACTTTGACGCCATGATGAAATTAATCGCCGACGTCGGCTTCGACAACAGCTACAGCTTCATCTTCAGCAAGCGCCCCGGCACGCCGGCCGCCAGCCTGGAAGACGACACGCCGCATGAAGTGAAACTGGCGCGCTTGCAGCAGCTGCAGGCGGCCATCGACGCCAACACGCGCAAATACAGCCTGGCCATGGTCGGCACGGTGCAGACCATCCTCGTCGAAGGCCGCTCGAAGAAGGACACCATTGATCGTGAACTGCAAGGCCGCACCGAGAACAACCGCGTGGTCAATTTCGACGCCGGCCCGGACGCGCTGCACCTGGTCGGCCAGCTGGTCGAGGTGCGCATCACCGAAAGCCATTCCTACACCCTGCGCGGCGAATTGGTCGCCAGCGCCCCCGCATTGAAAAGAGCCAGTTGAAAACCAAAGCCCCGATACAGCCGCACTACTTCATCCCCGAGCCGCTCGACAACACGCGCCTGGCGCATTTGTGCGGACCGCTCGATGAGAACCTGCGCCAGATTTCCGCCGCCCTCGATGTGACGATTTTCCGCCGCGGCGAGAAATTCATCGTCGGCGGCAGCAATGCCGAACGCGCCGTGGAAATCCTCGAACAGTTCTACGCCATCGCCAACAAGGTCGTGCCGCTGGAAGAAGTCCAGTTGGCGCTGGTGGAACAGCGCGCGGGCCTGTCCGCCGCCTCGGAACACCATGCCAATACGCCGGCCAGCACCTTCGTCGAGCCGGACATCGCCAGCCCGGTGTTGAAAACCCGGCGCTCCGACCTGCGCGGGCGCACGCCGCACCAGATCGCCTATTTGCGCGACATCCTGGAACACGACATCAGCTTCGGCGTCGGTCCTGCCGGCACGGGCAAAACCTACCTGGCCGTCGCCTGCGCCGTCGACGCGCTCGAAAGGGACGCCGTCAAGCGCATCATTTTGACGCGCCCCGCCGTCGAAGCGGGCGAGCGCCTGGGTTTTCTGCCTGGCGATCTGGCGCAAAAGGTCGACCCGTACCTGCGTCCCCTGTACGACGCGCTGTACGATTTACTCGGCTTTGACCGCACGCAGAAGCTGTTTGAAAAGCAGGTGATCGAGATCGCCCCGCTGGCCTACATGCGCGGGCGCACCCTGAACCACGCGTTCGTCATCCTCGACGAGGCGCAAAACACCACCGTCGAACAGATGAAGATGTTCTTGACGCGCATCGGCTTCGGCAGCAAGGCCGTGGTGACAGGCGACGTCACGCAGGTCGACCTGCACAAGAGCCAGACGAGTGGCCTGATCGACGCCGTGCACGTATTGAAAGATGTACGCGGCATCGGCTTCACGCAATTTAACAGCACCGACGTGGTGCGCCATCCGCTGGTGGCGCGCATCGTCGACGCGTACGAAACGGCGCAGGCAGCCAATGCCGACGCCGCCCAGTTACCCTCCTTATTGAAACCAGCTGCCGCCAAAAATGTCCGAAAAAAATAAATTATCGCTGTCCGTGCAATACCCGGACACCCGCCTGGAAACCGTCATCACGCGCCCGAAAGTGCGCCGCTGGGTCAAGGCGGCCCTGTTCGCCCCCGCAGAATTCACCATCCGCTTCGTCGACGCGGAAGAAGGCCGCAGCCTGAACCGCGACTACCGCGAAAAGGACTACGCCACCAACGTGCTGACGTTTGCCTACAACGAAGGCGAAGAGCTGGCGGAAGACGAGCCGACGCGCGCCGACATCATCCTGTGCACGGACGTGCTGGAAAAGGAAGCGGCCGAACAAAAGAAAAGCGTGGAAGAACACACGGCCCATCTGATCGTGCACGGCGTGCTGCATGCGCAAGGCTACGACCACATGGACGACGAGGAAGCGGCCGAGATGGAAGGCCTGGAGACGGAAATCCTGGCGAAACTCGGTATCAGCGATCCCTACGCGGACCAAAAATAAACCCCGCAGACCGGGCAGGCCGGGGGAGGTCTGGGTAGCCCGCAGGGCGTAACCCGACAACACCCAACAACACCCAACAACGTCAGCGGAGTCGCAGGTCGGGTCAGGCGGCACGCCGTAACCCGACAACACCGCACATGTCACAATAGCGCCATCAACCACACATCGCAACAAGGACACACAATGGGCACTTGGGCCACCGACGCCTTCGGCAACGACTACGCCATGGATTGGGCGCAGGATCTGCACGAATATAAAACCCTGGAACTGGTCGAGACCACCCTCGACAACGTCATCGACAGCACGGAGGCGGAACTCGAAGCGCCGTTCGCCGCCGAAGCGCTGGCTGCGCTGGAAGTGATCGCGCGCCTGCAGGGCCAGCCGGGCGAAGACGACCCCGCCACGGCCGAAGTGGACGAATGGGTGGCCGCCTGCAAGAAGAAAGTCACGCCGCCGCTGCTGGAAAAAGCCCGCCTGGCCTTCGAGCGCATCACGGCCGAAACGTCGGAACTGCGCCAGCTGTGGCAGGACAGCGAGCATTTCGCCGACTGGCAGGCCGATGTGGCAGCCTTGCGCGCGCGCGTGCTGGGCAAGGACAGCTGAAACATCGTTCAACGGCGCACTTCAACGTATTAAATTTGCATCAAAAGCGGGGAAATCGGGTGCGCCCCCACTTTTGGTGTATCCTATAAGCCTTCGCAACAACGGCTCACGCCTCCTATGCCCGAGCACCCTAGTGGCGTCAGAACTGACGTCAAGCCCCACCGGTCACTGTTTGAACGCCTGACCGCACTCATTTCCCCCGAGCCAGAGAACCGTGCAGAATTGCTCGATGTTCTACACGATGCGCACGAACGCAAGCTGATCGACGCCGACGCCCTGTCGATGATCGAAGGCGTGTTCCAGGTATCGGATCTTTGCGCGCGCGACATCATGATTCCCCGTTCGCAGATGGATGTCATCGACATCAGCAAGCCGATCGAGGAATGGATGCCGGAAGTCCTGTCCACCGCCCACTCGCGCTTCCCCGCGATCGAAGGCGAACGCGACAAGGTTATCGGCATCCTGCTGGCGAAAGACTTGCTGCGTTATTACGCCGAAGAAACTTTCGACGTGCGCGACATGCTGCGCCCCGCCATCTTCATCCCCGAATCGAAACGCCTGAATGTGCTGCTGCGCGATTTCCGCGCCAACCACAATCACATGGCCATCGTTGTCGATGAATACAGCGGTGTCGCCGGCCTGATCACCATTGAAGACGTGCTGGAACAGATCGTCGGCGATATCGAGGACGAATACGACTTCGACGAAGCCGAGGACAATATCCTCTCGCTCAAGGAAGGCCAGTTCGGCCCCCGCTGGCGCGTCAAGGCGCTGACCGAGATCGAACAGTTCAACGAAGAAGTGGGCAGCCATCTGGTGGACGACGACGTCGACACCATCGGCGGCCTGGTTTCGAAGTACCTGGGCCGCATGGCGCACAAGGGCGATATTTTCGACCTGGGCAATCTGCGTTTCGAGGTACTGCGCGCCGATGCGCGCCAGGTGCACGTGCTGCTCGTCGAGCGCCTGCCCAACGTGCCGGAACTGGAACTCTGACATGCGCGTGCTGTAGATGCGTTTCAGACGCGCCGCCCCACGCCCCGCCAGACCGCCCCGCAGCACGTGGGCGCGCATGCTGACTGCCGCCATCGCCGGCGCCGTCGCGGTGCTGGCGTTCGCCCCTTTCGGCTACTGGCCGCTGCAAATCCTCAGCCTGGGCGTGCTGTTCTACCAGGTGCTGCGTTCGTCCAGCGTCAAGGGCGGCGCGCTGATCGGCTGGGCCTATGGCTTTGGCTGGTGCGCGGCCGGCACGCACTGGCTGTACATCTCCATGCACCGCTATGGCGACATGGCCGCCCCGCTCGCCGCCATCGCCGTGGCCTTGCTGGCCCTCCTGATGGCCATCTATGTGGCCCTGGCCATGGGCCTGGCCGCCTGGCTGCGCCAGCGCTGGGTACTCTCGCTGCCTGCCATGACCCTGCTGGTGCTGCCCGCCACCTGGACGCTGTTCGAATGGACGCGCGGCTGGCTGTTTACGGGCTTCCCGTGGCTGGCCACCGGCTACGCCCACAATGCCAGCCCGCTGGCCGGCTATGCGCCCATCGTCGGATCGTATGGCCTGGGCTGGCTGGCGGCGCTGTCGGCCGGCGCCCTGCTGCTGCTCACACATCGCACGCGCTGGTTTGCGCTGGGCGGCGTGATCGCCCTGTACGCGGCCGGCATCGGCTTGCAGTACGTGGCCTGGACGCACCCGGTGGGACGCCCGATCACGGTGCGCCTGCTGCAGGGGAACGTGCCGCAGCAGCAGAAATTCGATCCCGGCTTCGTGTTGGGCGCCCTGCAGATGTACCAGAGCGCCATCACCAGCGCGCCGGCCGATTTGATCGCCACGCCGGAAACGGCCGTCACCGTGCTGCCGCACCAGCTGCCGCCCGGCTATCTGGATAACCTGGCGACGTATGCGCAGCAGACGGGCAGCACGATCCTGGTCGGCATGCCCGTGCTCGACGAACAGCAGCGCTTCTACAATGCGGCCGTGGGCATCACGCCCGGCAGCACGCCGGGACCGTACTACCAGTACCGCAAGCAGCACCTGGTGCCGTTCGGCGAATTCGTGCCGCCCGGCCTGCACTGGTTTGTCGCCATGATGGCCATCCCGCTGGGCGACATGGGCCGTGGCGCCGCGGTGCAGGCGCCGCTCCAGGTGCGCGACCAGCTGGTGCTGCCGAATATCTGCTATGAAGACTTGTTTGGCGAGGAAATCGCCGGCCAGTTGGCCAGCGCCCACCGCCATGGCAAGCAGTCGGCATCGGTGCTGCTGAATATCTCGAACCTGGCCTGGTTTGGCGATTCCATCGCCATCCCGCAGCACCTGCAGATTTCGCAGATGCGCAGCCTGGAAACGGGCCGCCCGATGCTGCGCTCGACGAACACGGGCGCCACCGCCATCATCGACGGCAAGGGCGTGGTGCAAAGCCTGCTGCCGCCGGAACAGCAAGCCACCCTGGCGGCCAAGGTGCAGGGCATGGGCGGCATGACGCCATACATTCTGTATGGCAACAAACTGATGCTGGCCCTGGCCGCGCTGGCCCTGCTGACGGCCTTCCTGCTGTCGCGCGCCGCCCGCCGTGGCCGCGCCGCGCAGCAATAAGCGGCCGATATTGCCCGAAGAGTCACAGTGGGCCCGTAAAAACCGCTAAAATTAGCAAAACCCCGGCCCGGACGCGCTGCCAAGCATGCGTCCGGGCTTCAAGCAAACCTTAACAAAGCGCAGCCTGTCCGCGCGGCGAACTCATACGATGCTCACATTTCAACAAATTATCCTGACCTTGCAAACCTATTGGGACAAGCAAGGTTGCGCCCTGCTCCAGCCTTACGACATGGAAGTCGGCGCCGGCACCTTCCACACCGGCACCTTCCTGCGCGCGATCGGTCCGGAGCCCTGGCGCGCCGCGTATGTGCAGCCGTCGCGCCGTCCGAAAGATGGCCGCTATGGCGAAAACCCGAACCGCATGCAGCACTACTACCAGTACCAGGTGGTCTTGAAGCCGGCGCCGGAAAACATCCTCGACCTGTATCTGGGTTCGCTGGCCGCGCTGGGCCTGGACTTGAAACAGAATGACGTGCGCTTCGTCGAAGACGACTGGGAAAGCCCGACCCTGGGCGCCTGGGGCCTGGGCTGGGAAGTCTGGCTGAACGGCATGGAAGTGACGCAGTTCACCTATTTCCAGCAAGTGGGCGGCCTCGATTGCAAGCCCGTGCTGGGCGAGATCACCTACGGCATCGAACGCCTGGCCATGTATCTGCAAGGCGTGGAAAACGTGTATGACCTGGTGTGGACCGAGTGGGAAGAGAACGGCACCACGAAGAAACTGACCTACGGCGACGTCTTCCACCAGAACGAGGTGGAGCAGTCGACCTACAACTTCGAGCACGCGAATACGGACCTGCTGTTCGAACAGTTCGGCAACTACGAGGCGGAAGCCAAGCGCCTGATCGAACTGCAGCTGACCCTGCCCGCCTACGAGAAGATCATGAAGGCGTCGCACAGCTTCAATATGTTGGATGCGCGCGGCGCCATCTCGGTGACGGAACGTGCCGCCTATATCGGCCGCGTACGCACCCTGTCGCGCCTGGTGGCGCAAGCGTATTACGACTCGCGCGAGCGCCTCGGCTTCCCGATGCTGCCCGCCGCAGAGCAAACCGCCGCCTAATTCGAGCCTCCATACCGCCGTACCTGACAAGAACACCATGAACCAAACACTGCTCATCGAACTGCTGACCGAAGAACTGCCGCCGAAAGCGCTGGCCAAACTGGGCGCCGCCTTCACGGCCGGCATCGTCAACGGCCTGAAAGCGCGCGACTTCCTCGAAGCCGACAGCGTCGCCACCAGCTACGCCTCGCCGCGCCGCCTGGCCGTCTCCATCACCAACGTGCGCGAAGTCTCGCCCGACAAATCGATCCGCGAAAAAGTCCTGCCCGTCTCCGTGGCGCTGGACGCGAACGGCAACGGCACGCCGCCGCTGGCCAAGAAACTGGCCGCGCTGGGCTTCCCCGACCTGACGGTGGCCGAGCTGGAACGCGCCGCCGACGGCAAGGCCGAAAGCTTCTTCTACACCTACACGGCGCCGGGCAGCCAGCTGGCCGTCGGCGCGCAGGCGGCATTGACGGAATCTTGCGCCAAGCTGCCGATTCCAAAGCTGATGAGCTATCAGCGCCCGGACGGCACCACCGTGCAATTCGTGCGCCCGGCCCACAGCCTGATCGCCCTGCACGGCATCAATATCCTGCCTTTGACCCTGCTGGGACTGACGGCCGGCCGCAGCACCCTGGGCCACCGCTTCCTGACGGACGGCGAACCGATCGCCATCGCGCACGCGGAAAACTATGCGCCCTCGCTGATCCTCAACGCCAGCGTCATCGCCAGCAACGAGGAACGCAAGGAACGCATCCGCGCCCAGTTGCTGGACAAGGCCGGTGCCGACCAGGTGCTGATGCCCGAAGCGCTGCTCGATGAAGTGACCGCCCTGGTCGAATGGCCGGTGGTGTACGAATGCCACTTCGAGGAAGAATTCCTGGCCGTGCCGCAGGAGTGCCTGATCCTGACCATGCAGACGAACCAGAAATACTTTGCGCTGACGGACAGCGAAGGCAAGCTGCGCTCGCGCTTTTTGATCGTCTCGAACATCGAGACGGACACGCCAGAGCACATCATCGGCGGCAACGAGCGCGTCGTGCGCCCGCGCCTGTCCGACGCCAAGTTCTTCTTCGAGCAAGACAAGAAGAAAACCCTGGCATCGCGCCTGCCGCTGCTGGCCAATGTGGTCTACCACAACAAGCTGGGCACGCAAGCTGCCCGCACAGAGCGCGTCAAGTCGCTGGCCGGCGCCATCGCCGCCAAGCTGCAGTACGACGTGGCGCTGGCCGAACGCGGCGCCCTGCTGGCCAAGGCCGACCTGCTGACCGACATGGTGGGTGAATTCCCAGAACTGCAAGGCATCATGGGCACGTATTACGCGCGCCATGACGGCGAAGCGGAAGAAGTGGCGCTGGCCGCCTCCGAACATTACCAGCCGCGCTTTGCCGGCGACAGCCTGCCATCGACCGCCACCGGCACCGCTGTGGCGCTGGCCGACAAGCTCGAAACCCTGGTTGGCATCTGGGCCATCGGCCTGGCGCCGACGGGCGACAAGGACCCGTTCGCGCTGCGCCGCCACGCGCTAGGCGTGCTGCGCATGCTGCTGGAGAAACGCTTGCCCCTGTCGATCCAGGGCTTGCTGGCGGATGCCGCCGCGCAGTTCGCAGCCGTGCCCGGCTTCAAGGACCCGGTGGCGGACGTGACCACCTTCATGCTCGACCGCCTGCGCGGCATCCTGCGCGAGCGCGGTTTCTCGCCGAATGAAATCGAAGCCATCGTGGCACAGAATCCCGACCGCCTGGACGACATCGTGCAGCGCCTGGAAGCCGTGCAGGCGTTTGCCGCCCTGCCGGAAAGCGCATCGCTGGCCGCGGCCAACAAGCGCATCACGAATATCCTGAAAAAGAACGAGGAAGCCGTGAGCCAGGTCGCCGCCGGCGGCGTCAACGTGGCGCTGCTGCAGGACGAGGCGGAGAAAAAACTCGCCGCCGCCGTCTCGCGCGTGCAGCCGGAAGTCGACGCCGCCTTTGCCAAGGGCGACTTCACCAGCACGCTGCAAACCCTGGCGCAGCTGCGCGACGATGTCGACGGCTTCTTCAACGACGTGATGGTGATGGCCGAGGATGTCGCCTTGCGCAACAACCGCCTGGCCTTGCTGTCGTCCTTGCACGGCATGATGAACCGCGTGGCCGATATTTCCAAGCTGGCGGCGTAATGGGTATTCCGGCGCTGAAACTGATAATTCTTGACCGCGACGGCGTCATCAATCATGACTCGCCGGATTTCATCAAGTCGCCTGCGGAATGGCTGCCGATTCCCGGTTCGCTCGAAGCGATCGCCCGCCTGAATCAGGCTGGTTATCGCGTCGTCATCGCCTCTAACCAGTCGGGCATCGCGCGCGAATACTTCGACATGACGGTCTTGAACGCGATCCACCAGAAGATGCATACCTTGGCGCAGCAGGTCGGCGCCGACATCGATGCCATTTTCTTTTGCCCGCATGCGGGCGCGGATAACTGCGACTGCCGCAAGCCGAAACCGGGCATGTTCCATGAAATTTCGCAGCGCTACAACACCAGCCTGAAAGGCGTGCCCACGGTCGGCGATTCGCTGCGCGACCTGCAGGCAGGCTTCATCAGCGGCTGCGTGCCCTACCTGGTCCTGACGGGCAAGGGCGAAAAGACCAACGAGACGGGCGGCCTGCCGCCCGGCACCCAGGTCTTCCCCGACCTGGTCGCCGTGGTCAGCCACCTGCTCAAGGCGCCGGCGGTACCGGCGCCCAGCGTGGCATTGAGTATTTAATCTTCGGAGAACCGCATTGCGTAATATTTCCCTGTTCCTGCGATCCCTGCTGTTCATGACCATCATGATCGTGGCCACCATCGTCTGGGCCTGCGTGTGCTTTTTTGCCGCGCCATTGAGCTACAACAAGCGCTATTGGGTCACCTCGCGCTGGAACGTGTTTATCCTGTGGTGTGCCAAGGTCATTTGCGGCATCCGCTATGAAGTCAAGGGCGCGGAGAACTTCCCCGATGCGCCGGCCATCGTGCTGTCGAAACACCAGTCGGCATGGGAAACCATCTTTTTGCTTCCCAGCCTGCCACGCCCGCTCGTGTATGTGTTCAAGAAGGAGATCCTGTACATCCCGTTCTTCGGCTGGGCCATGGCGCTGCTGCGCATGATCCCCATCGACCGCAAGCAGGGCAAGCATGCGTTCAAGAGCGTGGTGGCGCATGGCAAGCGCCGACTGGCCGATGGCCAATGGATTATCATGTTCCCTGAAGGTACCCGCATTCCCGTGGGCCAGGCGGGCAAGTACAAGAGCGGCGGCACGCGCCTGGCCATCGCTACCGGCGCCGTGGTGGTGCCGATCGCGCATAATTCAGGCGAGTGCTGGCCCAAGCAGTCATTCCTCAAACGCCCCGGACTGATCACCGTCTCGATCGGCAAACCGATTTCGCCGGAAGGGCAAACCCCGGACAGCATGATGCAACAGGTGGAAAATTGGATAGAATCAGAAATGCGCGTCATTTCGCCTCACGCCTACAACGCTGGCTAGACGGCATCAGCGCGGTCATCCAGGAGCCGACCCTGCGCCAGCAGATGAAGACCATCAAGGTCGGCGACCAGCAACTGGATTTGTTCGCGCATGACGTCTCGACCAGCACGCCCCCGGCGGTGCGCCCCACGGCACCGCCAGCGCCGCCCGTGGAGGCGAAGCCTGTAGTTCCCCTGGCGCCGCCACCGGCGCCTGTTACGCCTCCCGCCCCCCCTGTCCTTCCCTCACCGCCACGCAGCGCCGATGGCCCGCCGCTGCGCCAGCTGCAGCTGGGCAGCCACCTGGTCGAATTCGCCCTGCGCCGCTCCACGCGCCGCTCCATCGGCTTCATGATCGACGATAACGGCTTGCGCGTGACGGCGCCCAAGCGCGTCACCCTGGCTGAAATCGACAACGCCATCCGCGCTAAGCAGGGCTGGATCGTCTCGAAACTGCTGGAGCGGGGCGAGCGCAAGGTGCAGCGCCAGCAGCGTCCGCCCGTGGCCTGGGTCGACGGCGCCATGCTGCCCTACCTCGGAGGCGAGATCACCTTGCGATTGCACCAGGCGCCGCGCCATCGCGCCAGCTTCCAGCGCGAGACGAATGAACTGCATGTGTGGGTCACGCCAGCGGGCACGGAACAGCAGCTGAAGGAAAAAGTAAAGGCCTGGTTCCAGCACGAGGCGCGCCAGCTGTTCGAGGCGCGGCTGGACCTGTATGCGGACAAGCTGGGCGTGCGCTACGATTCGCTGTCGCTGTCGTCAGCCGGCACGCGCTGGGGCAGCTGCACCATCGAGCGCAAGATCCGCCTGAACTGGCGTTTGATCCACTTCGCCCTGCCGCTGGTCGACTACGTGGTGGCGCATGAGCTGTCGCACCTGCTGGAAATGAACCACAGCCCCCGTTTCTGGGCCACCGTGGAATCGATCTATCCCGATTACGATGGCGCCAAGCAGGCGCTCAGAAAGCGCTCGCAGGAGTTGCCTGTGCTGTTCACGTAGGCGCTTGTCGGATTACGCTCTACGAGCTAATCCGACCTACAGTCACGTAGATCGGATTAGCGCAGCGCGCGTAATCCGACGCCATTGTTGGCCGCGCGCCATCACGGCAGCAAAGGCTTGATGGCCGCGACGGTGCGCGGCGTGGCGCCCCGGTGCTGGTTGGCAAACGCCAGCGCCTTTTGGCCCATCGACGCCAGCTCCGCAGGATCCTGCAGCAATGCCGCCCCCTGCGCCATCAGGGCATCGGCGTCCGCTACCAGCGCGGCGCCGCCGGCGGCAATTGCCTGTTCCGTCACCAGCGCGAAATTGAAGGTGTGCGGGCCGATCAGCACAGGTTTGCCCAGGGCGGCCGGCTCGATCAGGTTCTGTCCGCCCAGCGGCAGCAGGCTGCCGCCCACAAAAGCGCAATCGCACGCCGCGTAATACGCAAACATCTCGCCCATCGAATCGCCCAGCAGCACTTGCGTGGCCGCCGCCACGACGCTATCCTGGCCCAAGCCCGACCTGCGCTGCACGGCCAGGCCATGCGCCGCGATCAATTTTTCCACCTCGTCGAAACGTTGCGGATGGCGCGGCACGATCAGCAGCAAGGCATTGGCCGGCAGGCTGGCGCGCAGCCAGGCGTCGAGGATCAGCGGCTCTTCCCCTTCGCGCGTGCTGGCGCACAGCAGCACAGGACGGGAGCCTATCGCGCTGCGCAGCAAGGCGCCCGTCGCCAGCGCCGCCCCGGGCACGACAACGTCGAACTTGATGCTGCCAGTGACCACCACGTCACGCACGCCCAGCTGGCGCACGCGATCGGCGTCGTCCTGCGTCTGCGCCGCCACCAGGGTGATGCCGCGCGCCGCATCGGCAATCAGCTTGCCCAGGCGCTGCGCCTTGCCCAGCGAACGCTGCGACAGGCGCGCATTGGCCAGCACCACGGGCACTTTGTAGCGATTGCACTGGTGGATCAGATTCGGCCACACTTCCGTCTCCATCAGGATGCAGATCCGCGGCGCGAAATGGCGAAGGAAATTGGCCGGCATGGCACCCGTGTCGTAAGGCAGGTAGCTTTGCACCAGGCGTGCGCCGTGTTTGGCGAACAGCGCCTTGCCGGTGGCGCGCCCAGTCGGCGTCATGTGCGTGAGGACGATGCGGCAATCGGGCCATTGCGCCAGCAGCGCATCGACCAGTGGTTCGGCCGCGCGCGTCTCGCCAACGGAGACGGCGTGCAGCCACAGCGTCGGCATCGGGGACCTGGACTGGCGGGCGTAAAAGCCCAGGCGCTCGCCCCAGTGCTGGCGGTAGCCGGGTTCCTGGCGTCCGCGCAGCCACAGGCGCGCCAGCACCAGGGGCAAGGCCAGCCACCAGGCGAGGGTATAAAGAAGTCGCATGATTATTGAATGTGAAAGTCAGGCGGGAGGATAGTCGGCCAGCAGCCGCTGCGCCGCGGCCAGCACTTCCGGCACGCCGGGCGGCGCGCCTTTATCGCCAAGGTTGATGATCTTCGGCGACCAGTTGCCTTCCGTCTTCCACAGCGGCGAATCGGCGTAGATTTCAACCGTCGGACGCACGAATGCGGCGGCGATATGCGTGAGGCCCGTATCGACGCCGACCACCAGCGCCGCGTGGCGCGCCAGCAAGGTAGCGTCGCTCATCGACAGTTTCGGCAGCACGCGCGCGTTCGGCAGGCCGGCCGCCAGTTGTTCCGCTTCCGCCTTTTCCTTGGGCGAACCCCACGGCAGCAGTATCGGCATGGGCGCCAGCGCCTGGCCCAGCGCGATCCAGTTCTGCGGCGCCCATTTCTTGGCGTCGCGCGCGGTGCCGTGGAAATACACGCAATAGGGTTCTTCGCCCATCCAGTCCGGGCGCGGTTCGCTGCCTGATACTTCCGGCAAGCCGAAATCGGCCGGCGTATCGACGGTGTAGCCCAGTGCGGCGGCGGCCACCAGGCGGCCACGCGCTACCGCATGCGTGCGCGGATCGAGGGGAATGCTTTTGGTATGGAACAGGCGCGAGATGCCCTCGTAGCCGGAGCCTTCGCTGCCATTGGCCAGGCCGACTTTCTGCCCGCCCGGCGCCAGACGCGCGGCGCCCATGATGATGCCCGTCTTCAGCAAGCCCTGGGTATCGAATACATAATCGTAGCGGGTCTGGCGCAGGCGGCGGAAGAAGGCGGCGATTTCCGCGCGCGTCTCTTTCTTGCCCAGGCTCTTGCGCCAGCGCCGCAGCGCGAACGGGAAGATGGTACCCACGCGCGGATTCAGGCGCACCAGGCTGGTATAACCCTCCTCGACCACCCAGTCGATGGTCGCATCAGGAAAATGGCGGGCGATGTCCGCCACCATGGGCAGGTTATGCAGCACGTCGCCCAAGGAGGAAACGCGCACCAGCAGAATGTTCAAGGGCGCTTGCGCCGCCAGTCGGTCGGTCATGGCGTCAGAATGGCAGGGCGGCATCAGGCTTGGCAGCCAGGATCACGCGCTTGAACTGCGCCTGGATGCGCGCCAGCGCCGCCGGCGTTTCCGCCTCGAAGCGCATGACGATCACCGGCGTGGTGTTCGAAGCACGGGCCAGGCCGAAGCCGTCCGCGTATTCCACGCGCAGGCCGTCGATGGTGATGATCTGTTCGTTGCCGGGGAAAACGGCGTCGCGGCGCAGCATGTCCATCAGCGCGACGTTCTCGCCTTCCTTCAGGTCCAGGTGAAGTTCGGGCGTGCTGTCGGACTGCGGCAGGGAATTGAGCAAGGCAGATGGATCGGCTTCATGCGTGAGGATTTCCAGCAGGCGCGCGGCCGAATACAGGCCGTCATCGAAACCGTACCAGCGGTCCTTGAAGAAGATATGGCCGCTCATTTCGCCACCCAGCGGCGCCCCCGTTTCGCGCAGTTTGGCTTTCACCAGCGAGTGGCCCGTCTTGTACATCAGCGGCACGCCGCCATGCTTGCTGATCCACGGCGCCAGGTGGCGCGTGCATTTCACGTCGTACAGGATTTGCGCGCCAGGGTGGCGGGTCAGCACGTCGGCGGCGAACAGCATCATCTGGCGGTCAGGGTAGATGATCTGGCCATCCTTGGTCACCACGCCCAGGCGGTCGCCGTCGCCGTCGAAGGCGATGCCGATTTCGGCGTCCGTCTCGGCCAGGCAGCGGATCAGGTCCTGCAGGTTTTCCGGATGCGCCGGATCGGGATGGTGGTTCGGGAAGTTGCCATCGACTTCGCAGAACAATTCGATGACCTCGCAGCCCATGCCGCGGAACAGGTCGCCCGCGAAGGCGCCGGCCACGCCATTGCCGCAATCGACGGCGATCTTGATCGGGCGCGCCAGCTTGACGTCGCCCAGGATGCGCTCCAGGTAGGCGGCGCGGATATCGTGCGTGACATAGCTGCCCGGGTTGGCGCTGGCGCTGCCGTCGTGCGCGACGATGCTGTGGTACAGCGCCTGGATCGCTTCACCGTGAATCGCTTCACCGGCCAGCACCATCTTGAAGCCGTTATAGTCGGGCGGATTGTGGCTACCCGTGACCATGATGCCGGAACGCGTGTCGAGCACGTTCGTGCCGAAGTACACCATCGGCGTGGCCACCACGCCCAAATCGATCACGTCGACGCCGGCGGCCTGCAGGCCCTGTGCCAGCGCCGCCGTCAATTCGGGGCCCGACAGGCGGCCGTCGCGGCCGATCACGACGCGCTGCTCGCCCTTCTCCAGCGCTGCCCTGCCAAATGCCTGTCCGATCTTGTGCGCCACGCTGGCATCCAGTGTTTTAGCGATGATGCCGCGAATATCGTAGGCCTTGAAGATCGATCTTGACAGTGGAAGCATGGTGTGGACGGTATAAAGTGGGAACAAGGCATGGTGCGCAACAAGCGGAAAGCTTGCTACAGCGCCAAGAGTATACCGAATTATACGCGCAGCAGATCGATCGACTTGCCCGATTCCACCCACTGCTTGACCCACAGAGGCTGGCGTCCACGTCCTGTCCATTGCTCAGTAGCATTGTCCGGATGACGGTAACGCACCGCGACTTTACCCGTGCGCGGATGCAAGCCATCGAGTATCAGCTGTTTCAGCGGAATGCCGGCCTGCTGTGCGATCGCCATGATCTGTTCGCGTGCCTTGTTCAAATCTTCGCGCTCGCGGCTATTCAATTCCTGCTTCACATTATCTTCCAGCTTGCGCAATTCCAGCATCGTCATCGTCGACAGATCCATCATTTACATCCTTTACATTCATTTAAATAATAAAATCCCGTGAAATATACTACATTGCAAAAATATCTGCGCATTGCATGCATAATCGATCGTCTGCCATTGACATTTAGCGCATTATTTAGCCGCTCAACATTAAGATTAAATGAAGATTATGACGGCAGATAAGCTTGATAATAAATAAACGTGCTGCGGATCTCGCTATATGCGTATAAAGCGGCAAGCCCTGGCGCGCTCAATACGCAGGACTTTATCCCAAAATTAAATAAATGATTATCCAACAGGCGGAAATACCATGCGTCTCACGGCGGGCATAGATAAGCGTAAACGGCATTTTCTTTTCACGCCGGCACGCGCAATCGGGCAGGCGCCAGGTACATATCCAGCGCCCGGCGGCAGGCATGCTTATAATGTCAGCGCGTAGTTCCATTCTTACCTCCGGACACATGAAAACCTACTTTATCGGCGATCTGCAAGGCTGCCATGCACAAACCGTCGAACTGGTGGAACAGATCCAGGCCACGGCGAACGGTCCGTACCGCCTGCTGTTCGCGGGCGACCTGATCAACCGTGGCCCCGCCTCGCTGGCTACCCTGCGCTACGTGCACGCGCTGGCGCGGCAAGGCCTGGCTGACAGCGTGCTGGGCAACCATGACCTGCATTTGCTGGCCGTGGCCAATGGCATCCGCCCGCAGCATGCATCGGACACTCTGACCGAAATCCTCGACGCGCCCGACCGCGAAGAACTCATCGCCTGGCTGCGCTGCCGCCCCCTGGCCCTGCAGCACCAGGGCCATTTGCTCGTGCACGCGGGCCTGCTGCCGCAATGGAGCGCGCGGCAGGCACTGGCCCTGAGCGGCGAGGTCTCGGCCATGCTGTGCAGCGACGACTGGGTCGCGTTCCTGCGCACCATGTACGGCAACGAGCCGGCCGCCTGGCGCGATGAGCTGCAGGGCGCCGACCGCCTGCGCTGCATCATCAATGCCATGACGCGGCTGCGCTTTTGCACGGCCGACGGCGTGATGGACTTCAAGATGAAGGAAAGCGGCAGCGCGCCGCCCGGCTCCGGCCTGCTGCCATGGTTCGAGGTGCCCGGCCGGCACAGCGCCAGCGACACCGTCGTCTTCGGCCACTGGTCGGCGCTGGGACTGCAACTGCGCCCGCAGCTGATCGGCCTCGATAGCGGCTGCGTCTGGGGTGGCAAGCTGTCCGCCGTCTGCCTGGAAGACCGCTCGCTGCTGCAGGTGGACTGCCCCACGTTCCAGCAGCACAGTGGCAAGCAGTAAGCTGCCGCAGTGCCGGCATATGCTTAGTCGAAATCGGTCGTTGGCCCTGGCGCGCGCGGACCGTATGATGCAGCTTTTGCCTTTTCCACTCCATGCATCCTGATACCGACAGGCTGGCGCGCTGGCTGCTGGGCAGCCTGCAGCTCGACACCGCCGTACTGCACGTAGGCCAGTACTGCGGCCGCTGGCGCGCCTCCACGGCGGGCCGGGAACTGGGCAGCTTTCACCTGGTGCTCGACGGCCATTGCTATCTGCATCTCGATGGCGCGGCGCCGATCGCCCTCGGTCCGCGCGATGGCGTCTTCCTGCTGCGCGACCTGCCGCATTTTCTCAGCCCTTACAGCGACCCGCTGCAGGCCGTGAGCGCGCAAGCCATGCAGCCGTTGCAGCCAGCCACGGGCAGCCCGGCAACGGCGCTGGCCTGCGGCTTCTTTCAATTTCGCGGCGCCCTCGCCGCGCTGATCGTCGATTCCTTCCCGCCGTATCTGCTGATACGCGGCGACGCGCCCGCCTTCAGCGCCGCCACCGGACTGTTCGACCTGATCCTGGCGGAGGCCGGCGGCGATCCGGAACAGCCGTCGCCTTTGACCTCGCGGCTGGTCGAACTGCTGTTCTTTTACCTGATACGCCACGTGGCGCAGGGCGAGCAGGTGGCGGCCGGCCTGCTGTCGCTGCTGCACCAGCCCGCATTTTCACCGCTGCTCGAACGCATGCTCGATGCGCCCGCCGATGACTGGTCGATCGAGAACATGGCCAAGGCGGCGTGCATGTCGCGCGCCAGCTTCTGCAAGCATTTCGCCAGCGCCAGCGGCCATTCGCCAGCGCAGTTCCTGCTCCTGCTGCGCATGAAGATCGCCGCGCGGCGCCTGCACGACGGCGCGTCCGTGGAGCGGGCGGCCGAACTGGTGGGCTACCGCTCGCACGCCGCCTTTACGCGCGCCTTCAAGCGCGTCACGGGCGAGCAGCCGGGCGCCTATCGCCGCGACCAGCGCCTGCGCCAGCTGGCCAGCTAATCGCCTGCCGGGATCAAGGAATACCGAATCGCAGACGAACGAGCACAAAAGGGCGACGCTCACGTCTGTTGCCTGCACGATATGGCCGATATAATGGCTGAGTGACTTACTAACTTAGCAAGGTGCCCCATGTCCCGTCTGACTCTGCATACTCTCGATACCGCGCCGGCCGACAGCCGCCCCTTCGTGGAAAAAGCCATCGCCAACAATGGCTTCCTGCCCAACCTGATCGGCGTGCTGGCCAACGCGCCGCTGGCCCTGGAAACCTATTTGACTGTCTCGGGCATCAATGCGCGCGCCAGCCTGACGTTAATGGAACGCGAAGTGGTACAGATCACGGCCGCGCGCATCCACGGCTGCGATTTCTGCATTGCCGGCCATAGCGCCATCTCGCTGAAAAAAGCCGGCCAGACGCCGGACACGGTGCGCGCCCTGCAGCATGGCCAGCCGACGAATGACGTCAAACTGGACGCCGTCGCCGCTTTCGCCACGGCCGTCATCGCCACGCGCGGCGCCGTCAATGACGCCGAATATCAAGCCTTCCTGGGCGCCGGCTACAACGAACAGCAGGCGCTGGAAGTGGTGCTGGGCATCAGCCTGGCCACCCTGTGCAATTTTTCCAACAGCCTGGCCGGCACGCCCGTCAATCCGCAATTGACGCCCTATTTGCCCGGCGCCGTCTGACATGGGCCATCTCAATCACTGGCTGCACATGCATGCCGACCAGCTGGACCAATCGCCGCAGCTGGCTGAAACCGTGCTGCCCGCGCTGGCGGGCGACCAGTTGCTGCGCATCGGCGTGCCGCAGGAACAGGGCGGCGCTGGCGGCGACGTGCGCGACGCCATCCACGCCATTGCCAGAGTAGCCGAGGAATCCGTGACGGCCGCCTTTGTCTTCTGGGGCCAGCGCTGCTTCATCGAATTCCTGCTGCAAAGTGAGAATCGGGCGCTGGCCGAGCGCCGCTTGCCCGGCCTGCTGGCCGGCACGCAGGCCGGCGCCAGCGGCCTGTCGAACGCCATGAAATTCTTGTCCGGCATCGAACAGCTGCAAATCACGGGTGCGCGCCATGCCGACGGCTTGCTGGTCGACGGCGGCCTGGCCTGGGTGACGAATTTGCGCAAGGCGGGCTTTGTGGCGGCGGCTGCCGTGGCACCGGACGATGGCGCGCCACCCGTCATCGTGGCCTTCGATAGCGGCGCGCAAGGCGTGCAGCGCAGCGATGACCTGGACCTGATCGCCCTGCGCGGCAGCAATACCGCCTCCGTCAAGCTGGCGCAGGTACACATTCCCGCCGCGGACATCATCAGCGACAATGCGCCAGCCTGGCTGCCGCAGGTGCGCCCTTCTTTCCTGGGCATGCAATGCGGCCTGTCGATCGGCCTGGCGCGCGCCAGCCTGGCCAAAGCGGCGCAGATCTCCGCCGGCTCGCGCAACCAGCTGTCGCCGCGCATCGAAGCGCTGCAAGTGACCCTGGAAGCGGCAGTCGCGACCCTGCTGGACGGCGTGCACGATGGCCGCTTCAAGACGCAGGCGCCGGCCATGTTCCGCCTGCGCATACAACTGGCGGACATTCTGCAGCAGGCGCTGATGCTGGAACTGCAAGCCATGGGCGGACGCGCCTACCTGAACGCGGAGCAGCAGGGCTTTGCCCGCCGCTGGCGCGAATCGTCGTTCATCCCCATCGTCACCCCCAGCCTGACGCAATTGCAGGCGGCCTTGCAGCTGTTCGACAGCCAGCAAGCGGCCAAGGCGGCGGGAGCGTCGGCATGAGCGTTGCAGATTGGGCCTTGCAGGCGCAGGACCTGAGCTTTTCCTATCCGGGTGCCGCGCCCGTGTTCCAGCACGTCTCGCTGGGCGTGCGCAAGCGCGAAATCGTCTGCCTTCTGGGTGGCAGCGGCTGCGGCAAATCCAGCCTGCTGCGCGTGCTGGCCGGCTTGCAGCCGCCATCGACAGGCGATATTCAATTCCTTGACGCGCCCATGCGCGAGCCGGACCCGCGCAGCGCCCTCGTCTTCCAGCAGGCCAGTTTGCTGCCCTGGCTGAACGTCACGGGCAATGCCGGCTTCGGCCTGGACTTCAAGCACCAGCCCAGGCTGACGCGCGACGCGCACCAGGCGCGCGTGGCGCAAGCCATTGAAGCGGTGGGCCTGAAGGGACGCGAAAAACTGTATCCGTCCGCGCTGTCGGGCGGCATGGCGCAGCGCGTGGCGCTGGCCCGTGCGCTGGCGCGCGAACCGGAACTGCTGTTCGCCGATGAACCGTTTTCCGCGCTCGACGCCATCACGCGCGCCGAGATGCAGTCGCTGCTGGTGGACGTGGTGCACCGCTGGCACACGGCCGTGCTGCTCGTGACGCACGATATCGATGAAGCGATTCTCGTGGCCGACCGCATCTTGCTGATGGGCGGCAAGCCGGGCAACATCGTGCGCGAATGGCCCGTTGCCATCGCGCAGCCGCGCATCGGCCACAGCGCCGATGTGATCGCCCTGAAGATGGACATCCTCGACGCCCTGCAGGCGCTGCAAAAGCAGGACCAAGCGCCTGCCTTTGCTTCCAATTAATCGACCGGAACTCTCCCATGACATTCGAAGACCCAAACAAACCCCTGCACATCTGCGCCTCGTCCGATTGCGACTGCGGCCTGACGCGGCGCGACTTCCTGCGCATGTCGGCCCTGGCCACGGCCAGCGTCGCCTCGCCCCTGCTGTTCGCCGGCGACGCCATGGCCCAGCAAGGCCCGAAAGGCGACGATCAGCCGGTGAAAATCGGCTATTTACCGATCACCGACGCCACGCCGCTGCTGGTCGCGCATGCGCGCAAGCTGTTTGAAGCGGAAGGCTTGCAGGCGGAAACGCCGCGGCTGTTCCGCAGCTGGGCGCAGATCATCGAAGCCTTCGTCGCCGGCCAGGTCAACGTGATCCATTTGCTGTCGCCGGCCACCCTGTGGGTGCGCTACGGCGCCAAATTCCCGGCGAAAGTCGTCGCCTGGAACCACGTCAACGGTTCCGCGCTGACGGTGGCCAACGAGATCAGCAAGGTCTCCGACCTGGGCGGGCGCACGGTCGCCATCCCGTTCTGGTACTCGATCCACAACATCCTGCTGCAGCAGATCCTGTCCGCCAACGGCTTGACCCCGGTCACGCGCGCGCGCAACGCTGCCATCAAGCCGAATGAAGTGAACCTGATCGTGCTGGCGCCGGCCGAAATGGTCTCCGCCCTGGCCAGCAAGTCGATCGCCGGCTACATCGTGGCCGAACCGTTCAATGCGGCGGCGGAAAACGCCGGCATCGGCAAGATCCTGCGCTTCTCGGGCGATGTGTGGAAAAACCATGCGTGCTGCGTCACCTTCCTGTCCGAGCGTGACATCAACACGCGTCCGGAATGGGCGCAAAAGGTCACCAACGCCATCGTCAAGGCCCAGCTGTGGACGCGCTCGAACCAGGTCGACACGGCCAAGCTGCTGTCGAACGTGGGCGAGCACCGCTACACGCCGCATCCGCTGCAAGTGCTGACCAAGGTGCTGGCCACCAGCGACTACGCCGGCTACGAAAAGCAGGGCCTGATCGTGCACAAGAACTGGCAGCAGCGCCGCATCGACTTCCAGCCGTATCCATTCGCCTCGTACACGGAAGAACTGGTGCGCGCCATCGGCCGCACCAAGGTGGAAGGCGACACGCGCTTCCTGGCCAACCTCGATCCGAAATTCGCCGCGCGCGACCTGGTCGATGACCGCTTCGTGCGCAAGGCCATTACGGCAGTCGGCGGCCCGGCCGCCTTCGGCTTGCCGGCCAACCTGCTGCGCAGCGAAACTGTGGCGGTTTGACGATGACGAGCAAGCTGTTTACGAAGTTCGGCCTGCCCCTGGTGGGGCTGGCCAGTGCCTTGCTGTTGTGGTCCGTGGGCGTGACGGCGCTGGAGAAATCCACGCCGATCGCCACCGCCTTCGCGCCCCTGCCCACGGCGCTGGCGTTCAAGGAAATGCTGGGCGGCGCGGATATCTGGCTGCATGTGGTAGTGAGCCTGCAGCGGGTGGCCGTGGGCCTGGGGCTGGCCATCGTCATCGGCGTGCCGCTGGGCGTGCTGGTGGCCATGTCGAAAAGCTTTTCCGGCGCCGCCATGCCGCTGTTCCAGCTGCTGCGCATGATTTCGCCGCTGTCGTGGATGCCGATAGCCGTGATGGTGCTCGGTGTCGGCGACGCGCCCGTGTACTTCCTGCTGGCGTTTGCGGCCGTCTGGCCGATTTTGCTCAATACGGCGGCCGGCGTGGCGCGGCTCGACCCGAACTGGCTGCTGCTGGCGCGCAGCCTGTCGGCCACGCGCAGCGAGATTGTCTTCAAGGTGATTTTGCCGGGCATCACGGCCGACATTTTGACGGGCGTGCGCCTGGCCATCGGCATCATCTGGATCGTGCTGGTGCCAGCGGAAATGCTGGGCGTCTCGGCCGGCCTGGGCTACTTCATCCTCGACACGCGCGACCGCCTGGCGTACTCGGAACTGATGGCCGCCATCGTGCTGATCGGCATACTCGGCTTCATCCTCGACTACCTGGCCCGCGCCGCGCATGCGCGCTGGCTGCACGTCAAAAATTAGGCTGCCTTGTCCAGCGGCAGCGCGGCGGCTACCTCCGCCTGCGTTGCCGCCGCCAGCTCGCGCCGGTGCGCGCCGTGCGTCGCCACTGGCGCCAGACAGGTCAGACGCGCCGTGATCGGCGGCCCGCTCAGGATCGCCACCATGCTTTGCGCAAAGCTCATCTCGCCGATGAAATCGACGGCATGGTGCAAGGCCCCCTTGTCATCCACATACACGAGCGCGAACGGCTGCACCGGCACTTGCGCGTCGATGGCCGCTTCGAACAGATTGGCGTGAAACGGCAGGATCTGCCCTTGCGCGGCGGTCGTGCCCTCGGGGAAGAAGGCGATGCGCTCGCCCGCCGTCAACTTGTCCACCAGGCCCTGGAAGATCAAACGCAGGTCGCGCTTGCTGCCGCGTGAAATGAAGATGGTGCCGGCGCGCCCCGCCAGCCAGCCGAGGATCGGCCAGGCGCGGATTTCCGCCTTGGCGACGAAACGGCAAGGGTGGACGGCATTGATGACAAAGATGTCGAGCCACGAGACGTGGTTCGCCACCACCATCGCATGGTCGAGGGCCGGCACGCTGCAGGCCGGCTGCTGCACCTGCACGCCGCAGATATCGAGCAGTTGCGTGGACCAGCGGCGGATGCGCCGGTTGCGCCCCTCCAGGTCCAGCCAGGGGAACAGCACCGCGCTCTTGGCCATGCCGCAGCTCAGGTGGATGGCGATGCGCGCGAGGCGGTAGGTAAGCAGAAGTTTCAAATGACACCAGATAAAGAAGCAAACCCACAGCAAATTCTGGGGTCAGACCCGGCGGGGGAATCCGCCCCAATGGGGCGAATTCCGCTCCTGAAAGGACTGACCCCGGCAGTATGCTGGAGTTTCACTCCAGTACAAAAAAATCAGCGCTGAAACGCCACCTGTCCGGCCACGATGGTCGCCTTGACGATGCCGCTCAGCTCATAGCCGAGGAAAGGCGTGTGCTTGCCCTGGCTGGCCAGCGAGGCCGACGACACGGTCCAGCGCGCGGCGGGATCGAAGACGCAGATGTCGGCCGCTTCGCCCACGGCCAGGCTGCCGGCCGGGATGCCGGCCACGCGGGCCGCGTCGGACGTGACCTTGGCCACGGCACGCGCCAGCGGACGGGCGCCCGCTTGCGGCTGGTTCAAGGCGTAGTCGTCGGCCCATTTCAGGGCCAGCGACAGCAGCAGTTCCAGGCCCGTGGCGCCGGGCGACGCTTCGCCGAACGGCAGCAGTTTTTCATCATCGTCGACGGGCGTGTGATCCGAACACATGGCGTCCACCGTACCGTCGAGCAGGCCGGCGCGGATCGCATCGCGGTCGCGCTGGCTGCGGAACGGCGGCGTCACGCGCGCATTCGGGTCGAAGAAGCCGATGTCGGCATCCGTCAAATGCACATGGTGCGCGCCCACGTCGCAGGTGACGGGCAAGCCTTCGGCCTTGGCGGCGCGGATCAGTTCCAGGCCTGCCGCCGACGAGATGCGGCACAGGTGCACGCGCGCGCGGCTGGCGCGCATCAGTTCAAAGATCGTGTGCAGCGCGATGGTTTCGGACATCACCGGCACGCCGGACAGGCCCAGGCGCGAGGCCAGCGGGCCGCTGTGGGCGATGCCGCCACGGCCGATATGCGGGTCTTGCGGGCGCAGCCAGACGGTGTAGCCGAAAGTGTTCGCATACTGCATGGCGCGCAGCAGCACGGTGGTGTCTTCGATCGGCTCTTCCGCCTGCGCGAAGCCGATGCAGCCCGCTTCCGTCAGTTCCGCCATTTCCGTCAGCGACTGGCCTTTCAAGCCCATGGTCAGCGCGCCCAGCGGGTGCACATGCGCCTTGTTCTGCGTCTTGGCGCGGTATTTCAGCATTTCCACCAGGCCCGGCTCGTCGAGCACGGGGTCGGTGTCAGGCGGGCAGATCAGGCTCGTGACGCCGCCTTGCAGGGCCGCCTGCAATTCCGATTCCAGGGTCGCCTTGTATTCGTAGCCCGGCTCGCGCAGGCGCGCTGACAGGTCGACCAGGCCGGGGGAAACCACCAGGCCGGCCGCGTCGAACGTCGTGTCGGCGGTGAAACCGGCGGGGGCGCTGCCCACGGCCAGCACCTTGCCGTCGGCGATGAACAGGTCTTGCAAGCCATCGATGCCGTTGGCAGGGTCGATCAGGTGGCCGTTCTTGATATGTAGTGTCGTCATGCTCGCTATACTCGTCCTTGGGCCATCAGCCCTGATTACCAGCCAAAATACTCATCACCGCCATGCGCACGGCGATACCGAACGTCACCTGCGGCAGGATGACCGCCTGCGCACCGTCGGCCACGGCCGAATCGATTTCCACGCCGCGGTTCATCGGGCCCGGATGCATGACGATGGCGTCCGGCTTGGCCAGTGCCAGGCGTTCGGGCGTCAAGCCATAGCTCTTGAAATATTCCTGCGCCGACGGCAGCAGCGCGCCGCTCATGCGCTCGTTTTGCAGGCGCAGCATGATGATCACGTCGACGCCCTTCAAGCCTTCATCCATGTTGGTGAAGGTGCGCACGCCCATCTGTTCCAGGCCGCCCGGCAGCAGGGTGTGCGGGCCGATGGCGCGCACTTCCGGCACGCCCAGGGTGGTCAGCGCGTGGATGTCGGAACGCGCCACGCGGCTGTGCAGGATATCGCCCACGATGGCCACCGTCAGGTTGGTGAAATCCTTCTTGTAGTGGCGGATCGTGTACATGTCGAGCAAGCCCTGGGTCGGGTGCGCGTGGCGCCCGTCGCCCGCGTTGACGACGTGGACGTGCGGCTGCTTCGTATCGATCAGGTGCTTGGCGATCAGGTAGGGCGCGCCCGACTGCGCGTGGCGCACGACGAACATGTCGGCATGCATGGCCGACAGGTTGTCGATGGTGTCGAGCAGGGACTCGCCCTTGCTGGCCGACGAGGCCTGGATGTTCAGGTTGATGACATCGGCCGACAGTCTTTTTGATGCGATTTCAAAGGTGGTGCGCGTGCGCGTGGAGTTTTCAAAGAACAGGTTGAAAACGCTTTTGCCGCGCATCAGCGGCACCTTCTTCACGTCGCGCGCGGAAATGCCGACGAACGAGGAAGCCGTGTCGAGGATGTGGTTGACGATAGACTTCGGCAAGCCTTCGATCGTCAGCAGATGTTGCAGTTCGCCGTGTTTATTCAGTTGCGGATTAAGCATGGTGGGTATCTATGGTGAGCGTGAATTTTCCATCGTCGGCTTGCTTCAGGACCAGGGCCTGGCCCGCCGGCACGGCAGTGTAGGCGGCGACGAAATCGGCGGCCACCGGCAGCTGGCGCTCGCCGCGGTCGACCAGGGCGGCCAGCATGATCTTCGCCGGACGGCCATAGTCGAACAGTTCGTTGATGGCCGCGCGCGTGGTGCGGCCCGTGTACAGCACGTCGTCGACCAGCAGGATGGTGGCGCCGGCCACGTCGAAGGCGATCTTCGTCGGCTTGACGTCCGCATGCAGGCCCTTCTCGGCGAAGTCGTCGCGGTAGAACGAGACATCGAGCACGCCCAGGCGGTCCAGCAGGTTCAGGTCGCGCGCCAGGCGTTCGGCCAGCCAGGCGCCGCCCGAGTGGATGCCGACGATGGCCACGTTGGGAATGCCCGCCAGGCCGCCTTGCACCTGTTGCAGCAAGTCTGCGTACAGGGCCTCGGCGTCGAGTTGGGATGGATTCGTAGGATGCGGCATAGAGTTCTTAATCATTCAGGAATGGAGTCAAAATTCAGATTAATAATTCGCGTCAAAATACTGCTGCAGGATGATGGCGGCGGCGCGGTCGTCGATGACTTCACCGCGCCTGGCGGCGATGACGGCCGAGGAATAACGTTCGTCGACCAGTTCCACGGGCAGGTTGAAGCGGCCGTGGACCTGGTTGGCGAAGCGGCGGCAGCGCGCGCTCATTTCATGTTCCGTGCCATCGGGGTGGCTGGGCAAGCCCACCACGATGCGGCTGGCGCCCCACTCCCTGATCAGGCTGTCGATGGCGGCAAACTTCGGCTCGTTCGCCGTGGCCGTGATCACGCTGAGCGGCTTGGCCTGGCAAATCATGGTATTGCCGATGGCCACGCCGATGCGTTTCAGGCCGAAATCGAAGGCGAGGATGGTGTCGATGGCGTCCCCGCTCATGCGTGGCCAGCCTCGCTTGCCAGCATCAGGGGGTCGATGCCCAGCAATTTGATGGCCGCCACGTAGCGCTGTTCGATGGGGAAATCGAACAGGATGTCGGCCGAGGCGCCGACCGTCAGCCAGCCGTTGCGGCCGATTTCTTCTTCCAGCTGGCCCGGGCTCCAGCCCGAGTAGCCGATCGAGACCAGCAGGCGTTCCGGGCCATCGCCCTTGGCGACGGCTTCGAGCACGTCGATCGAGGTGGTAAAGGCGATCTCGTCGGTCACCGTCAGCGACGAGGAATAGCGCGCGCCCGGCGTATGCAGCACGAAGCCGCGGTCGTCCTGCACCGGGCCGCCAAACATGATGGGCTCGTTGACGATGGGCGTGTCGCTGCCGGCCGCCAGTTTCAGGTCGATGCGTTCGAACAGCACTTCCATGGTCATGTCGGTGGGTTTGTTGATGACGACGCCCAGCACGCCGTTTTCATTGTGTTCGCAGACATACACGACCGTACCGCCGAAGATCGGATCTTGCATCGCCGGCATCGCAATCAGGAAATGGTTGGCCAGATTCAGGGTGGAGGAACCGGTCGCAGCCGGTTCGCCGACGCCCTGCATCAATCGATGTCCTGGTAGAGTCTGGTCGATTTTACTCTTCTTCATACGCGATGCTCTCTCTGTGGGCTTGCTGGCAAGTCTCGCTTACCCCGCTGTCGTACGCCTGCCAGCGCCCGCCGCGAATCTTGGGCGGAGGGCCGTTGTGTGCCAGGCGTCATTCTTGTTATGTTATAAATTCAATCACACATTCGCTGCGCATGCCGGTCTTGCATATTGCGAAATATCACATGTCACTGCAATTGCACTCCCAGACAGCCCCATTTTGGAATCAATTGTAAAATCGATTCCAAAATCGCTGTCGCACCGCTGTTGCACATAATGAGCACTGCGAACGTAGCTGCTAGTTTACACTGAATTGCCGCCACAGCGACGCCAAAGGCGCGACGCGAGCGGCCATAACACCCCCTGAACGGCAAAAAATAGCTGATCTTTGACCCGGAACACGCGAAAATAATGAGCATCAAGACTTCCCTGGTATGGTTCCGGCGCGACCTGCGCGCCTTTGATCATGCCGCGCTGCACCACGCCCTGCGCCAGAGCCAGGCCGTGCATTGTGTATTTATCTATGACAGCGCCATCCTGGCCACCTTGCCGCGGCGTGACCGCCGCGTCGACTTCATCCACGCCAGCGTGGCCGAACTGGCGGCCGAACTGCGCGCACTGGGCGGCGACCTGATCGTGCTGCACGCCGATGCGGCCGAGGCCATTCCCCGCCTGGCGGCCGAACTGCAGGCCGACGCCGTCTTTGCCAACCACGACTACGAACCGCAAGCCATCGCCCGCGACGCCACGGTGGCCGCCGCGCTGACGCAGGACGCGCGCCTGTGGTTCAGTTTCAAGGATCAGGTGATCTTTGAAAAAGACGAAGTGCTGACCCTCTCGCAGAAACCCTACACCGTCTACACGCCATACAAGAATGCATGGCTCAAGAAAATGCGCGCCGAACCTAGGCTGCCTGGCGCCGTTCGACGTCGAGCCGCACGCGGCCCCGCCTGGCGCCGCCGCGCGCTGGCACGCCGGCGGCGTTGCCGTCCCTGGAGGAACTGGGTTTCGAGCCCAGCAACCTGGCCGAACTGGCGATTCCGACCGGCATGTCGGGCGCCAGCAAACTGTTCGAGGATTTCCTGCCGCGCGCGGCCCGCTACGACGTGGCGCGCGACTTTCCCGCGCTGAAAGGGCCATCGTACCTGTCCATGCACCTGCGCTTCGGCACCGTCTCGCTGCGCTACCTGGTGCGCACCATCGTCGACCTGATGGACCGAGGCGGCGGCGGCGACGGCGCGCCCGTGTGGCTGGCGGAACTGATCTGGCGCGACTTCTACGCCATGATTTTGTACCAGAACCCGCACGTGGAAGGCGGCGCCTTCAAGCCCGCCTACGACGCCATCGCCTGGGAAACGGGACCCGAGGCGGACGCCGCCTTTGCCGCCTGGTGCGAAGGGCGCACCGGCTATCCGCTGGTGGACGCGGCGATGGCGCAGCTGAACCAGACCGGCTACATGCACAACCGCCTGCGCATGGTCACGGCCTGCTTCCTGATCAAGGATCTGGGCATCGACTGGCGCCGTGGCGAAGCGTATTTCGCGCTGCACCTGAACGACTTTGACCTGGCGTCGAACAACGGCGGCTGGCAATGGGCATCGTCCTCTGGCTGCGACGCGCAGCCGTATTTCCGCATCTTCAACCCCATCACGCAGTCGGAAAAATTCGATGCGAACGGGCGCTTCATCCGCCGCTACCTGCCGCAGCTGAAGGCGCTGGGCGACAAGGAAATCCACGCGCCCTGGCTGGTGCCGCGCATGCTGCTGGAACAGAAAAACATTGTGCTGGGGCGCGACTATCCTGAACCGCTGGTGCAGCACGACGAGGCGCGCAAGGAAACGCTGGAGCGCTATGCGGTGGTGAAGGTGGTGGGGTAATCGGGTAGCCGGTGGCCCCGTCGCACAATAACGTAGGTGGGATTAGCGGGGCAAAGCCGCGCGTAATCCGACAACATTGTTGGCGTCGGCGTCGGCGTCGGTTACGCCACGCCAGCGCCCAGCAGACGCCCCACTTCCGCCAGCAATTCCTCCTCCTGGAACGGCTTGCCGAAATACGCGTTCACGCCCAGCTCGAACGCATGCGTGCGGTGCTTGTCGGCGCTGCGCGAGGTGATCATGATGACGGGGATGGCACGCGTCTTGTCGTCCCTGCGCACGTTGCGCGTCAAGTCAAAACCATCCATGCGCGGCATTTCCACATCGACCAGCAGCAAGGCCGGCATGGCCGCTGGCTCCAGCGCATGCAACTGCTCCAGCGCCTCGACGCCGTCCTTGGCCAGCAGCACCAGGTAGCCTTCGCGCTCGAACAGGCGCTGCATCACGCGCCGCACGGTCAGTGAATCGTCGACCACCATGACGCAGGCGCGCGGCGCGGCCAGCGTGCTGGAAGCGGCGCGCTGCTCTCCCGACGCCAGCGCGTATTGCGACAGCAGTTCCGGATGGTGTTCGAGGTGCTGCGCCAGCGCCACCGGATTGAGGATCAGCACGATGTCGCCCGTGCCCAGCACGGTGGCGCCGGCGATGCCGGGCATGCGCGCCAGCTGCGGGCCCACGTGCTTGACCACCACCTCGCGGTTGCCCAGCACATCGTCCACTTGCAGCGCCAGACGGTCATTGCCATTCCTCAGCAGCAGTACGGGCGCATGGCGCTGTACCGCTTGCGCCGCCGGCGCCTCGCCCAGCATGGACGACAAATGGTGCAGCGCCAGGGCGTGGCCGTGCGACTCGATATGCCCGGCCGCCTGCGCCTGCTCCAGCTGCTCGCCTTTCAGGTGCAGCACCTGCTCCACCAGCACCGAGGGCAAGGCATAGGTCTTGCCGTTCGCCGCCAGCAGCACCACTTGCGTGACGGCCAGGGTCAGCGGCAAATGAATGGTGAAACGCATGCCCTGGCCCGCCTGCGTCAGCGTTTCCACGCGCCCGCCCAGGGCCAGCGCCTCGGAGCGCACGATATCCATGCCGAAGCCCCTGCCCGCCAGTTCCGTCAGGCTGTCGGCGGTGGAAAAGCCCGGCGCGAAAATCAGCTCGGCCGCCTGCGCATCGCTCAATGGCGCGTCCGGCGACAGCAGGCCGGCGCTGTGCGCCTTGCTGCGGATGCGTTCCAGGTCCAGGCCCGCGCCGTCGTCGGAAAAGGCGATCGCCACCTCATTGCCCTGCTGGCTGACCTGCACCAGCAGCTCGCCCGTTTCGCTCTTGCTTGCCGCCAGGCGCGCCGCGCGCGGTTCGATGCCGTGCACGATGGCATTGCGCAGCAAGTGTTCGAATGGCGCCGCCATGCGTTCCAGTACGCTGCGGTCGATTTCCACGCCACCGCCGCGAATATCCAGGTTGACGCGCTTGTCGACTTCCTTGGCGCTTTGCCGCGCCACGCGGAACAGGCGTTCGGCAATGCTGGCAAACGGCACCATGCGGATCTGCATCAGGTCGCGCTGCAGTTCGCGCGTCAGGCGCGCCTGCAGCACCAGGTCGTCGCCGACGGCATTCACGCTGTGGCTGAGGTTTTCATGGAAGGACGCCACGTCGTTGACGCTTTCGGCCATCATGCGCGTGAGTTCCTGCAGGCGCGTAAAACGGTCGAATTCGAGCGGATCGAAATCGCGTTCGCTGCCCACGGCCATGCGCGAGGCGATCTGCGATTCGGCCTGCATTTCCACTTCGCGCAACTGGCGCCGCAGGCGCTGCAGATTGTCGGAAAACTCGCCCAGCGAAGCGCCCAGCACGCCCACCTCGTTTTCCATTTTCGAGCGCGTGATCGACACCTCCCCCGCCTGGTTCACCAGGCGGTCGAGGATATCGGCACGCACGCGCACCAGCGCCGCCTTCGGCTCGGCGGCAGGCGTGTCTTCCATGCCCGGCAAGGGCAGCAGGGGCTGCTGCAACTGCTCGAACAGGTGCAGCGCATGGTCGTAATGGGCCAGCAATTCCTCGAACGCCTGCGGCGTGGCGGTGCCCGCATGCAGCATATTCTCGATATGCGTCTCGATTTCATGCGCATGCTGGCCCAGGCGCATGGCGCCGGCCATGCGCGCGCTGCCCTTCACCGTATGCAGGGTGCGCAGCAGCATCTGCGCCTGGCCGCTGTCGTGCGGCTGCTGCTGCCAGCTGCGCAGCGCTTCGCCGATCTGCGGCAGCAGGTCGGCGCCCTCCTCCAGGAAAACGGACAGCAGATCCAGATCGAGTTCATCGCTGATGCCGGCGCTGGCCGCCAGCAGCGCGGCCGCGTCGGCCGGCATGATGGCCGGCACCAGCGCTTCCGGCAGCGCGTGCTCCAGCAGCGGCGCGTGCTCGAAGCCGGCGTCGAACAGGTCATCGCTGGCGCCCAGGTCCGGCACTGGCGCTTCCGCAGCGGCGGCAGGAAGGTCCGGCTGCAGCGCGTCGGCGACGATGCTGGCATACGTGGCCGCGAACAGGGTTTCGAGCTGCGGCATCGGCACCGCCGCCAATTGCTCTGCCGATTCGCTCGGCACCGCGTCGACCGGATCTTCAGCCGGCTCTTCCGCCAGCGCTTCGGCAGGCGCCACCGGCGTGCCGACAATGCTGGCGTAGGTGGCGGCGAACAGGGCGTCGAGTTGCGCTTCCCCGCTCTCGCCCGGCAGTGCCGTCAGGGCGCGCCACAGCGTATTGAGCGACTCGATCATGTCCGGCTGCGCGGGCGCCAGGTCGCCCAGCGCGAACGCCTGCAGCATTTGCCCGATGCGCTGCGTGGCGTGTTCCAGCACATCGTGCTGGGCATCGCTCAAGCCGGCCAGTGGCGGCACCACGGTTTCTATGGTTGTCTCCAGCGCGTGCGCCAGGTCGCGCAGCGACTGGAAGCCCACCGTGCCCGACGTCCCCGCCAGGGTATGCACGGCTTGCAGTGCCTCGCCGCTGACGGCGCGCTGCTCGTGGCGCCACTCGCCGAAGTCGCGCGTGAGCACGCGCAGCAGTTCATCCGTCTCGGCCAGGTAAATGTTGTACAGGGGCAGACTGATGCGCAACTCGCCCACGTGCTTGAGGTGATCGTCGGGCGCCTCGTGCGCGGCGGGCGCCGTGGCGGAAGGAAAGCCGATCACATTGCCGTTGCTGACTGGCGGCACGGCCGGGCGCGGCTTGCGCAGCTCGAACGGTCCGCCTTCGCGCACGCGTTCGGCCGCCGCCAGCAGCATGCCGGCCTCGCGCTCGCGCCCCGCGCCGCCCTCCA
>NZ_NRDQ01000380.1 GCF_002878455.1 Janthinobacterium sp. AD80
GTACTGTCTTCGTCTCGGCGCCTTGCCCTGAACACTTTTCATCTACTCTGCCGTCATCTCCCCATGGTAAAACTGTCCATGGCAGCGTTGTCCTTCCTCGCCGACCATGCGTACTGTCTTCGTCAGTCCGCCTTGCCCTGAACACTTTTCCATCTGCTCTGCCGTTATCTCCCCGTAATTCAAATGTCCATGGCTGCGTTGCCTCGCCTCGCCGACCATGCGTACTGTCTTCGTCTCGGCGCCTTGCCCTGAACACTTTTCATCTACTCTGCCGTTATCTCCCCATGGTAAAACTGTCCATGGCAGCGTTGTCCTTCCTCGCCGACCATTCGTACTGTCTTCGTCAGTCCACCTTGTCCTGAAGACTTTTCCAGCTGCTCTGCCGCCGGTTGTTGCGCGGCTGAGCTAGCGCTACCCTAATACACCCGCTCGACCTTCAAGCCCTTCTGGCGCAACAGCTCAGGCACGCTTTTCGTTCCCACCAGGTGCAGCACGCCGATGGCGGCCAGGCTGGACTTTTCGCGCGACAGCAGGCTGGCGATGCCGTCGGCCAGGGCGGGATTGCGGCCATCGAGCAACACCTTTTGCACGAACT